>NZ_JBSWYG010000028.1:0-67859 GCF_056160985.1 Roseibium sp. AWQ4_290
GCCGACCACAAGATCAATCGCATCAACGAACTCATGCCTTGGTGTTACGCTGCAAAAGCAGCGTAACAGAGCGCGGCGCCGCCATGAAGACCGGCTTCACCGGGCGGACACTTCAATTGCGCAATGGTCGACGATCAAGAACAGGGCAAAGTGATCAAAATCCCGAAATCTGGCAGATTTGCTCCAGCGGCATCAAGAACAAATGGCCGGACAGGCTTCTGGCATTTCTGGATCACAGCAATCGGTGGTTCTTTTCTCCGCGATCACCTCTCAATTGGCTGAAACGCCGCAGAGGCATGCGCATCGTTCCAAGAAAGCCGTTGGGGACACCCCAAAGGACGGCGCATTTTGAACGCATCTGGCATCGGTATCGTGGAACTGAGCGACGATGGCACACCACTGCGCATCTGCCAATTGGCATCAACTGGCGAGGTCTATGACTTTGAACGGCGCGAGAAGGAAGCGCGCTTGGATTAGCGCAGAGGGCATGGCGGACACTCAACCATTTTGTAAATGAGGTTGAGTGTCCTGACCATGTTTGACGGGTCTAGGACAGGATTTCGTTGAATTCCAGAACGTTGCGATCCGGGTCGCGAATGAAAATCAGGCGGCGTCGATCACTGTAGATGAAGGGCCCTCCGCTAAGAGGGATGCCTTCGCGTTCCAAGGTGGCCATCAAATCATCAAGGTCCGTGACGATGAAGGCGGCATGGGTGATACCGGGAAGCTTGATCGGCTCGTCCATCAGCGCATTCTTTGCTCGTTTGGCCCCGTTGAAAATGAGATTGATATAGACCCCCGCGTCATTCACCATTTCGTTTGCGTGATGTTCGGGAAGGTTGATTTCTTCTCGCCAGCCAAGCTTTTCATAAAAAGCCTTGGATATATCGCGGTCAGAAACACGGATCCCGACATGTTCATATGCTGTTACCTTAAAGCCCATGGCGCACTCACAAAGCTGGCATGGAAATAAAGCCCGGCAAAGCCTTGATACGATTTATCCAAGCTTGCACATTCGGATGTTCACCGACCGGCACACGTCCTTCGTGGCCAAGAGCCACATATGGGAAGCAGGCAATATCGGCGATGGTTGGTCTGCCAAGAGCGAGCCATTCTTTTCCTTCAAGGTGCTGTTCGAGCAGGCCCAAAACACGCGCGGCTTTTGTTGCTGCGAGACCGTGATCAAGGTCATAGCCAAACTTGTCATGCAGGCGGGCATCGTTCGGGCCGCGCGCAATTTCGTTTGCAGCCGTGCTCATCCACTCCATAACTGTCGCCATGGACGCAGGTTCGGAAGGCAACCAGGCTTCGCCACCATATTTTTTGGCGAGATAAATGAGTATTGCCTGAGAGTCGCGCAAGGTTAGGTCGCCATCAGTGAGAATGGGAATCTCTTCAAATGGATTAAGATTGCTCAGCGGAGGCCTTTTATGCTCTCCGTCCAGAAAATCGACTGGAACCAGTTCGTAGTCATGGCCAATCAACGCCAAAAACAGGCGGACTTTGTAACAATTACCAGATAATTCAAGATCGTATAGTTTCACGACTTCCTCCCCATGCGTGATGTGTTTTTACCATTGCAAATTTTTTGCATATTCCTTTTATTTCCAGAAGATGGAATAGTTGGAAAATAGAATTTCAAATTTTGGAAATATGTATGGACCACCTGCGGGCTTTGACGATTTTTGTTGCTGTCGCTGATGCCGGAAGTTTGACGGGTGCCGCGCGTGCGCTGCGCGAGCCATTGACCAATGTCAGCCGTATTCTGGGTCAGCTTGAAGAACATTTGGCCTGTAGTCTGGTGAGCCGGAGTACGCGTCGGATGGTTCTGACGCCGGAAGGGCAGGATTATTTGGTGACAGCTCGCTGTGTCCTTGACAGCCTTGAAGCCGCTGAAGCCCAAATTTCAACCAAAACCAAAGTTCCCTCGGGGGCTTTGAGTTTGACAGCTCCCGTGGCTTTGGGCCGACTGCACGTTCTGCCTGTTGTTCGCGACTTTCTTAGTGCTTATCCGGATGTGAAGGTGAGACTGGAATTTGTCGACCGGCGGGTTGATCTTCTCGAAGAGGGTGTGGATGTGGCGATACGGGTGGGCCAATTGAGCAATACCGGGCATCTCGTTACTGGAGCGGGCATTTTGCGCCAGGTGGTGTGCGCCTCGACCGACTATCTGGCCCATAATGGAATACCTGAAGATCCTGCCGAGTTGGAACAGCATGATTGCATCGTTGCCCAGAGCATGGTCGGAGACCTCAGATGGACGTTTCGGAGCAACGATCATGGCCGGAGGATCGTGCGCATTGGACCAAGGATCTCAACCAGCAATGTGGAATCCGCCATCACTGCCGCAAAATTTGGATTGGGTATCACCCGGGCATTTTCGTACCAGCTCGCAGATGCGCTTCCAGAAGGGCGGCTCGTTGAGATCTTGCGTGAGTACGACGACAACCGCGTGCCTGTGAATATATTCCGACTGGCAAATCGGCACACGCGTCCCGGGGTGCGTGCTTTTGTCGATTTCGCTGCCCCGCTGCTAAGAGAAAGATTATCGGAAAAGAATCTCCAGATTTAGTTGGGACTGGATCAATCGACACCTTCCAGTCGATGGGCTGGTGTGCTTGTTTAAAATCAACGGCCCAATCGTCTTCGGGCAGAGCAGCTATCTATGGTCTTGCCTGCTGTCGGGCCTTGTCCTACGTTTTCCCCGCTTTTTGCGAGAATAAGTGAGGTATTGCAAAAGTAATGACTTCTGCAACGGTTCCAATATTAAAGCAAATGCACTTCGCGCTTGCCCATAAACCGCAATTTGCACAGCAAGTGCGAACCGTCCAAAACGTCCCGCATAGTTTGATTTCGTTCAAATTGCAGCGAACTCAACAAAAGAGCCCAAACACGACATTGAGACTGATGGTGTGTTCGCGATCGCAGGAGTTGTTGCTTGCAGTCGCCACGAAGTCTCTCCCCCTTCTTTATTGATCCATGGAAGCAACTTCTCGAATGCATAGCAACCAAGAACTGAATGTTCGCAGACTCTACATCTACTTTTCATTAGATCGGGCAGCTCTGCAAGGCACACTCAAAACTACGCAGGCAAGGGAACCACAACGGGGCAATCTCCACATTCAGATCTGACAAATTTTTTCGAAGGGGTATCATAGCAATAGTGCAGGCCAGTTTCCCCCATAGGCACTCTAAGTCCCCATCCAGCAGATAAGTACCAGCCATTGAGCGAAAGCCTGTCACAACGGGAACAGTCGGCATGGGCTTAAGGCGGCATACGGGAATGCCGTACACAAAACTATACCTATTTGGCACAGCTCAAGTGTGGTCATTTAGCGTCCATAAATTGGTGTACCCAAATCTTTGAGAAGTTTAACGCCTCGTCCGCAGGGGCATACCTTTGCGGACATTGTCTTTTGCTGCGATTTCGTATCCGCAAGGCTCGAATTTAACAATCGGACAGTCAAGACAGCGAACAAGACCTTTTCGAGCGCACGTTGTGCGTGAAGCCGGCAAAAACGCTTGCCGCCACATACTGAGCATCAGGTAGGTCGAGACGAATGGCAGCTTGCAAGAAATACGGTAGGAGGCACGAATGACTGAAATGGGGACGCGAAGCTGTCATTGAATGAGATCACAGCCTATGGCAGCAAAGGGCCGGAAGCAACTCTTCGCCCGTCGTATTCATGCCGACTTTGCTCATTGGGTGAGCCGAAACCTGCATGGCAAAAGAACGGCTGCCCCGGACCCAAGCTCTCGCCTTTTGAAAGGAGGCGAGAGCCGGTTTACTTGAAACCGCACTCAAGATAGGGGCTGGCCTGAAAGGCGGCCGTTTCTTTTTTGCCGGTCAGACGGGATCAGACCAGACCGGCCTTTGTCAGCGGCAGGCTGGTGACCCACTCGTCCTTGGCGGCTGCAATCGCGTTGGCGACCGCCGGTCCGATCGGCGGTGTGCCCGGCTCGCCTATGCCTGTCGGCGCTTCGCTTGAAGCAACGATATGCACCTCGACCTCCGGCATGTCGGACATGCGGATCGGCTCATAGGTGTCGAAATTGGTCTCCTCGACCACCCCGTCCACAAGCGTCACCTGATTGCGCAGGATGGCCCCAAGGCCATAGCCGATACCGCCTTCCACCTGGGCACGGATATTGTCCGGGTTCACCGGAATGCCGCAATCAACAGCTGCCACGACCTTCTCCACCTTGATCGTGCCGTCATCGCGCAAGGAGATTTCCGCAACCTCCGCCACATAGGACCCGAAGGACTTGTGGGCGGCAACACCCCGGTAGCGGCCTTCAGGCAGCGGTTTGTCCCAGCCCGCCTTTTCGGCTGCCAGTTTCAAAACGGCGGCCTTGCGCGGATCGTCCTTGATCATCTCCAGCCGGTAGGCCACCGGGTCCTTGCCCGCTTCCCTGGCCAGGCGGTCCATCATGGTTTCCATCACATAGGCCGTGTGGGTGTGCCCCACGGACCGCCACCACAAGACCGGCACGGCCGTTTCCTGAAAGGCCTGATCCATGTTCATGAGCGGGAAGGCATAGGTGGTGTCATGGGCGCCTTCGGTCATGTTGTGATCGACGCCATCCTTCATCAACATGGCCTCAAAGGCCGAGCCCTTGATGATGGATTTGGCCGCAATGGTGTATTTGAAAGCGGTGACATTGTTCTCCGCATCCAGCCCCACCTTGACCTTGTGCGCTGACATGGGCCGGTAATAGCCCCCGCTCATATCATCCTCCCGGGTCCAGACAATCTTGACCGGCGCAGGGTCCATGCCGTCTGCCAGCATGGCCTTGGCCAGGAACGCGGCTTCGGCCACCGGATGGCTGTCCTGCTGCGCCCGGCGGCCAAAAGAGCCGCCCGCCCAGAGCGTGTTGATCGACACCTTTTCAAAGGGAATGCCGAGCACGGTGGCCGCCACATTGTGATCGATGGTCTGGATCTGCGACCCGAACCAAAACTCTGCGGTCTCTCCGTCGAACAGGATCGCCGCATCGAGTGGCTCCATCGCCCCATGGGCCAGGAAGGGAAACTCAAAATCGGCTTCAATCACCCGGTCCGAGGCCGCAAGGGCTGCGTCCACATCACCATCTTCACGCACGGGAATGCCGGGCCGGGCCGTCATCTCTTTCAGCTCACCCATCATCGCGTCGCTGGACCGGGTTTCCGCCGCGCTGTCATCCCATTCAATTTCCAGAAGATCCCGGGCCTTGATGGCCGGCCAGGTGGAGGTGGCGATCACGGCCACGCCGGTCGGGATTTCCAGCACATTGACCACACCGGGCACGGCCATGGCTTCTTTGACATCAAAGGACTTGACCTTGCCGCCGAAGCGGGGCGCCCGCGCCACCGTTGCCACGAGCAGGCCGTCACGCTGGAAGTCCATCGTGTAGGTGCCGGGCGCGCCAACCGTCTTGTTCTTCACATCCAGACGCGGGAATGACTTGCCGATATAAACCCATTGATCCGGGGTTTTGAGAACCGGATCTGCCGGGACCGGCTGCCGGGCGGCCAGAGAGGCAAGCTCTCCGAGGCTGGCGGACTGTCCGGACGGATGGCTGACAACGCCCTTGGACACGGTGATGCCGCCTGCAGGCACACCCCAGTCTGCGGCGGCAGCGGCCACAAGCATGGTTTTGGCGGCGGCTCCTGCCTGGCGGTATTGCAGGAAGGAATTGGCCATGGCGGTCGACCCGCCGGTGCCCTGAACTCCAAACAGCGTGTTGGCATAGAGTTTGGGATTGGACGGTGCGAACTCGACCGACACCTGATCCCAGGACGCATCAAGCTCATCCGCGACCAGGGTTGCAAGACCACTGGCCGTGCCCTGGCCCTTGTCCAGATGTTTGGAAAGCACAATCACCTTGTTGTCCGGGCGGATGTGAACAAAGGGCTGAACAAACTCCCCGGCGTCTGCGGAGGCTTCGGCGCCGCGAGGCAGAGAAAGAGCCAGCACCAGCCCCCCGGCGGTTCCGGCGGTGAGCTTCAAAAAAGAGCGGCGGCTTGGCTGGGCCGCCTGCAACGGCTGTGTCAGATGATGCAGCATGGGTCAGCCCTCCATCTTGTCGGCGGCCAGGTGAATGGCCTTGCGGATACGGGCATAGGTGGCGCAGCGGCAGACATTGCCGTCCATGGCCGCGTCGATATCCTCGTCGCTCGGCTTGGGCGTTTCGCTCAAGAGAGCGGCGGCGGCCAGGATCTGGCCGGACTGGCAATAGCCGCACTGGGGCACATCCAGCTCGGTCCACGCGTCTTGAACAGCGGCAGCCGCAACCCCATCAAGACCTTCAATGGTGGTGATCTCAGCCCCGTCCAGATCGCCGACAAAGGTCTGGCAGGACCGCACCGGCACGCCGTCCCAGTGAACGGTGCAGGCACCGCACATGGCAATGCCGCAGCCGAATTTCGTTCCGGTCATCTTGAGTTCGTCGCGCAAGGCCCACAAAAGCGGGCTGTCCGGATCGGCTTCAAGCGTCCGCGTTTGCCCGTTGATCTTGAGTGTCACTGACATGCAAGGTTCCTCCCCTGGCTGGCTTTCACTGGCTGAAGAATGTAAACTACACCGTGCAGTTTATTGCGCGGATTTCTTTTTGTAAACGCTTCAGTTTACATAGAGTACTTTTTTTGGGAAGAAAGAGCGGAGCGGCAAGAGATGCAAAGGAGCTGACGCGCGCAGGACATGTCCTTATCCGACCAGAAGAAACAGCAGATCATTTGCGCGGCCATCGCGGAATTTCAGGAAAAAGGCTATGCAGGCGCCAGTATGGACCGGATTTCCGAGCGGGCCCATGTCTCCAAACGAACAGTCTACAACCATTTCGACAGCAAGGACGCCTTGTTCCGGGCGATCAGCCAGTCGCTCGCCGATCAAGTGAACCAGGCGCTGGAGCTGTCCTATGATCCCGCGCTTCCCATCCGCGAGGCCCTGGTGCGCCTTGGCTGGGCGGAAGGCGAGCTGATGGTCACCCCCTCTTTCATGAGCCTTGCCCGCATGGTCCTGAGCGAAACCATCCGCGACCCGGATCTGGCCGCCGACCTGAATACGCGCATGACGAAACTGAGCGTCTTCGCAGACATCATCGGCAAGGCGACCCGGGAAGGCAAACTGACCGCCGGAGACCCGTCTGTTGCCGCCGAGCAGTTTCTGGGCCTGATCAAATCCCGCGCCTTCTTTCCGAATATCTACGCCGCCCGCGTGCCCGGCCGGGACGAGGTGGGCAAAATCATCGAAGAGAGCGTGGATTTGTTTTTGGCCCGATACGGCGCTTGAGCCTCCAGAGTGACACCTTCCGGCGGCCTGCTCCGGAGCCTGATGATGTAGACGCCCGCCGCCAGAGGCCGTGTTTGGAGCCTGTTTGGTTAGGTGCAGTCGGTATTACCCCGACCCGTCCGGTGTCTTTTCCAGAAGCTGGCCCCAGCGGGTGCGCTCTGCCATCTGGCGGCGGGTGTCTTCCGAAATCAGGCCCTCAACATTGTCCGGCACCCAGCCCCCGCCGATCCCCTTATAGACCGCGATCAGGTTGGTCAGCACATTCGCCTCGGCCGCAATCAGGCGCTCTTCGGCGGTAAGCAGGTTCTTCTGGGCATCCACGACCCGGTTATAGGCAGCGGTGCCATCCTCATATTGGGCAGCAACCTCCGAAACCGAGCTGCGGGCCGCTGTCACGGCACGGCGCAGATAGACCGCCTGCTGCTTGGACCGCAAAAACGCGGTCAACGCATTTTCAACTTCCGAATAGGCGCTGAGCACCGTGTTCTTGTAGCTGAGCAAGGCTTGCTGAAACTTGGCGTCCTGCACCCGCACATTGTTCTGGATGCGCCCGTAATTCAGGAAGTTCCAGGAAAACCCCGGATTGATAAACCCCGCTGTGGTGCCATTGTTGAACAGGTTGGAAAAATCATCCGCCCGCACCCCGATGGCACCGGAAATCGTGAAAGCGGGAAACAGATCCGCCTTGGCGACACCGATCTGAGCCGATTGCGCCGCCGCCACATATTCCGCATAGCGGATATCCGGCCGCCGGCGCAGGAGATCGGCCGGCACCCCGATCGCCACCTCCGCCGGAACCTTCGGATACCGGCCGGACGGGCCCAGCCGGGCCTTCATCCGGCCCGGAGGAACGCTCAACAGCAGGCTGAGTGCATTATACGCCTGTGCCAGCTCGGCCTGATAGCCGGGAATACTGGCCAGAGTGCTGTTATAGAGCACCTCTGCCTCGTCCACATCCAGCTTCGCCGCCGTGCCGTTTTCGAGCCTCAGCCGGGTGAGATCGAGAGACTTTTTCTGAAGCGCCGCATTCCGCCGGGCTGCCACGATCAGGCGCTGCAATTCCCGAACGGTCACATAGGTCGCCGCAATGTCGCCCGTCAGAGTGACAAGGGCATCGTCATAAGAGGCCAGCATCGCCTTCAAATTGGCATCGGCCGATTGCACATCCCGGCGGACCTTGCCCCAGACATCCAGTTCCCAGGCCGCGTCAAAGCCGGTGGACACCCGGGTGATATGGTCATTGACGAGACCAACCCGCTCCAGATCGCGGATGAACGGGTCCTTGGCGCTGAAGCGGATGCTCCTGGAGCCTCCATTGATCTCCTGCACCTGGGGAAAGAGCTCGCCCCGGGCAATGCCGAGCTGCGCCCGGGCCTGATAGACCCGCACCCCGGCCGCCTGCAGCTCCACATTCTGCCGGTAGGCCTCGGCAATCAGGCCGTTTAACGTGTCATCTGCGAACACATGCCACCAGGGCACAGACACAGCGCTTCGGGTGGTGAACCCGGTGCGGCTGTCGACTGGCAGATCCGTGCCCGCGCTCCAGCTGTCCAGGCGGGGCGCTTCCGGGCGCTCAAAATCAGGCCCGACCATGCAGCCGCCCAGCATCAGGCCTGCGCCAACCACGAGCTTTTGTCCTGTTTGTGTCAGCCGCCCCATTTGCGCCCAGCCCCTAAACATCAAACGGCACAATGAAATTGACCCAGGTGTAAAGCCGCATGTTCATGCGCCGCAGCACCGCGACCCAGCCTCCACCACCTCCGGTATAGATCGCCGCAGCCCCATGGGCGCCCGCCGGATAGCGTTTCAAGGCAGGATCCTCATCCAGAACAATTTCGACGGCGAACCGCCCCTGGGGGCTCATGAACAAGAACTCCGGCACACGTCCATGGGGCACGATCTGTCCCTGGCCCGTGCCTTCCCAGATGGCCTTCACCTTGCCGGTGAAAATCTGGCCGGGATAAATGTCCAGAGCCACTTCCACCGGCTGGTCCGGCTTAACGAATTTCAGATGCTCCTGATAGAAAGTCGCCAGAAAATAGGGGTCCGCATCCGCCACGAAGGCCGCAATGGCCCCGATCCGGAAGCCGCCGACCACCAGACCGGGCCGGGCCTGCTGGCTGATAATCACCCCGTCTTCGGGGGCATAGACCGTGGTCTGGTCCAGATAGTACTGCGCCTGATCCACCTGGGCCTGGGCGGCTGCAACCTGGGCATTGACCCCGTCAAACGTCGCCTCGACCGCAAGCTGGGCCTTTTTCAGGTCGGCTTGCGCTTCTGCCACCTGCGCCGTGTCCGCAGTCAGCTGGGAGGTCCATTTATCAAGCGTTTCCTGCTTTGCCCCGCCCCTTGGCACCAGGTTGGTGTAGCGTTTGACCTGCTCCTGCGCAAAGGCCTCATTGGCCTGCGCCTGTGTCAGTGTGTCCCGGGCCAGCGCAACATCTTCGTTCAGGATGAGCGCGTTCTGGCGGGCGCTGGCCAGATTGGCCTGGGCCTCGGCCAGTTGCGCAGCATAGAGCGCCGTATCGAACTGATAGAGTTTGTCGCCTTTTTTGACCTTCTGGTTCTGCGCCACATAGACCTCAGTGAGCAAGGTCGGATGCGGCAGGCGCGGGGCGATCTGAACCGTCTGGCGGATCACATGCCCGTCAATCGTGTAGGGCGTATAAAACCGCAGGAACACCACCAGCAAAAACAGGACATGAAACCCCACCCAGAACGTGACCACGCCCCAGGCGATGTTAAATTTCAGCCAGCGGAACTTGTAGAAAACCAGCCACATGAACAGCGCGTAAAAGGCCAGAATCAGCAACGCGACGGTCATGAGGCTGCCCCGTCCTTCGGACCTGACCCGGCGACTTCCGGCGCTTCAACCGGGCCCGGCGCCTCTGCGGTTGGAACCGGTGACTGCAGTACCCCGTCTGCATCCGCAGCCGCTTCAGCACTCTGATGCCCCGCCTCAGCCCCCTTTCCAGGCAGCTTGCGCACATCCACGGTCAGGCTGTCGTGATAGGCCCAGATCAGGGCATGTATCCAGGGAAAGACTGTAAAGAGACCGATCCAGCCGCCAAGCTTTACCGAATCTGCATGGGGGTGATTACGCTTTTCCGCCAGCTTTCCAGGCAGGCCACCCAGTGTGATCATGGCGTAAAAGAAAGCAATTACGCCCAGAAGCAGCACGACAAACGTTGCGTAGTCATATCTATCGAGCTGGAAGTCGATCAGATCCATTCCACCCCCAATCCGGGCGTCACAGAATGTGAGCCGGACACACCTTGTTCTTACGTAGTGTTAACATGGTTCACCGGCAGAAGGTCAACCGAAACGGCCCTCAGCGAACGTGCTGACCGCATCTTTTGCACGCCAGAGGGTCGCTTTCTGACTGGTCCGCAACGAGATTGTGGGGCTTGCGCAGCGCAAAGAAACGGCTAAATTGCCGCAAAATTTCAACAGTGCGGTCAACCCGCCGACAACCTCGAACTGGACCTTCCCTAAGATGGCGCTTGGAGACATCAAAAAAGTCGTGCTGGCCTATTCCGGCGGCCTCGACACATCCATCATTTTGAAATGGCTGCAGACCGATCTCGACTGCGAGGTCGTCACCTTCACGGCCGATCTCGGACAGGGCGAAGAACTGGAACCGGCCCGCAGCAAAGCCGAGATGCTTGGCATCAAGGAAATTTTCATTGATGACCTGCGCGAAGAGTTCATCCGTGACTTCGTCTTCCCGATGTTCCGCGCCAACGCGGTCTATGAGGGGGTCTATCTGCTCGGCACGTCCATTGCCCGCCCGCTCATTTCCAAGCGCCTGATCGAGATTGCCGAGGAAACCGGCGCCGACGCAATTGCCCATGGCGCCACCGGCAAGGGCAACGACCAGGTCCGGTTCGAACTCTCCGCCTATGCGCTGAACCCGGATATCAAGGTCATCGCCCCCTGGCGCGACTGGTCCTTCAAGTCGCGCACAGACCTTCTCGACTTTGCCGAAAAGCACCAGATTCCGGTGCCCAAGGACAAGCTCGGCGAAGCCCCGTTCTCCGTTGATGCGAACCTGCTGCACTCCTCCTCCGAGGGCAAGGTTCTGGAAGACCCGGCCGAAGAAGCCCCGAACTACGTGTTCCAGCGCACGGTTGACCCGACCGAAGCTCCGGATGCGGTCACCGAGATCGAGATCGGCTTTGAAAAAGGCGACGCGGTGTCCCTGAACGGCGAAAAAATGTCCCCGGCCACACTCTTTGCCAAGCTGAATGACTATGGCCGTGACAATGGCATTGGCCGGCTGGATCTGGTGGAAAACCGGTTCGTTGGCATGAAGAGCCGCGGCATTTACGAGACCCCGGGCGGCACGATCCTTCTATCCGCGCACCGGGCCATCGAATCCATCACCCTGGACCGGGGGGCCGCCCACCTGAAGGACGAGCTGATGCCCCGCTATGCGGAGCTGATCTATAACGGTCTCTGGTTCTCGCCTGAGCGTGAAATGCTGCAGGCCCTGATCGACCACAGCCAGGAGCATGTCACCGGCACCGTGACCCTGAAACTCTACAAGGGCAACGTGATTGTCACCGGCCGGGCCTCGCCCTATTCGCTCTATTCGGAAGAACTGGTCACGTTCGAGGACGACCAGGGTGCCTATGACCAGAAGGACGCTGCGGGCTTCATCAAGCTGAACGCCCTGCGCCTGCGGACCCTGGCCAAGCGCAACCGGCTCGGCTGAGACGCCTGAAATGACACACCCGGCGACAGCAAAGCTCGAACAGGACCTTGCTGCCGCCGGGTTTTTGTTGCTCGGCGGCTTTGCCCTGGACGGAGCTGACTCCGTCCCCTTGCTTTCAGGCGGCAAGGAGCCCCGAAGCCTTTTCCTGATCGGCAGCACCGGTCCCTCGATCTGGCCGCACCTTACGGCAAGTCCGGAATACAGAAGCGGCCAGCCGGACCCGCTCGACCGTTACACCCGGCGCTGCCTTCAGGACCTTGCCGAAACCTGCGGTTACGAAGCTGCCTTTCCCTTCGAAGGGCCGCCCTATTGCCCGTTTCAGCAATGGGCGCTGAAATGCGGCGGCTTTTCCCAAAGCCCGCTTGGTGTCTTGGTCCATGAAGACTTCGGCCCCTGGGCGGGCTTCCGAGCCGCGGTTCTGAGCCCGGAGCCCTTTCTGCCTGAAACAGGCCCATCGGCTTCCAGCGGGAAAAACGGCCCCTGCACGGCCTGTCAGGACAAGCCCTGTCTGAGCGTTTGCCCGGTCAGTGCGATTTCAGAACAAAACGGCTATGACGTTGCTGCCTGCCAGACCCATTTGCACAGTAGCCCCGAGGCGGCCTGCTGGTCCGGCTGCGGTGCCCGACACGCCTGCCCCGTTGGCAGGGATCATCGCCAGGCTCCGGATAACGCACGGTTTCACATGGAGAGCTTTGCCAAATTTTAGAATTCGGCACCTGATACCAAGCGCAATTGATCATGACCCATTTGACCGCGCTTGGTAGAATGTATTTCCAGTTAAACCAGAACCAGAGAAATACTCCAAATCATAGCAACCAACATTTGAACTAAAAATAGACCAAGGACTTGGTCAGTAGCGAGCGGCGTCTTTCGCGAACAGGCCACGGTAACATGAGCGCCGTGCATTCAGCACACAGACAGCCACCGCCAACAAGGTTCCAGCAATCATATCGACAAAATAATGCGCTCCAAAAACCGGAACTGACGCGAACATAATGCCGGCGAACACCAATACGGCCCAAGAAAAGCGTGTCCTCAAAAACCCAGCGATCAGCAAAATACCGCCTGCTGTGTGAAAGGATGGAAAAGTTGCCAATCCTGCTGCGGACAGCAGGTTTATTGTGGGCACTTGTTCGGTTCTCAGAGCAACGAATTGCTTCAAATGATACACACCCGGCACATTTGCAAAACCAGGAACAGAAGAGACTTCCCCAAGGTGGTAGGAAACGGCAGCCATGGCGGGAAAGAACATGGCAATGAATGTTGATGCGGCGGCGGTAATCAGAAAAATTTCGCAGAAGTAACGGGCCCGGCGCAAATACCCCGCAACAACCAGAACCAGAAAACCAAGGACGCTTGCGACATCAAATGCCACATAGGCTACCTCAAGAAGCCGGGATAAAAACGGACGGCTTTGCACAAATGAAAAATAGGCAACCCAGTTCAGACCAAGTGCATTGTCCCAACCGTTCAACAGATTGTCGGCCAGTGGAAATGCGAGGCTCATTGTTAGATGATTGAACAAGCGTAGTGTTATCAGAGCAACAAATATGAATGCCAAGCCCTTGAGAAGAAAATCCATACGCTGCTGGAAAACATCACTGAAAGCAGCCCGGCGGACGTAGTAGGAAAGGAAAAGACATATTGAGATAATAAGACCATATGGCGCAAATGAAACCAGCTCGATGGTCGGCTTAGTGACAAAATACAAGACAACAGTCGAAACCAGGATCAACGCTACAAGGCCAAGATTTAGCTTACCAGGAAACGGCAGCTCAACGCTTCCCGCATTCGCAGGCGCTTTGGAAGCGGCAGCAATTGTGTCTGAGGCGACAACGAACCTGGTGTTTTCATTGCCAACACGCGCCCCTTGAACAAAAGAATCCGAAGCCGTCACGACTGTCCCACCGCTTTACCGATCAATAACGCCAAGCGACAGATTTATATTTCAGAGTTTAAATGTTTCTTTCTTTCTATTTCTAAATTTAAATGCCCGGACTGACGCCCTCGTTATCCGGACAGAATGCTGCTGACGTTAAACAGATATGATCAGCAATGCACTACCGGCTGAGGCTCTAGGGGAAACGTCACTCAAAGCTTCACCACCCCTTCCTGATCCGGGCAGGTTTCCAGAGCCTCTGCGGCGGTGCGGCCGTCGGCAAGGGGGGCATCGGGCCAGATTTCGGCGAGCGGGATCAGCACGAAGGCCCGGTCGGCCATGCGCGGGTGGGGCACTTCCAGATCCGGCTCCTGCACCCGCTGCATGCCGCAGATCAGGACATCCACGTCGATGATGCGTGGGCCCCAGCGCACATCCCGCACCCGGCCCAGCTCCTGTTCCACCGCAAGGCAACGCTCCAGAAGCGCGCGCGGGCTCAGCACCGTATCAACAATCACGCAGATATTGACAAAATCATCCTGCGGCACCGGTCCCCAGGGCAGGGTCCGGTAGTTGGAGGAACAGGCCACCAGCTCCAGCCCGTCCGTGGCCTCCAGAAGGCCCAGGGCCGCTTGAAGATTGTGCACCGGATCGCCGAGATTGGAGCCAAGGCCGAGGGCACAGCGGGTCGGCGCTTCAAGGGGAGCAGTCGAAGTGGAGGTCATGTCAGGCAGAAGATCTTTCAAGGTGAATGGCTTGCAGCATACGCACGCAATCGGCATGCGGACCAACATCATGCACCCGCACGATCCCGGCCCCGTTCTGGATCGCGGCCATGTGAACGGCCAGGGAGCCGTACAGCCGGTCTTCCATCTCCGCGTTCAACACCGCGCCGACCATGCGTTTGCGTGAGGCCCCGGCAAGCAACGGAAAGCCATGTTTTTGCAGAGTGCCGAACCGGTTGAGCACAAGAAAATTCTGGTCAATGGTCTTGCCGAAGCCAAAGCCCGGATCAAGGATCTGCTTGTGCGCGGCAATTCCGGCCTTTTGTGCAAGGTTGAGAGAGGTTTCAAAGAAGCGGTCAATATCACTCAGGATATCAAGGCTTTCATCCGCAGTCTCCCGATTGTGCATCATCACCACATGAACACCGGCCTCTGCCACCACATCGGCCATAGCCGGGTCGCGCTGCAGGCCCCAGACATCATTGACGATCACCGCCCCGGCCGCACAGGCACGCCGGGCGATCTCGGCCTTGTAGGTGTCGATGGAGACCGGCACCCCCAGGTCGCAGACCGGCTCCAGAACCGGAGCCAGACGCCGCCATTCTTCCTCCAGCGCCACAGGCACCGAGCCGGGGCGCGTGCTTTCCCCGCCCACATCCAGAATGTCGGCCTTTTGCGCGATCATGGCCCGTGCATGCGCAAGCGCTGCCGTCTTGCCGTCATGCTGCCCGCCATCTGAAAAGGAATCCGGGGTGACATTCAAGATGCCCATCACATGCGCCCGGGTCCCCGGCAGGATATAGTCAGAGGCTTTCGCCATTCAGGTCCCTTTCAATTGAAGAGGGACAGATGCCCTGTTGCCGCCGCCCGGTCAAGCGGAGCGGTCCGCGAAGGCCATCTGCACGTCAGAAGAAAGCGGCCCTGGGGTCTGTACCGGCCTATTCGGCGGCGGCCATGCGGGCGCTCTGGCTGCGGAAGAAGAGATAGAGGACCATTCCGGCGATTGGCATCAGCGGCAGCACGGTGGCAAGTCCCAGCAGCGGATTGCCCATCCAGGCCACGATCAGGCTGGCGACAATGCCGCCGCCAAACTGCAGAAAGCCGACCATGGCGGCCGCGGCCCCGGCAATATGGGGGAAGGGCGCCATGGAATCGGTGAAACAGGCTGGCAGCACAAGCGCCAGGGCAAAGACAAACAGGGCCACCGGCCCCATCACCGTTGCAATACCGGGCTCCTGGGTGAGCGTCAGGAAACACATGAGCGAGGAAGAGACAATCCACAGCCCCATGCCGAAGGGCACCAGCCGGTGAGCCTCGTAAAAGCGCAACAGCCGCCCGGTCACCATGGTTCCCGCCATAAACGAGCCGGACTGGATCATCATGGTCAGGCCGAACTGGGACGGGGTCAGGCCAACCTCATAGATCAGCACAAAGGGCAGAACGGCAGCCAGCGCATAAAGACTGCCAAGACCGCAGCCAATCAGCAGGCTCGGCGCCAGAAAGCGCGGGTCCTTCAGGAGGGGCAGATAATTGCGTGCAAGCTGGCCCGGATTAAGATGATGCAGTCCGGGCCGGGCATTGGTTTCCACCTGAAAGAACATCACCGAAACCATCAGAACGATGCCGTAAACGACCATGCACCAGAAGATTTCACGCCAGCCGAAAAGCTCCAGAACGACCCCGCCAATGGTCGGCGAGATAGCAGGTCCGAGCGCCAGCATCATGGCAATGGCGTTCATGATCCGGGCGGAGGCCTGCCCGGTGAACTGGTCCCGCACAATCGCCCGGGAAACAGAAATGCCGACCGCCGCCCCGATGCCCTGAAGCGCGCGGGCCAACACCATGAATTCAACCGTCGGAGCAAAGGCCGCCAGACAGCTGGACACCAGATAAAGCAGCAGGAACAGCAGTGTGACCGGCTTGCGCCCGAATGCATCGGACAAGGGCCCGCAAACCAGCTGGGCCAGGGCAAATCCGGCGAAATAGGCGGTCAAAGTCAGCTTGACGGCGGGCTCTGTGGTGCCGAACGCCTGCACCAGTGCTGGCATGGCCGGGGTATAGAGCGCCATCGACACCGGACCGATGGCCACCAATCCAGCGCCCAGAACAGAGGTGCGCCGGGCACTCATCTGATCAGGGCAAAGTTTCATTTGCGCTTGCCCTTGTCCGCCTCGGCCAAAAGATTGTCCTTCATGTCCTGCAGAAGGCTTTCCAGTTGGGACCGGTCGGCGTCCGGCATATCTTCCAGGGCCTGCGCGCGCACGGCTTGCAGCGCAGCGCTGATGCGCTCCAGCAGCGGGTCGGCTTCCGGTGTCACGTCCACCAGCTTGGCCCGCTTGTCTTTCGGGTCGGCCCGCCGTGTCACCAGCCCGGCTTTTTCCAGGGAATCCAGATAGCCGACCAGGGTCATCGGCTCCACATACATCAGGTCGGCCAGGGCCGCCTGACGCAGGCCAGGATGCCACCAGACATAAGCCAGCGTGCGCGCTTCGCCCACCGTCAACCCCGTTTCCACCTCTGTGAGCGCGGCCTCAAACCGGCGCCGCAGCAGCCGTGCCAGATCCACGACCAGCATCGTGACGCTCACATTGGGATAAGCAATGTTCATGGGTGCCCCGTTCATAAGGTATCCTTACGAACTAGGAGCCTGCCCCCGGTCTGTCAATGTTACTCTTGACACCGCATTGCACAATTTGCCCGATCCACGTATAAAGGCGCCGAATTCGGCGGCTGCGCCGAGGCTGATTTTCTTAATCCAGACGTGTTGCGGGTCCCTGGTCGGGCCCGCTCTGTCTTTTGGAGCCACATATGAACCTTCGCAATATTGCCATCATCGCGCACGTTGACCATGGCAAAACGACCCTGATCGACGTTCTGCTGAAACAGTCCGGCGCGTTCCGCGACAACCAGCGCACCGAAGAACGCATGATGGATTCCAACGATATCGAGCGCGAACGCGGCATCACCATTCTGGCGAAGGTCACTTCGCTGGTCTGGAAAGACACCCGCATCAACATCGTCGACACTCCGGGCCACGCCGATTTCGGCGGCGAGGTGGAACGTATCCTGCACATGGTGGACGGCGTGATCCTGCTGGTGGACGCGGCCGAAGGCCCGATGCCGCAGACCAAATTCGTGCTCGGCAAGGCGCTGAAACTGGGCCTGAAGCCGATTGTCGCCATCAACAAGATCGACAAGCCCGAACAGCGCGCCGACGAGGTGCTGGACGAGGTCTTCGACCTCTTTGCAGCGCTTGACGCCAACGAGGAGCAGCTGGACTTCCCGGTGCTTTACGGCTCTGCCAAACAGGAATGGATGGCGCTGGAAACCGACGGCCCGCAGGACAATATGGACCCGCTGTTCGACATGGTCCTCGACAAGGTGGCCCCGCCGGAAGCCGAGCCGGGCGAATTCCGCATGCTGGCCACCACCATTGAATCCGACCCGTTCCTGGGCCGCATCCTGACCGGCCGGGTTGTCTCCGGCACCGCCCTGCCCAACATGCCACTAAAGGCCCTGGCCCGGGACGGTTCCCAGGTGGAAACCGGCCGGGTCTCGAAAATCCTCGCCTTCCGCGGCCTGGAGCGCCAGCCGATCGAGCAGGGCGAGGCTGGCGACATTGTCGCTATTGCCGGCATGACCAAGGCCACCGTGGCCGACACCCTGTGCTCTCCGGCCGTGGACACGCCGCTGCAGGCCCAGCCGATTGATCCGCCGACCCTCTCAATGACCTTCCGGGTCAATGACAGCCCACTGGCCGGCACCGAAGGCTCCAAGGTCCAGTCCCGCGTCATCCGCGAGCGGTTGCTGAAGGAAGCGGAAGGCAATGTGGCCCTGAAGGTGGAAGACACCGACGAGCCGGATGCCTTCATCGTCTCCGGCCGGGGCGAATTGCTGCTGGCCATCCTGATTGAGAACATGCGCCGCGAAGGCTTTGAGCTAGGCGTCGGCCGCCCGCGTGTGGTCTACCAGTTCGACGAGACGGGCAGCCGCCTGGAGCCGGTGGAAGAGGTCATCATCGATGTGGATGAGGAACATTCCGGCGTGGTCGTGCAGAAGCTTCAGGAGCGCAAGGCCGATCTTCTGGAAATGAAACCCTCCGGTGGCGGACGCACACGCCTTGTGTTCCACGCGCCGACCCGGGGGCTGATCGGTTATCAGGCCGAGCTCCTGTCCGATACGCGCGGCACGGCCATCTTCAACCGCCTGTTCCACGGCTACGAGCCCTATAAAGGCCCGATCACCGGCCGCCACACCGGCGTGCTCCTGTCCAACGGCACGGGTGAGGCTGTGGCCTATGCCCTCTTCAACCTGGAAGACCGGGGTCCGATGATGATCGACCCGGGCACGAAGGTCTATCCGGGCATGATCGTGGGCGAGCACACACGCGGCAATGACCTGGAAGTCAACGTGCTGAAGGGCAAGCAGCTCACCAACATCCGCTCGGCGGGCAAGGACGACGCAGTCAAGCTGACCACACCGATCAAGCTGACCCTGGAAGCCGCGCTGTCCTACATTGCCGATGACGAACTGGTGGAAGTGACCCCGGACAGCATCCGCCTGCGCAAGGCCGAACTCGACCCGCACGCCCGCAAACGCGCCGAACGCGCCGCCAACAAGGAAACCGCCTAAACGCGGCAGGTTTTGCTTGAAACGACCTGAAAGGCCCGGGCCGTGTCCCGGGCTTTTTTGCTTTTGGCGGGGCGACGCGCCGGGACGGCTTTGGATGAGGCGGGACGATTATACCAGCCTCATCAAATAGGTCATGAGCAACTGCGCTTGGTACAAGGGGTTCCGGGAGAATTTGCCCAGGGGTGTCGGTCAAATGGCCTGAGACGCACCAGTCGCAAGTGCCTTCTTTGGATCGTAGAAGGGGCGGTCAACGATTACGGCCTCGACCCCGTTCCCGTCCACGTCAACGATGACCGTATCACCAAGCACCGCGTCCTCGGCCGCAATCATCGCAAGCGCGATGTTCTTGTTCAGGCGCGGGGAATACACCGCCGAGGTCACCCTGCCTATGGCGGCGTTGGCTTTCTCGACCCGCCAAAAAACAGTATTCGGACCAGGCAGCGGTGAACAGTTCAGGACCAATCCTACCTGTTTTCGCGCGATACCTTCATCGCGAATCCGGCGCAGCGCAGCTTTGCCAATGAAGTCCGACTCGATGTCCACGTTAACCAGCCGACCCAGGCCGAGTTCATAGGGGTTGGTGTGCGCGTCCATGTCTGCGTGGTAGGAGAGCATTCCCGCCTCGATCCGCCGAATGGTCGAGGTATGGCCCGGCTGCAAACCGAAAGGCAGACCCGCAGCCATGATTTTTTCCCACAATTCATCGCCACGGGAGCTGTCTTGAAGATAGATCTCGTAGCCCAACTCGCTGGACCAGCCGGTTCGTGACACGACCAGCGAGATACCGTCGAGATCCAGCTCACGCAGCCAGAAATACCGCAAATCTAGGATATCGTCGCCGAATAGCGCCTGCATGATACGTCCCGATTGCGGTCCTTGTAGCTGTAGTGGTGAAACGTCGGGTTCGCGAATCGTCACATCCAGACCTGAATGCACTGCCACCCCCTGAGCCCAGAGAAGGATGTCGCTGTCCGCGAGCGAAAGCCAGAAACGATCCTCGGCCAGCCGCAAGGCAACCGGGTCGTTGAGGATCCCCCCTTGTGCGTTCGTGATCAGGACGTACTTGCACTGGCCCACCGCCATTGTCGACAGGTCGCGCGGCGTTAGCAATTGGGCAAAGCGCATGGCATCTGGGCCGGCAATCTCAACCTGCCGCTCGACAGCAACATCGCAAAGGATCGCGCTGTTAACGAGGTTCCAGAAGTTCTGCTCCGGATCGCCGAAATCGCGCGGGATGTACATGTGATTATAGACGGAAAAAGCTTTGGCCCCCCAACGCACCGTGGCGTCGAAAAAGGGCGACTTGCGGATCTGCGTGCCGAAGCCGAAGCGCTGCGGGGTGATGGTCTGCGACATTAACATCGTGTGAACCCTACCATGTCCGAGTGATACGTCATCGTGCCCCTTGGTTTTGGCATGTCGTTTGACCCTTGGGATACGCCGCCCCGCCTGAGGGGTTCAGGCCACGCGCATAGTCCTATTGCATCATGCTTAAACTGCGGCCCAAACCCCTTTCTGTGTGTGTCTGGAACGACGCAATATCGAGCGAAACCGACACCAGTCTTGAGGAAGCCGGATGGCAGTTTTGTCCGCACCGCAGTCATTTGTACTCAACGCATATCAGCTTTCAGGAACAGAACAACAATCGTCAAACGACCCAAATGAACTTCCCATCCGCAAAACGTCTGACTTGCCCATGTGCACTGCGATAGGCTCTAATCCGTCCGCTTTGCACCCGCAGCCTGGGAGGATCTGGTGAGCAAGACCAATCGCGGCAATTTCTTTGAGGATTTTGACATTGGCCAGGTGATCCGCCATGCAGTGCCGCGCACGGTGACCAGCGGCGATCAGGCGCTCTATACCGCGCTCTATGGCTCCCGCTTCGCCGTCCAGTCGTCGGACGCCTTGGCAAGATCCCTAGGCTATGCCCATGCGCCGGTGGACGATCTTCTGACCTTCCACATTGTCTTCGGCAAGACCGTGCCGGATATTTCCCTCAATGCGGTGGCCAATCTGGGCTATGCGGGCGGGCGGTTTCTGGCGCCTGTCTATCCGGGCGACACCCTGTCGACCGTCTCGGAAGTGATCGGCAAGAAGGAAAATTCCAACGGCCGGACCGGGGTCGTTTATGTGCGCTCCACCGGCTACACATCCGATGGCACAGAAGTGCTGGATTATGTGCGCTGGGTGATGGTGAACAAGCGGGAGGCGGCCAGCCCCGCCCCAGACCCGGTGGTGCCAGAGCTGCCCGCCGCCCTTGACCCACAGGCACTTGGCACGGCGGTGCCCCTTCTGGACACGCTTCATTGGGACGACAACCTGTCGGGCGCCAGCTTCCGGTTTTCCGACTATGCCATTGGCGAGAAAATCGACCATGTGGATGGCATGACCGTGGAAGAGGCCGAGCACCAGATGGCGACCCGGCTGTACCAGAACACGGCCAAGGTGCATTTCAACCAGAATACCGAAGCCAAGGGCCGGTTCGGCAGACGGCTGGTCTATGGGGGCCATGTGATTTCGCTGGCCCGGGCGCTGTCCTTCAACGGGCTGGCCAATGCGTTCCACATTGCCGGGATCAATGGCGGCCGCCATGTGGCGCCGCTTTTTGCGGGCGACACCGTTTATGCCTGGTCAGAAGTGCTGGACAAGGCCTCCATCGACGGCCGGGCAGATGTGGGCGCCCTGCGCCTGCGCCTTGTGGCCACCAAAAACCGCCCCTGTCACGACTTTCCCTTGAAAGACGCGGACGGCGCCTATCAGGACAATGTCATTCTGGATTTCGACCTTTGGGCGCTCATGCCCAAATAATACCAACCTGAATAGATAGAAACCCATCTGATGGCGCTGGTCCGGACTGGCCGGCAAGGCGCGTTGCGCAGGACGGCCTGGTTGGCCGTTCAAGCGGCGCAACGCAGTCCGGCGGGCCGGAGCAGGCCACCGAGGCCGTGTTTGGGGACTGTTCAGCTGCGTCCCAGGTTTTGAACGATAAACCATATCGCCCTGCAACCTGCTCCTTGCCGAACAGTCCCCAAACACCGTCAGATCGGTTCCTATCTATTGAGGTTGGTATAAGACGGCACGTCAGGGTTTGGCGCTTGGCACCACATCCGTTGCGATCGGCCCGACAGCAACATCTTCCGCAGTCTTGCTGCCAAAGGGCATCCAGCGTTTCAGGAAGCCCCCGGCCGCGCCGCTCTTCGCCTTGTCCTCCGGCGCATAGGCGGTTTCCACCGGCGTGCCCGCTGCAGTGGCAGCGGCCGGAGGTGCCTCGGGAACCGGTGTCTGGGCGCTCTTGGAACCTTCTGACGGAATGGCCGCCGTGGTCAGCGGTCCCTCGCCGTCCTGCTTGCCGCCGCCAAGCGCTTCGGCAAACCGCTCCGAGCGTTCTTCCCAGCGCTTCTGGCGCTCTTCGCGGGCCTCGAACCGGGCGGCAAGCTGCTGGAACTTTTCATCATCCTTGCGCTCCTTGGCGGCGACGGCCGAGGCAATGCGCGGGCTGATCTGATAGTCCGGGCATTTGGCGCTGGCCCGGAAGGGCACGCCCTGCACCAGCGGGGTGGCGTCAAAGACGTATTTCTTTTCGCAGACCGCCACTTTCGGCGGCTGGTTGGTGACCTCAAAGTGGTCATATCCGGTTTTCAGCATCTTCCAGTAATCCAGATGCTCGCTGTCCCGGTGCCGGGCCATGTTTTCCGGTGTCATGCGGAAGGGAAACGCCTGCACCTGGAAGGATTTCTGCCCGCCTTTGAAGCTGTCGCGGGCGAGGGCATAAATGTCCTGAACCTGCTCGTCGGTCATGGCATAACAACCGCGCGAGGAGCAGGCGCCATGGACCATCAGATGCGAGCCGGTGCGCCCGTGGGCCCGGTCATACTTGTTCGGATAGCCCAGATTGAACGCCAGATGATAGCTGGAATTCGGGTTCATCAGCGCCGGGGTGATTTCATAAAAGCCTTCCGGGGCCTGCCGGTCGCCTTCCTTAAATTTCGGGCCCAGCTTGCCGGACCATTTGCAGATCTCGAAATCCTTGAGCAGCTTGTATTTGCCTGTCCGGGTCTGTTTCCAAACCTCCAGCTCAGATTCTTCCTTGAAGATGCGGATCATGATCGGCGAGGTCGAGCTCATGTTGAGGTCGGACATCTTGCGCTTGACGGAGTCCGACACCGGACGAAGATGTTTGGGGCCCGTGCCGAACTCATCGGCCTGACAGGCCGCCAGAAGACCGGCCGCAACGGCCAGCGCCACGGCCCGCACCGCCCTGCGGCGGCCCGGCCCGGCTGGGCCTTTATGAAGACCGGCTGGCAAATATGAACGGCGCCCAAAGACCATGTTTCGTTCCCAAACTGTCTGAAAACCCTGGAGCCCCGGCAGATTTTCTGCCCAGCGGAGCCGGTTTCCCGCGTCATGCCCCCGCGCAAAGGCTAGGCAAGGATGGTTGACGATAAGTTACTGAAACGTTTCTATCCCCGCGAAGCACAATCCGGTGATAGGAACAGAAAACCCCGTCCCGGCCCTCTCTTTAAGCCCTTGAAGCGCCTGAATGCAGGCAAAATCTGGCCACAGAATGGCAAAAGAGGCGCACCCTGAGGCCGCCTCCTCACTGTTTTGGTCTATTTTCCAGAGCGTTAGCCCCATTAACCCTGCTGTCAGGTCAGGTTGCGGCCAATGGCCACGAACTTCTCGCGCCGGTGTTTGCGGATCTCTTCGGCGCTCAGACCGGCCAGATCTTCCAGAGCGGCCTCAATGGAGCGGCCAGCCGCATCGATCACGATTTCGCGGGCCCGGTGGGCACCGCCGACCGGTTCGGAGATGATATCGTCGATCACGCCAAGCTGTTTCAGGTCCTGCGCAGTGATCTTCAGCGCGGTGGCCGCATCCTGCGCCTTGGCGCTGTCCCGCCACAGGATGGAGGCCGCCCCTTCCGGCGAGATCACGGAATAGATTGCGTGTTCCAGCATCAACACCTTGTTGGCCGTAGCAATGGCAATCGCCCCGCCGGAGCCGCCCTCGCCAATCACCAGCGCAATGGACGGCGTGCCAAGGCCCAGGCCCACATCGGTAGACCGGGCAATGGCTTCAGACTGGCCGCGCTCTTCCGCGCCCCGGCCCGGATAGGCGCCGGACGTGTCGACAAAGCTGATCAGGGGAATGCCGAAGCGTTCCGCCAGCTCCATGACGCGGACCGCCTTGCGGTAGCCTTCCGGACGGGCCATGCCAAAATTATGCTTGAGCCGGGTTTCCGTGTCATGGCCCTTTTCCTGGGCAAGAACGGCCACCGACTGGCCACGGAACCGGCCGATGCCAGCAATCAGCGCATGGTCGTCGGAAAATTTGCGGTCGCCGGACAGCGGCATGAAATCCTCGATCAGTCCGGCAATATAGTCGACCGCATGGGGACGGTCCGGATGCCGGGCAACCAGGGTTTTCTGCCAGGGGGTCAGCCGGGCATAAAGATCCTGAAGGGTCTGGGCGGATTTGGTCTTCAGCCGGTCAATTTCGCTGTCCACATTGACGGCTTCGCCATCTTCGGCCGCGATTGCCCGCAATTCCTGGATCTTGCCTTCAATATCCGCAACGGGCTTTTCGAACTCGAGATAGCTGTGCATGTATGTGTTTACCCGAAACAACCCGGCCCGGGAGCAACAGCCCGCCAGAACCGGTAAACCGACAGTATGGCCATATGGCCACGCCCAAGGCAGGCAGCAGGACCGATCTCCCGCCGCTCCAGGGACGTAATGTGGAGCGCTCTATCAAGAGACGCAAGAGGGCGCAAGCCTTGGGCCTGATCCGGGCTTCTGAAACTTCGGAGAAAAGCTGGGCGTGATGAGCGGAGGCAATACCGACAGAAAGGTCACAGCTAGTATAGTGACTGCATTTTTCATGCTGCGTTCTTTTGGAAAACCACTGACCAGATCAACACGCAAATAAGGCCCAAGCCCGCAATAGTGCTGACAAGGTTGAAGGTTTCAAGGTCCTCGGAATATTCGACATATCGGCGCGGCGGTGTGGTTATGATCCAAGTAACCCGCATCAGTGTTGAACGTGTCCTGCGGAAGATATTCTGTCGTTGACGTCAAAGCAGACATAAAGGGAATCATAGTCAACGCCGAGGCCGCTACACATGCCCAACGTGTAGGCGATACAGGATTGCCCATTGATTTCGACGGTGCGTTCGGTTCGCCCAAGGAGTGCATAGACCTCATCGCGTGATAGAGTTTCGGGTATGAGATAATTTCTGGTGAGGTCGCGGACCATTCCACCTCTGGGGCAGGATGCTTCTTTCTGAACGCATTCCCAGTCTGATAGCCCGTGGCAATTTCCTTGCAGCTCCCATTTCGTTTGCTCAAAGGTTTCTCCTCTGAACGGAGACATGTCCACGTACCAGAGAAGGCTCAGTACGAGGCCACCAATCGTAAGACTCAATATTCCGATACCACGCAGGAAAAATCTGCTGAATGTTGGTATTCGCTGTCCATTTCTGGCAGAGCGCGAAAAGGTCCATCTGTAAATCGAATTGGTTTGCATGGCTCTGTCACAGAGCGAGAGATATATTCTCTTCCGTGTCAGCAAAATAAGGGCAAGACCAACCAGAACAGGGACGGCAATCGACAATAAAACGAACATTGGGACTATGATTTTCTGCGTTTCACTTGGCCATATTTCCGTCTGGTGAAGCCCATAAGAGCATGGGCCACGCCCTTTTTGCCGCGCTCACCACCCGGCGGGTCCGGGCGGCTGACGACGGGAGCTTAGCGGGCCGCCTGGACGTCGCCGGCGCCATCAATGGCCAGCTTGCTGGCTTCCACAAGCAGACGGCCGTTTTTGGTGTCGATGGAAATGCGGTAGGGCAGCAGGACATTCTCCCGGCCCATCGGGGCAATCCACACTTCCATATTGGCCTTGGCCATATATTTGACCGACTCTTTGGAGGGCCGGTGCCCGGCAACGGGAACCCACTGCGCCTTGCACACGACAACCGTACCGTCATAGCCGCGCCCGGACACTTCCTTGGTGCCCGAATAGCTCAGCTTGATGTCAAAGCGGGTCCAGCCGTCAAACACCGGCAGCTTGCGCGAGCAGGCCTTGGGCCCGAGGCTGTCCTTGGCCCGGCCCACCGGCATCAGCGCCGCACTGAGCGGGTCGATGGCGTTGCGCTTGTGGCGGTTGGTGATCTTGATGCGCTCCGGATTGGGCTTGAACTGGGGTGCGACTTCCATGGAGCGGATGTTGCGCGAGCCCTGGGTCAAGTTGACATAAAAATCCAGATTGGCCGCATGGGAGGCCATGCGGTATTTGGAGGGCACCACTTTCGAGCCGACCAGCCAGCCGGAGGCTTCCGCCCCGCCCTTGCCGGTGGAAAACAGCGTGCCGATCCCGGCGGGTTCCACCGTCACCTTGGCCGAATAGGCATTGCCCTGCATGGCAAGGGACAAGGTGCCCCGCCCGATCTTGAAGCCGGCCAGAGATATGGAATAGACGCCGCCAACGCCGTTCTTCTTCGCCTGCGCCGGAGATACCATCAGCGCAGCGGCAAGCATGGGAAGGACGGCAAAGCGTCCGAGTGACGTCAGACCAAACACTTCAAAAAACCTCCGCGCCGCCTTTCAGCAACGACATGCGCCCCCGCGCCAAACACTGGTCCCCGCGCGTCACAGTACCATGAAACCCGCCCGGAGACCTGCCACAATCATTCTCAATTATGGTAACTCAGTGGTTAACAGGTCGCCTTCCTGCGAATAAAATCACAGAATCGCGCCGAAGGGCAGGAGATGTCTTGACGTTGACGCACGCTGCCATTATAGCGGGGCAACTTTTTCCGAGAAATGCCGGAGACGATGTCGCCGGGCCTCAGGTCCGCGCCGGTTCCGGTTTGGACTTGCTGGGTTCCATGGAACGGCCCAGCCACGAAAACAAAAGGTGATACCATGGCACGCCGTTGCGAACTCTCCGGCAAAGATGTGATGACGGGCAACAACGTCTCGCACGCAAACAACAAGTCCCGCCGCCGGTTCCTGCCGAACCTGTGCAACGTGTCCTTGATGAGCGACACGCTCGGCGAGACCTTCAAGCTGAAAGTCAGCGCCCATGCCCTGCGCTCCGTTGAGCACCGTGGCGGCCTGGACGCTTATCTGCTGAAGGCGTCCGACGCCCAGCTGTCCGACGCCGCCCGCAAGATCAAGGTCAGCGTCAAGCGCAAGCAGGCTGAGGCCGCTGCCGCTTAACCCTTTGGGGACACCCCATGACGGATACCCGGAGCTTCTCCGTGGGCCATAACGCCATCGCGATTGCCGCGATGGCGCTTGTCGTTCTGGCCTCCAACTATCTGGTGCAGTTTCCGGTCGATCAGGCGATCGGCGGCGTCAATCTGGCCGACACCCTCACCTGGGGCGCTTTCACCTATCCGGTAGCGTTTCTGGTGACCGACCTGACCAACCGCCGCTTCGGCCCCTCCGCCGCGCGCAAGGTGGTGCTGGCAGGCTTTGCCCTTGCCATTCTGGTGCCACTGGGGTTCTGGGCCGCCAATGAAGCCTTCACGACACCGCGTATCCTGATTGCCTCCGGCACCGCGTTCCTGGTGGCTCAGCTGCTGGACGTGACGGTTTTCGACCGGTTGCGCCGCCTGACCTGGTGGAAAGCACCTGTGACCTCCTCCCTGATCGGCTCGGTGATCGATACCTTGCTCTTTTTCGGCATCGCCTTTTCAGCCAGCTTTGCCTTTGTCGACGGCCTGTTCGGCATGGAGGACAGCTCTCTTGCCTTTCCCGTGCCGCTCTTAGGCATCGGCTCGGCGCCGGAGGTTCTGCTGTGGACGTCCCTGGCCGCCGGAGATTTCCTGGTCAAGATGCTCGTCGCCCTGGCCCTGCTCGCCCCATACCGGATTCTGCTCGCCCTGTTCCAGCAAGAGCCCAACGGAACAGCTGCTTGATCGCACGGCAATCTGACGCCAGACGGCGCCATTTTTGTTTAGAGACAAATCCGGATTTCAAGGTGCTCCGCGTCAGTTCAAGTTCCTTTTGTTATGCTGACCGCGTCTGGAAAGGAACCTGATCGCGGGAGAAAAAGTATGCACCCCTATGAAGGCGGCTGTCTGTGCGGCAAAGTCCGCTTTAAAGCTGCACGCGCCCCTCTGCGCACCGGCCTGTGCCATTGCCTGGATTGCCGCAAACACCACGGGGCGCTGTTTCACGCCTCCGCAATCTTCCCCCGGGACGCGGTTCAGGTTGAAGGACAAACAGGACAGTATCAGGGCCGCCACTTCTGCCCCGCCTGCGGCTCCTCCGTCTTTTCCTGCACGGGAGAGGAGATAGAACTGCATCTCGGATCTTTTGACGCGCCGGATCAGCTCACCCCGACATACGAACTCTGGACCCTGCACCGCGAGAGCTGGCTGCCACCGTTTCCGCTGCAAGACCGGTATGAACGGGACCGGGAGCCTTGACGAGCGCCACCTACTCCTCCAGCCGGAACCTTAAGAACAGCGTCCGCTGCAGGATCGAGCGGTTGTCGTCGGAGACAAGCGTCAGGATGGTGTCGCCCTTTGGGGTCTGATGAACGGCCAGACCTTCCATATTGTCGATCTGATAGTCAAAACCGGCCTCCAGCAGCACCTCACCTTCCAGCACGGCCCCGGCTTTGATCCTGTCGCCGGAAAAACGGCGCAGGCGCAGACCAATCAGGTCGCGCAGGTTGAACCGGCGCTCCATCAAAACAAGATCGCCACCGGGCAGAAAGGCCGCATCAGTAGCGTCAAACCGGCCGGATCGTTTGATCGTAAAGCGCGCGCCCCCCTCAGGGCCGATGAGAAAGGCGGACAGGTCATGGGCTTCACTCGGGCTGGATTCGGCCACCGCGACCAGCTTGCCTGCCAACGGACCACCTGCCGGCCCCGCCGCAAGCGCTTCCAGCCCCGCATTGCGCGGCAGAGCCCGGATCGCCTCAGACACAGCAACCTGACCGGTCATCCGCTCCTGCCCGGTTCTCAGTGGCCATGGATAATGATAAATCGCGTTTTGATATTCCGCCGTCACATAAAGACCGGAGGCGGCCAGGGCCAGCGCCTCGGTATCATGACCCCAGGCCGCCCGGAGTGTTTTGCCGGAGGCATTCACCAGCGGCGCAAAGCGCACCTCTTCAATCCCGAGCGGCACCCCCTCCCCGGTCTGGCGAACCTTGCCGGTGACCCAATGGCCATTGTCGGTGACCGCCAGAAATTCTGCGCCGCCATCCAGCGTAAGCAGCCCGGACAGCCCGCCGACGTTGCGGCTGGAGGCCAGAAGTTCCAGCCCGCCGAGAAAGGTCAGGGCGCCGAACCGTGTGTCCTTGAACCCGATATGAAAGGCGCCGATCGGCTTGGTACGCACGGTGACCGGCCGGCCCTCCGAGAGCAGATCTGACGCGGTTCGGGCAGCAGCTTGAGTGGGACCAAACACTATCTCAAGCGCCAGCACCCCCAAAAAAAAGACGGCAGATGCGACCCGCAGGCTCCGGCGCGGCCAGGGCGCGCTCCTGAACTGCCAGGCCATCTTTATCTGCGCCCGCCCCGGCGCCGGCTGCGGCCCTGCTGGGTGTCCTGGACTTCATCGTCGAAAAGGTCAGCCAGCTGGTCGGTCATCGCCCCGGCCAGCTCTTCCGCATCCACAATGGTGACCGCCCGCCGGTAATAGCGGGTGACGTCGTGGCCAATGCCGATGGCAATCAGCTCGACCGGGGACCGGGTCTCGATCTCCTCGATCACATAGCGCAAATGCCGTTCCAGATAATTTCCCGGATTGACCGACAGGGTCGTGTCATCCACAGGCGCGCCGTCGGAGATCATCATCAAAATGCGCCGCTGTTCCGGCCGGGCCAGAAGACGCTCATGCGCCCAGGTCAGCGCCTCTCCGTCGATATTTTCCTTCAACAGGCCCTCGCGCATCATCAGGCCGAGATTGCGCCGGGCCCGCCGCCAGGGCGCATCGGCGGATTTGTAAATGATGTGGCGCAGGTCATTGAGGCGGCCCGGTGACGGCGGCTTGCCCGCCCCGATCCAGCTTTCCCGGGACTGTCCGCCTTTCCAGGCCTTGGTGGTGAAGCCGAGAATTTCCACCTTCACGCCGCAGCGCTCCAGGGTGCGCGCCAGAATATCGGCACAGGTGGCCGCCACCGTGATCGGGCGGCCGCGCATGGAGCCGGAATTGTCCAGAAGCAGCGTCACCACCGTGTCGCGGAAATTCGTGTCCCGCTCCTGCTTGAAGGCCAGCGGCGCCATGGGGTCCGTGACCGCCCGTGTGAGCCGGGCCGTGTCGAGCAGGCCCTCTTCCAGATCAAAATCCCAGGAGCGGTTCTGTTGCGCCATCAGCTTGCGCTGCAGCCGGTTGGCCAGGCGGGCCACGGCCCCTTGCAAATGGGTGAGCTGCTTGTCCAGAAAGCCGCGCAGCCTGTCCAGTTCGGCCGCATCACACAACTCCTCCGCCGTCACTGTTTCATCAAACTGCCTGGTGAACACCCGGTAGTCGGTTTCCGGCCGATTGGAGAACGGCATCTCCTGGCGGTCGCTTTCACCGGCATCTTCCGACTCCTCCGCCATATCCTGCTCGGCAAACTCGTCCATTTCGGCATCGGCGGCTTCGGTCTCGCCGCTGTCCTGCTCTTCGCCGGACAGCTCCATCTCCTGCGGCGAGGCTTCCTGCTCACCGCCAGTCTCTTCATCGTCGTCGCCGGTCTCGGCGTCGTCATTGTTGCCCTGGTCTTCGCTCTGGTCCGGATCGGTGTCCTGGTCCTGATCGCCGAGCTCATCACCCATATCGAGGGATTTCAGCACGTCGCGCAGCCGCGTGGCAAAGCCGTCCTGATCCTCAAGCGCGTCAGACAGGAGATCCAGATCCCCGCCGGCCTTCTCCTCGATCCAGCCACGCCACATGTCCACCAGCGGTTTGGCACTGTCCGGCGGTGTGGCGCCGGTCAGACGTTCGCGCACGATCAGCGAAAGCGCGTCCTGAAGCGGGGCCTCCTCCCGGCTGGCAATGTCCGGCGCGCCGGACTTGCGGAACCGGTCTTCCAGCATGATGGCCAGATTGTCGGCCACCCCTTGCATGCGCCGGGCTCCGACCGCCTCACACCGGGCCTGTTCCACCGCCTCGAAAATTGCCCGCGCATCAGCGCCCTGTGGCATGTTCTTCGAATGCACCGTCTTGTCATGACAGGCAAGGCGCAGAGCCATGGCATCGGACAGGCCTCGTGTGATGGCAATGTCGCGCCCGGTGACCTTGCGCGAGGGCTCCGGCAAACGGGCCGTCAGGCCGCTCAATCCCGGCCGATCACCGGAAAAGACGACTTCCAGCTCCGCCTCGCCGGCAATCGCCCGCATGGTTCCGGTAACCGACTGCTTGAACGGTTCCGTGGTCGGCGCGGGCTTGTTGCCCGGCATGGAATTACTGCCAGGACGTGGTGCCATGGGTGCCTCAGCTCATCACAACATTAACGGAGGACTCGGGAAGGTCTTCGCCGAAGCAGCGCTGGTAGAATTCGGCCACCAGCGACTGCTCCATGTCGTCGCATTTGTTGAGGAAGGTCAGGCGGAAGGCGAAGCCCGTGTCGCCGAAAATCTCGGCATTTTCCGCCCAGGTGATCACCGTGCGCGGGCTCATCACAGTCGACAGGTCGCCATTGATGAAAGCGTTGCGGGTCATGTCCGCGAGACGGACCATCTTCGACACCGTATTGCGGCCTTCATCGGACTGGAAATGCTTGGCCTTGGACAGGACGATATCGACCTCTTTGTCATGGGGCAGATAGTTGAGTGTGGTCACGATGGACCAGCGGTCCATCTGGGCCTGGTTGATCTGCTGGGTGCCGTGATAAAGACCGGAGGTATCGCCAAGGCCGACCGTGTTGGCGGTGGCAAACAGGCGGAAGGCCGCATGGGGCCGGATCACCCGGCTCTGGTCCAGAAGGGTCAGGCGGCCGGACGATTCCAGAATGCGCTGGATCACGAACATCACGTCCGGGCGGCCCGCATCATATTCGTCAAAGACCAGTGCCACATTGTGCTGGTAGGCCCAGGGCAGAATGCCGTCCTTGAATTCGGTGACCTGCTTGCCGTCCTTGATGACAATGGCGTCCTTGCCGACCAGATCAATCCGCGAGATGTGACTGTCGAGATTGACGCGGATACAGGGCCAGTTGAGCCGGGCGGCCACTTGCTCGATATGGGTCGACTTGCCGGTGCCGTGATAGCCGGTCACCATGACGCGTCGGTTATGGGCAAAGCCTGCCAGGATCGCCAGCGTCGTCGCCTTGTCGAACAGGTAGTCCTCGTCGCGCTCCGGCACGTGCTCGGACGGGGCAGAGAAGGCTGGAACCTTGAGGCTGGAAGCAAATCCGAACACCTCTTCAACAGACACTTCAATATCCGGCATGGCCATGGCGGCAGTCGTCGTCTCAGTCATTAGTCCTCCGCTGTCCCGGATGCCGGGAGGGATCATTTGGGGAAAGTTTGCAGGACCCTGCAAACTTAAAGGAAACCGGCTTTCTTCAGAACGTTATAGGCCTGAATGATCTCCCGCAGGCGGTCCTCGGAAGATCTGTCTCCGCCATTGGCGTCCGGATGGTTCAATTTCACCAGCTCCTTATAGCGCGCTTTTATCTCCGCGCCACGGGCTGAATAGGGCAGATTGAGCACATCCAGGGACCGTTTTTCAAGCGTCAGCAGCTTTCTCTGCCGCGGACGGCGCACCTGCTCGGCCCGCTGCTGGGCGTGGCCGCGCATTTTTGCACGCGGGTCGAACCCGTCCGGACCGTCCGCCGCCTGCTTGTTCACGCCCATTTTCCAGGTCGGCCGGTGTCCGGTCAGACTGTCCTTCTGGTAGGAGCGGACGTCGTCGTCCCCCATACCGATGAAATAATTGTAGGACTTGTTGTACTCACGGACATGATCCACGCAGAAATTGAAATATTGCCCTTCCCGGTCCCGGCCTTTCGGGGCCCGGTGCACACCGGGACGCTTGCAGCCCGGGTGATCGCACACCGGATGCGTCTCCTGCGCAGCGCGCTCCTTGTCCGGTTTCACCCGGATGCTGTCGAAGAGTTTTGAATTCAGTTTCATATGGTCGAATATCAAGGTCCGAAGGGCGGCGGGCAAGCTGCGGGCTGTTGCATTTCGCCGGTGTCCAAAGCTAATTTCCGGTGCCTGATGCTGAATGCTCAGGAACAGCCCGATACTCTATCAGCCGCGACTGAACCCGCAAAGACTTGACTTTGAAAACTCCGGCCACACGTTGGAACCCATGAGCATAAAAGAAACCATTACCGCCAAGCTTCAAGCGGCCTATGCCCCTGATGCCCTGACTGTTATTGACGAATCCGACAAGCACAGGGGCCATGGCGGCTGGCGGGAAGGCGGCGAAACGCATTTTCGCGTTCAGATTGCCGCCAAAGCGTTTGAGGGCATGAGCCGGGTTGCCCGGCACCGGGCCATCAACGAATTGCTGGCCGAGGAACTGGCCGGAGGCGTTCATGCTCTGGCCCTGGAAATCCGGGCCACCGGTGAGACGGACCCGCGTGCAGCGCGTCTGGCGAACCAGGGCTGACCCGCAGCACCCGTCTCGATCACAACAAGTCTTCTTGCCCCTGGCGGATTATTCCGCCGGGGCTGCCGTGCGCGGCGCCTCAGCACCCGCAACCGGGCGGGTCTGACCAAGCGGCATGATCCGCAGCCGGGTGATCCGGTTTTTTTCCCTGCGCAGCACCGTGAAGCGGAACCCGTGGAAGGTGAAGATCTGACGCTCTTCCGGGATCATGCGGGCCTCATGGATCACCAGCCCGGCAATGGTTGTGGCCTCATCATCCGGAAGGCTCCAGTCGGCGGCCCGGTTGAGATCTCGGATCGGCACCGAGCCGTCAACAATCACGGACCCGTCCGCCTGGGGCCTGAGGCCTTCCAGCTCCAGATCATGCTCATCGGCAATCTCGCCGACGATCTCCTCCAGAATATCTTCCAGGGTCACCAGCCCCATCACCTCGCCATATTCATCGACAACGAGGGCGAAATGGGCCTTGTGGCGCAAAAACGCGTTGAGCTGATCCTGCAGGCTTGTGGTGTCGGGCACGAACCAGGCCGGGGCCGCAATCTCCAGAATATCGATGCCATCCGCCTTGCCGTCCGCCGCATGGAGCGCACGCAACAAATCCTTGGCATGGAGCACCCCGATGAAATTGTCGCTTTCCCCACGCCAGAGCGGCAGGCGCGTATAGGGGGAAGCCAGCGCCGCATCGACAAGCTTGGCGGGCGCATCATCCGCATTGAGGGCCTGCATGTTGGTCCGGTGCACCATGACGTCGGACACTTCCAGCTCAGCCAGATCCAGAAGACCGCCGAGACGGTCCCGCTCGCCTTTTTCCAGGCCACCCTCGATATGCTGCAGATCCACCGCGCCGCGCAATTCGTCATGGGCGGACAGGATCGACGCATCATCGCCGATCTTCACGCCGCCAAAACGCAGGAGCAGCCGCACGATCCATTCCACCCCCACCACGACCGGACCAAAGATTGCCACGATGAAGCGCACGATGGGCGAGACCATGAGCGCGAACCGCTCCGGATTGGAAATCGCCCAGGTTTTCGGCAGAACTTCGGCAAAGACCAGAACCAGCGCCGTCATGACCAGAGTGGCGAGCGCAACACCAGCCTCGCCAAACAGCTTCAGAAAGACGGTGGTTGCCAAGGCCGATGCAAGGATGTTGACCAGATTGTTGCCCAGAAGCAGCGCCCCGATCAGCCGCTCGCGGGAGGCAATCAGGCGGCTAGCCACCCGGGCCCGCCAGTCTCCGGTCTTTTCCAGCTGGTGCATGCGCGCCCTGGAGGCCGCAGTCAACGCGGTCTCCGAGCCGGAAAAGAAGCCGGACAGGAACAGAAGCACAAAAATGGCGAGAACCGCCAGCCAAAGAGCCGTTTCCATCATGGGTCAAGCTTCTCCTTGAGAAAACCGGATACCAGCGCCGGATCAACGCCCTTTTCCACGAAGGCCTCGCCAATGCCCCGGGTCAGGATGAAGGTCAGAGCCCCCCGGCTCACTTTCTTGTCCTGCGCGATGATATCCATGAACAGGTCCACACCCGGCAGTTGCCCGGGAATGTCCTGAATGGTGACCGGCAGGCCCACGTCGCTTAGATGCCTGCGCACCCGAAGCACCGTGTCCTCGCCGGTCAGGCCCAGCCGTTCGGAAAATTCATAGGCCAGCATCATGCCGATGGCGACCCCTTCGCCATGCACCAGCCGGTCGGTCTCATAGGCAACGGCCGATTCCAGCGCGTGGCCGAAAGTGTGACCCAGATTGAGCAGCGCCCGGCGGCCGCTTTCCAACTCGTCCGCCGCGACCACATCCGCTTTGGCCTGACAGGACCAGGCCACCGCCTCGTCCCGCTCCGGCCCGCCGGCAAAGACCGCCTGCCAGTTGTTCTCCAGCCAGTCGAAAAAGGCCGCATCCCCGAGCAGGCCATATTTGGCAACCTCTGCATAGCCGGCCCGGAAATCGCGAAGCGGCAAGGTGTCGAGCACTGCGGTGTCGGCCAGCACCAGCGCCGGCTGGTAAAAAGCGCCGATCAGGTTCTTGCCCTGGCGGGCATTGATGCCGGTCTTGCCGCCGACGGAGCTGTCAACCTGGGCCAGAAGCGAGGTTGGAACCTGCACAAAGGCCATGCCGCGCCGGGTGGCCGAGGCAACGAAGCCTGCCAGATCGCCGACAACCCCCCCGCCCAGCGCGACAACCGCATCACCGCGCTCCAGTCGGGCTGCCAGAACCTCGTCACACAGGCGTTCAAATTCCCGGAAGCATTTGGTGCTTTCACCAGGGGGAACCGTCAGCGCCGTATAGTCCAGTCCGGCAGCCCGCAAACTGGCGCCAAAAGCATCGAGATGAAGACCTGCGACGGTTTCGTCGGCAACCACGGCCAGGCGGGCGCCCGGCAGCAAGGTCGCAATTTCCGCACCGGCGCGCTCCAGAACGCCCCGGCCGATCCTGATCTCATAGCTGCGCGCGCCGAGGTCGACATGAACGGTCCTTCTGTCCGGGAGGGTGTCCGTGACGGATGTGTCTGTCATGGGTATCAAAGTCCAAATCAGGAAGAAGAAGCTGGCGAGGACCCGGTGTCCTCACCAGAAAACAGGTGCCCGGCCAGCGTGGTGATGATCTGATCCACCACCGCGTCATGGGGCACGTCTTTTGAGGTGACCGTCAACGCCGCCTTGGCATAGACCGGCTCGCGCTCAACCATGAGCCTGCGCATGGTGCCTTCCGGATCAGGGGTCTGCAGCAGCGGCCGGGTCGACCGGCGCCGGACCCGGGCCATGACCGTGTCGAAATCCACTTTCAGCCAGATCGACAGGCCGTTGGCGGCAATCTCGGCACGTGTGGCCGCGCTCATGAAGGCGCCGCCGCCGGTGGCCAGCACCTGTGGCCCCTCGCCCAGAAGCCGGGCAATGACACGTTCTTCTCCAGAGCGGAAATAACTCTCCCCATGCGCTGCGAAAATTTCAGAGACCGTCATGTTGGCGGCCCGCTCTATTTCGGAATCGGCATCAATGAATTCAAGGCCGAGCCGGTGCGCCAGGCGCTTGCCAACCGTTGATTTTCCGCAGCCCATAATGCCGACCAGAACGATCGAACGCCTCCCGAGTGCCGCAACGAGACGGCCGGGATCGACAGGTTTTGCTTTTGTTTCGGCGGTATACACGTCACTGTCCCGCGTCTTGTCCGTTTCAGTCATGGCTGCGTTGTATCATATTCGGAAGAAAAGACACGCTGTGGAAGACAGCCGCCGCATTTCCGCCGTGCTGTCGGACATGCTCACCCTCCGGCCTTGCAGCCCGCGCTTTCAGGGCCCACAAGGCCTTGCACAGAACGCTGCGGTTTTGGAACATTTCCCCAACCGATTCGCACCGGGAGATATCGCGTGCCGACCCTGACCCGTCTGATTGTTGTCATCGCCCTGCTTGGCGCGCTTGGCTATGGGGCCGTCTATTCGCTTGCGACCTATGTCGACCCGCGCGAACGGGAGATCACTGTCAGGGTGAAAAAGGACGGCTTCGGACGCTGATGGCAACCGGTTTCGATCTGGAGACTTTTCTGGAAATGCTGGCCGCAGAGCGCGGCGCGGCGGAAAACACACTCGCCGGATACCGGCGCGACCTGGAGGATTTTTCAGACTTTCTCGGCAAGACAAAGATTGCCGCAGCACAGGCTGGTGACATTTCCGCCTATATGAGCGACCTCACCCGGCGCGGCTTTGCCGAAACCTCTCAGGCGCGGCGCCTGTCGGCCCTCAAACAGTTTTTCAAATTTCTCTATACGGAAGGGCTGAGACGAGACGACCCGACCCGGACCCTGTCGGCTCCGAAAAAACGGGCCAGCCTGCCGAAGGTCCTGTCCATGGAGGAAGTGGACCGGCTGATCGAAACCGCCCGGGAGGGCACTCTCAAACCCCATAGTAGCCCGGCCGCCCGCCTGCGCGCCCAGCGCCTCTACACCTTGATCGAAGTGCTTTATGCCAGCGGGCTAAGGGTGTCGGAGCTGGTTGCCCTGCCCCTGACCGCCGCCTTGCGGGATGCGCGGCTGATCGAGATCCGTGGCAAGGGCGGCAAGGAGCGTCTGGTCCCGCTGTCCCACGCGGCCCAGGCCGCCATGAAAGACTATGTGGCGCTGCGCGCTGCCCAAGGCGCCAATGACAAAAGCCCCTGGCTATTCCCCTCCCATGGTGGCAGCGGCCACCTGACCCGCCAGCATTTCGGGCGCGACCTGAAGGATCTGGCCCTGGCTGCCGGGCTCGATACGGCCAAGGTCTCGCCCCATGTGCTGCGCCACGCCTTTGCGTCGCATCTGCTTCAAAACGGGGCGGATTTGCGGGTGGTCCAGCAGCTTCTCGGCCATGCGGATATTTCAACGACGCAGATCTACACCCATGTGCTGGACGAACGGTTGCGCGCCCTGGTGGAGAGCGCCCACCCGCTGGCCAAGCGGTAGAACGGTTGCGGGAAAATCGGAACCGTCGGTTGCTGCCTGACAGAAAAGACTTCAACGCATTAACGAATACTGCGTGTTTCCAGCCAAATTCGAAACACTGCAAACCGGCTCTATTGCACTGCAGCAAACAACACCTTAAACTTGCGCGCCTGACTTCATTGGCCTGACCTTTCCAAGCGGACACTTTCATGCTGCAGCCCACCAGCGACTATGACACGCTGATCGACAGATTTCGCTGGTCGCTTCCAAATAGCTACAATATGGCCGCAGCTGTCAGCGATCATTGGGCGGCACGCGATCCGGACCGGCTGGCCATCCGGCATATCCTGGCAGATGGCACCGCAGAAGACTGGAGCCACCGCCAGCTTAACCGGACCGCCAACCAGTTTGCCAATGCCCTGCGCGGCCTTGGGCTTATGCGGGGCGACCGGGTGGCCCTGTTGCTGCCCCAGGGCCCAGCGACCGCCATGGCTCATCTTGCGGCCTACAAGCTCGGCGCGATTGCCGTACCCCTTGCGGCCCTTTTCGGCCGCGATGCGCTGCGCTACCGGCTGGCCGATTCCCGCGCCAAGGCGCTTGTCACCGATACGGCCGGTCTCGAAAAAGCCACCGGGCTGCGCGCAGGTCTGCCGGAGCTGACCACCGTCATCTCGGTGGACGGGCCTGAGGCAGATGTTCACAGCCTGACCGCCCTGCTGGAGGCTGCGAGCGACCGGTTTGACACGGCTGCGACCACACCGGACGATCCTGCTCTGATGATCTACACTTCCGGCACTACCGGCCAGCCCAAGGGTGTGCTTCATGGGCACCGGGTCCTGATCGGCCATATGCCGGGTATTGAGCTTTCCCAGAACTTCCTCGGCCAAGAGGGAGATCTTTTGTGGACCCCTGCGGACTGGGCCTGGGCCGGCGGTCTGCTCAACGCTCTCTTTCCCGCCCTGGCCCTCGGGGTTCCGGTTGTCTCCCAGGCCGTGCGCAAATTTGACCCGGAAGGCGCTTTTCACCTGCTTCAGAGCCAGGCGATCCGCAATGCCTTCATTCCGCCAACGGCGCTGAAAATGCTGCGCGCCGTCGAGCGCCCAGCCAGCCGCTTCACCCTGAAATGGCGCAGTGTCGGGTCGGCAGGAGAGGCCCTTGGCCGGGAAACCTACGACTGGTTCGCGCAAGAATTTGGTTTTCCCGTCAACGAATTTTACGGCCAGACCGAATGCAATGCTGTGCTTGGGTCCGCTGCGGCGCTCAAGGTGAGCCGCTCCGGGGCCATCGGCAAACCGACCCCGGGACATGAGGTGGCGGTGATCGACGGGACCGGCCACCCGCTGCCTGCAGGGGTGCTGGGCCAGATTGCCGTCAAACGGCCGGACCCGGTCATGTTTCTGGAATACTGGAACAAGCCAGAGGAAACTGCTGCCAAATTCATCGGTGACTGGATGGTCACAGGTGATCAGGGCCAGAGGGATGAAGACGGCTATATCCATTTCATCGGACGGGATGACGACATCATCACATCCGCCAGTTACCGGATCGGGCCGGGGGAGATTGAGGACTGCCTGCTCAAACATCCCGCAGTGGCTTTAGCCGCGGCTGTCGGCAAGCCAGACCCGCTGCGCACGGAGATCGTCAAGGCCTTTATCGTGCTGAAACCCGGTGAGACCGCGAGTGCAAAACTGAAAGCTTCAATCACCGATTTTGTCCGTACCCGCCTGTCGGCCCATGAATATCCCCGCGAGGTGGAGTTTGTGACCTCTTTGCCCATGACCACCACCGGAAAGGTGATCCGCCGCCTGCTGCGGGATCAGGGGTAGACACTATTTCTGAAGTATTAGCCTGGTTTACGCGCCAGCCAGGCTTTGACCTTGCGCACCGCCTGTTTCAGGCGGCGTTCCAGGGCCATATCGGCCCGGCAAATCCCCATGGCCACGGCGCCTGCAGAGCCCGTGCCCAGCACCAGCGTGGCCAGTTCCAAACGGCCGCGCCAGAGCGGCTCGATCATGGGGTGGCCCGGAATGGCCAGGGAGTCGGCCTGCCTGAATCCCGGCCGCGCCAGATTGTCCCGGAACACTTTCATCATAAGCTGGACACCTGGAGAATAACGCGCAAAGTCTTCATCGAAGGCAATTTTCCAGGTCAGGACATGGCCGCCATCTTCGAAAGACACCAGACCGGCCACCAGCGTGTCCCCGGCTGAAAGCGTATCGATGCGAACCGCATCGGCCTCGGAAAGCGCCTGCACCGCCTGCCGGGAGAACCGGGCCGTCCCGTCGCGGCTCTTGAGGGCCGTACCGCCCTGGCCCTTCCACCCCTTGGCCTCAAGATCCAGAAAGGCTTCGAACTGCGTACAGGCATCCGCACCGCGCACGGTCTCAAAGCGCACCGGGCCATGATCTTCCAGCCGGCGCAGCAAGCGCCGTATTTCCTTGCGACGTTTGCCTGAAAACGCTTCTTCAAACTGGCCTTCGCCCTCTTCTGCACCGGCATGACACGCCCGCGCGGCGCGGCCTTCCAGCACCGTTTGCACACCGGCAAGACCCTGAAGCCGGTGTGCCGTCTCAGACGCAAGGGGCAGATAGGGAAGAACCAGCACCTGAGCGGCCCCGGCCGCCGCCGTGACAAACATGCGGAGCGCCGCGTCATCGGCCTGCGGATGCAGGAGCGGTGTGCCAAGCGGGGCATAGTGCGTTGTCCAGACCATGGCGGCGGGGCATACAAGACCGGCGGCACGCCGCCCGATGGGCGCAGCCACCAGCCAAAGCCCGGTGGTTTTGTGCCGGACCACCAAAAGACGGACCTGCGCCGCGCCCATGCCCCCCAGATAAGCCCGCAAGAAGCCCGGCCCGAAAAACGGATTGGGATCAAGCGCGGCCTCCGCGAGCGCCAACCAGGCGTCCAGCGGCAGATCCGCGTCCACAGGATCCAGAAACACGGTCTCCAGAGCGCTGGCCTCTCCCGCCTCAACCGCCATGGGCGCGGCCTTTCGACGGCGCCATGAGGGGCAGCACGAAGGTTGTCACGTTCAGGTGCCGCCGGGCGGCCCGGGCCAGCAGAGCCGCCTCGGCGATGATGGCCAGGCTGGTGGCAACCGCCGCTCCTTCCAGGCCCAGAAGGGGAATGAACAGCAGGTTCAGCCCCACATTGAGCGCGAAAGTGACCCCGTAAATGGCGGCGCAGCTGTTCTGGTGGCCGGTCATGGACAAGAGCGCATCAGCCGGACCGACCGATGCCCGCGCCAGGACCCCAATCAGAAGCAGACCGATCAGCGGATATCCGGCCTCAAAACCGCTACCAAACAGCCGCAGCAGCAGGGGCGCTACCAGCAAAAGCCCGGCCCCGGCGGCCAGGGACGGCCAGAAGGTCCACAAGGTGGCCTGCCGGGAATAGGCGGCCAGGCCGGCAAGATCGCTGGTGTGAATGTAGCTGGAAAACCGGTGGGCGGAAGCCGCACGAACGGCAAAATAGACAAAATGCACCAGCGCCAGCGTCTTGGAGGCCGCAAAATAGACAGCCACCTCATGCGGGTCCCGGAACAGGCTGACCATGATCACATCGGCGCTGGTGATCAGCTGCAAAAATCCTTCCACCATCAGCATGGGCAGGGAAATCGCCAGCCAGGACCTCATATCGATCCGCACCGGCCCCTTTGGCACCTGTTGCGGCAATCTGCGCCGCAGATGGAGGTATTGATAGACGGCGACCAGACCGGTCGCCACGACCGCAAGAGTGGCAGCGGAGGTGGCCGTCGCCGGGTATCCGGCGACAAGGGCCACGATCAGAAGGACGAGAATGGTCAACGGGCGCCAGATATAGGTCGGCAGCATGGCAAGCGACGGCCAGTCATGGCTGCGGGCAATCCCGTCCTGCACAAGCCCAAAGGCGAAGAACGGCAGCGCCAGCGAAACGATCAGCAGCGGCTGCACATAGGACGGGTCCAGAAGCGGCCGGGCCAGAGCAACCAGACTGGCAGCCAGCACCGAGACCCCGGCGCCGATCACAAAGGCCAGCTGGCGGCTTGTGCGCAGAAACCCGCGCAGCCCGTCCAGATCCCCGGATTGCCGGTATTGCGGAATGAAGCGGCTGGCGGAAGTGGAAAAGCCGCCGCAGGCCATCACCCCAAGAACAATCACACAGGTCCACGCAACCGAATAAATGCCGTAGTTATGGGCCCCCAGGAGCCGCGCCAGGGCAATTTGGGACAGAAAGGCAAGCGCAGCGCCCGCCACACGCACGGCGAAAGTGGTCATGGCCATGCGGCCTGCCGCGCGGTCGTCCGAACTGCCGGACCCGCGAAGAGACGCCAGCAGTGGCACGATCCGGCCCAGCCCCTGAAACCAGGCGGCGTCTTGGAAACGCTTCGTCCAGGAGGTCGCGGTAGATCGCACGTGCAAGGCCCTTGAAACACTCTTTCCGTATTTATGACACGAGGGGCTTAACATTCCGTCGCCGGAATGCCCCATGAAAGACAGCGTTTCTTCAATCAGATGGGCCCTTGCAGGGACCTGGAAAGAGGCAAAACGGCCTCTCTGGACACAAAGACGGCAGGCCTTTGGGCTTTGCCTGTTGACAGGCGGCTGAAAATTAGAACAAATAAGGAACAAACGTTTCAAGCTGGCCGAAGATCTTCTTCCGGCTGAACCGTTTTGCGGGCTGTCCGGATTGCCTCCCCGGTGTGTACTGTCCCGCCTGTTCGATCCGGTCCCCCTCCCGCCGCTTTGAGGGGGGACCGGATTTTTTTGACACCAGGTGACTGGTACCGCCAGCTGCCAGCCTCTCAGGTCCGGCCGGACTCTATGCGTCCACCGCCTCAACATAGTACCAGCGGCCAGCTTTTTTCCGGAACCGGCTGCATTCCCGGTGAATGTTCAAACGGCCTCCGGAGAGATATTTCGCTTCAAAAAGCACCGTCCCGTCCCGGTCTTTTGGTCCCCCCGCCTCGCTGTCCAGCACCCTCAAACCGGTCCAGTGGTTTTCCGCCGCCCAGGCGGCCACCCCGGTCTCATCAAATCCCGGTTGGAACTTCGGCCACAAGGTCACCTTGAGATAGGAAATCTCCTGGCGCACATAGGCGCTGTAGCGGGAGCGCATCAGGGCTTCGGCCGTATCCGGCACCGCCAGGCCATCCAGAAAAGGTCCGCAGCAACTTGTGAAAGGCCGCCCGGAGCCACAGGCACAGATTTCCTCAGACACGGGGTGATCCTCCGGGGTGTTTCATGACAGTGTCCTGCGGTCTCTACCACTTGTTCTCCCGCCCGGCTATGGTCTCCCGGCAGCTTCCACGGAGCCGGGCCGAGCCTCATGCGACTTGCCACGTTCAATCTTGAATCCTTCGGCTCGGACCGGTTTGATCCGGAGACGCTTGCCCCGCGCCTCACCGCCCTGCGTCCCCGGCTCTGCGAGCTGGAGGCCGACATCGTGTGCCTTCAGGAAGTCAATGCCCAGAAAGTCTCCGGAGCAAGCATACGCCAGTTCCTGGCCCTTGACCGTCTGATCACCGGAACACCCTATGAGCACTACCATAGGGCCACCAGTGAACGGGCGCCCGGCAAAGGCCCCAATTCCCGGCACAATCTGGTCATTCTGTCCCGGTACCCGATACTCGCCCAGGACAGCCTGTTTCAACAGCACGCCCGGCCTCCTCTCTGGCAGCCCGTGACCGCCGATCCCGCCTATGACAGCCCGCAGGAGATCACGTTCGAACGGCCGATCCTCAGAACCAGGCTGGATGCGGGCCGCGGCGGCCCGCTGCATCTTTTTGCCGTTCACTTGCGCGCCCTGCGCGCCGCGCCGGTCCGGGGCGGCAAGACCTCCGCCCGGACCTGGAAAAGCACCGCGGCCTGGGCAGAGGGCTACCAGCTGTCCATGCTGAAGCAGATCTCGCAGGCTTTGGAGCTCCGGCTGGCGGTGGATGCCGTGTTCGATCAGGACGAGAGCGCCCGGATCATTGTGACCGGGGATTTCAACGCCAGCGGCGAAGCGGTTACCTTGCGGCTGCTCAGGGCCGACCCTGCGGACACCCGCACGCCGGGGCTGGAGCACCGGCGCCTTTACCAGCTGGATGCGTCCCTGCCGCTTGAACAGCGCAAGACCGTGCTGCACAGGGGCAAGGGCAGAGCGCTCGACCATATCCTGGCCAGCCCCGCCATGACCGGCAGAACCATTAGCGTCCGTGTCTTCAATGCCGGGCTCGACGCAGAAGCTTCCAAGCAGGACCCTGGATCGGATCACGCCGCCATGTGCGCCGAATTCGATCTCTAGAAGATGGTCAAGAGCAGGCCGCCCGCGGCTCAGTCTGGCGCGAGTGAGCGGATATAGGCGGCCAGATTGGCCGTCTCGATGGTGCCCAGGTTCATATCCGGCATGTTGGGATGGGGATCGGCCAGAAAGGTTGCCAGCGCCGCCTCGCTCCACTCGGGATCTTTTGCCATATCGTAAAAGCTCGGCAGGGAGACGCTGGACGCGCGCGCCTGATCTTCAGAAACGATATGGCACGCTGCGCACCATTGCAGGGCCAGCTTCTTGCCGGCAACACGATCGGCCCCATGTGCGGCGGAGGCCATTGCCGCAGTCAGGACACCCGCAATCACCAAGTGCAGAACGCCTTTGGGAAGCCTGGGCAGGGCGGAAGGGGCCAGGTCATCGGCATACCAGTGCATGGATTGCTCCTTGTGGCTGATGGATCTCTGAGACCTGAAGCCTGCAGGGTTTGCGGGCGCCTCTCCTTGCGCTACGTCAATTGCAGCACCGGCATCAGCAACTTAATCGCGCTTTTTCTGTTGCACCTGCCCTGAGGCTTCGACACACTCGGCTCATGTGCAATCCCAGGAGAGTGATATGTCCCCCCGCCTGAGACCCTTGATCCGCGCGGCCGCTGCTGCCGTCTTCAGCTTGTCCGCATCGGTGTCCTTTGCCCAGGAGACGACACCGATCTATTCCCTGAAGGACCGGTTTCACCCGGTGACGGCACAACAGGGCATGGTCGCCAGCCAGGAGGCGGTGGCCACCGGCGTTGGCCTTGAGATCCTCAAAAAAGGCGGCAACGCGGTGGATGCCGCCATTGCCACGGGCTTTTCGCTTGCTGTCACCCTGCCGCGCGCGGGCAATCTGGGCGGCGGTGGCTTCATGATGATCCACATGTCCGGAACGGGGGACACCCAGGCGCTCGACTACCGGGAAAAGGCTCCGGTTGCGGCCTTCAAGGATATGTTTCTGGGCTCGGACGGCGAACCGGACAAGCAGAAGTCGCGCTTTTCCGGCCTTGCCATAGGAGTTCCGGGCACGGTGGCCGGATTTGAAGCCGCGTTTCAAAAGTATGGCAGCGGTCAGCTGACCTGGGCGGATCTGCTCGCGCCGGCTATCAAGCTGGCCGAGGAAGGCATTACGGTAACCCCCGGGCTCTCATCGGCCCTGTCCGCCCGCACCGAGCGGCTGACCAAGGATCCGGCCACGGCGGCGATTTTCTTCAAAAACGGCACCACACCCTATCAGCCGGGGGAAACTCTGGTGCAAAAGGACCTGGCCCAGACCCTGAAGCTGATCGCGGAGAAGGGCGCTGACGGCTTTTATAAGGGGCCGACCGCCGAACGGATCGCCGCCAAGGTGCAACAGGCCGGTGGCGGCATGACAGCAGAGGATCTGGCGGCCTATGCGCCGGTCTGGCGCAAGCCGGTCACTGGCAGCTACCGGGGCTATGAGATCGCCTCCATGCCCCCGCCCTCGTCCGGCGGGGTGCATATCGTCCAGATCCTGAACATTCTGGAAGGCTTTCCGATGGCCGAATTCGGCCCCAACGCGGCCGACACTGTGCATGTGATGGCCGAAGCCATGCGCCGGGCCTATGCCGACCGGTCGAAATTCCTCGGCGACCCGGATTTTGTCGATGTGCCGGTGGCCGGACTGACCTCAAAGACCTATGCCGCCGAACTGGCCAAGGCCATCCGCATGGATGCCGCGACGCCCTCCGAAGAGGTCCGCCCCGGCGATCCCTATCCTTATGAAAGCAACGAGACCACCCATTTTTCCGTTGTCGACAAGGACGGCAATGCGGTCTCCAACACCTACACGCTGAACTTTTCCTATGGCGCGGGCCTGACCGCCGACGGAACCGGTGTTCTCCTGAACAACGAGTTGGATGACTTTTCCGCTAAACCAGGCACGCCCAATGCCTATGGGCTGATCGGGGGAACCGCCAATGCGGTGGAAGGTGGCAAGCGCCCGCTGTCCTCCATGAGCCCGACGCTTGTGTTCAAGGATGGCAAGTTCTTTCTGGCGACCGGTTCGCCCGGGGGCAGCCGCATCATCACCACCACCTTGCAGGTGATCATGAACATCGTCGATCACAAGATGAACATCGCCGAGGCGACCGCCGCCCCCCGGATCCACAATCAATGGCTGCCGGACGAAATCCGCATCGAGGAAGGCGTCTCCCCCGATACGGTCCGGCTGCTGGAAAGTCGGGGCCACAGGGTCACGGTCAAGAATGCCATGGGCTCGACCCAGTCGGTCATGGCCGTGGACGGCGCGCTTGCGGGCGCTTCCGATCCACGCCGGGAGGGCGCCCTGACAGCTGGTTACTGAGCCGCTTGCGGCGGCAGGTCAGGGCCGGTGTCCGGATGGGGCACCAGGCCCTGCCCGTCCAGATCCTTCAGGTGGCGGAAGAAACTTTCCACCGACACGGCCAGGAACGAGGCCAGCAGGACGCCGACATAGGTGGAATGCTCCAGAAGCTCCGCCCGGTCGCCAACAACGACATCGAAAACGGTAAAGCCGAGGAAGACGGCAATTGAGACGGCAATTGCAAGATCCGTCCGGTAGGCCACCCCCGGCACCCCCCGCAGCAGGCGCAGGCCAGCCCAGACGAAAAAGCCCGCGGCGGCAAATTCAACCAGGCCCGCAAAGACAAGTGTGGCCTGCACAAAAGCCGGGTCCAGCGCCAGCTTGTCAAAATAGAGCGTGAATTTTTCCACCCGGTGATTGCCGTGCCAGTTCAACAGGCCCAGATCCGTGCGGGCAAAGAATTTGTCGAGCCCGTTCAAAAGCCAGAATGAGAACCAGAACAGGATGACACTTGCAGTAATGGGGTGACGAAACACGTTCATAATATCTTACATTGTAAAATTGAAGATAACACAACCCTTAGCAACCATTACTTGAAATAAGGTAAGGAAAATGTCCTGCGCCCCAAAAAAGTTCCTTTAGGTTACCATTTCTCGAATCCCGATGCGCAAGCGCCTGCGGAGCTGCCGGCATTCCGGCGATTGACAGCCTGAAACCCCGGTGCTAGCGCTAGTTCAAAGCGCTTTGAAACCTCTGCGGAGCGCCCTTCCAAACACATGAAATCAACAGGGAGAAACGGTCATGCCGATCAGAACCGTGGTCTGGGGCGAAAACGTCCATGAACAGCATAACGAGATTGTCGCCCGGACCTATCCAGGCGGCATGCACACCTGCATTGCCGATGCCCTGAACACCGACCCCGGGATCTCCGCGACGACGGCCACCTTGCAGGAGCCGGAGCATGGCTTGAGCGCTGCCCGGCTGGCTGAGACCGATGTGCTGCTGTGGTGGGGGCATGCCGCCCATGGAGATGTGGACGATAAGGTGGTGGAGCGGGTCTGCGACGCGGTCTGGTCCGGCATGGGCATTTTATTTCTGCATTCGGCTCATTTTTCCAAGCCCTTCAAACGGCTGATGGGCAGCCCCTGCAACCTGACCTGGCGCGAGGCCGGAGAGCGCGAGCGCCTGTGGGTCACCAGCCGCAACCACCCGATCACGCAAGGGCTGGGCGACAGTTTCGAGCTGGAGATGGAAGAAATGTATGGCGAGCCTTTTGGTGTGCCGGAGCCGCTGGAAACCGTCTTCATCAGCTGGTTCCAGGGCGGAGAAGTATTCCGCTCCGGTCTCACCTACAAACGCGGCGCGGGCAATGTCTTCTATTTCCGTCCCGGCCATGAGACCTACCCGACCTATCACGACCCCACCGTACAGCGTGTCTTGAAAAACGGGGTCAAATGGGCCTTCAACCCCATGGCCCGGCTGGCAGACCCCAATGTGGCGCCGAATGTACCCGTGTCCGAGGCCCTCGAACCCATTGAGGAACGTGGACCAAAACTTCACGCTGAAGGCGAAGACGGCTTCCGCTGATCCCGCGCGCGCCCTTTTTTCCGGCCCGCCCCCTCTTTTCAGGAAGAAACAGACCATGGCCCAACAGGACACTCCGGTCCGCATTCTGATCCTCGGCACCGGCAACATGGCTGCCCATCATGTGGAGGCCTATCAGGCTCTGCCCGGCGTTGAGGTGGTGGGCGGGGTTGACCGCCGCCCCGGCCCCTTGAATGCGTTCTGCGACCGCTTTGCCATCGGGCACCGGTTTGACACCCTGGAAGAGGCACTCGCCTGGGGTGCGTTTGACGCGGTTTCCAATGTCACTCCCGATGCCGCCCACCACCCGACCACCCTGCCGCTGCTGGATGCCGGAAAACATGTCCTGTGCGAAAAGCCGCTTGCGACCAATCAGGCAGATGCGGCCGCGATGGCCGAGCGGGCCCGGCAAAAGGGCGTCATTGCCATGGTCAATCTCAGCTACCGCAATGTCGCCGTCCTGCAAAAGGCGGCGCAGCTGGTGGCCGAAGGGGCAGTTGGCCACCTCCGGCACTTTGAAGCCTCCTATCTGCAAAGCTGGCTGACCCAGTCCGCCTGGGGCGACTGGCGCACGGAAAGCCAGTGGCTGTGGCGCCTTTCAAAGGCCCATGGCTCCAAGGGGGTCCTGGGGGATGTGGGCATTCACATTCTGGACTTTGCCACCTTTGCCGCCGGAAGCCCGGTAACCGAACTCTCCTGCCGGCTGAAGACCTTTGACAAGGCAGAGGGCAACCGGATCGGAGAGTATCCGCTGGATGCCAATGACAGTTTCACCCTGCAGGCGGAGCTTGCCAATGGCGCGCTTGGCACCATCAGCGCCAGCCGCTTTGCCTCCGGCCACCTGAATGACCTGCGGCTGCGCCTCTATGGTGATCTCGGCGGCCTCGAAGTGCTGTTTGAAAACGCCGTTGAAAGCCTGCGGATCTGCAAGGGGCCGGATCTTGACAGCGCCCGCTGGGAAAAACTGGACGTTCCCGAGGTGAAAACCGTCTATGAGCGCTTCGTCGGCGCCATCCGCGGCAAGGGGTCCCCGGAGCCGGATTTTGCCCATGGCGCCCGGCTTCAGGCCGCCCTCGATACCGCCGAACAATCCGATGCGGACAATGGCCGGTTCCTGCCGGTTCCTGACATCCTTTGACACGTGGCACGGTCATCCGGCTTGAAATGCCAAACGGCGGAGCTGGAAGCTCCGCCGTTCACAAGGGTACTTTCGCAAGGCACCACCGCCCGCTGGCCTCTGGAAGCGGTTTGCGCGCGATGTGAGGTAACTCTAGCGCAGTCTTTCTGACACTTCGTTCACCCCGGTCTTCAGGTTTTCCGATAATTTTAGACGAAACCCGCCGATCCAGAAAAAGACGAGAAAAAAACCCGGTTCTAGGATGCAGAAAAATCCGGATTTTTTTCAAGGACCCGAAAGCCCCCCCTTCAGGGCCGGCTTTTTGACCCGTCTATTCAGCAGCGCCGCCCTTATTTTTCACAGCGGAAAGACGCCGTCGGCAGCGACCATCCACCTGTCGGAATGGTGGAGGCGTAAACCGCATTCTTACCGTGTTTCTGGCATTCCTCTTGCGCCAATTGCGCCATCTTGGCCGGATCATACATGGCCGGATCGTATTGAACGAGCACATTGGACGGATTGGACGACACAACACTCTGGCATCCTGACACCAGACAGACAGCCAGGACCACAAACAAATATTTTCTATAAGTCACTGATATTTCAACACGAATCTAATATATTCACAGCACACGATAAAGTGGCACCCAAATGATTTCAAGGCTTTCAGGCAGATCCGCCAAAGCCAGACTTCCCAAAAAGCTTCTTGTTGGCAAATATCTGGAAAGGCGTGCAAAAAAGCAAAAGGCCCAGGACGGTTCCTGAGCCTTTTGGAAACTGGAGCGGGCGATGGGATTCGAACCCACGACCCCAACCTTGGCAACCGGACCAGATCGTTTTCGCCATGCCTGGTTATTCTACGCCATAACGCGAAAATCTACGATCAGTCAATAACTTGCATTGATCGGCGCGCCGCCGGCGGTACGCTGGAAATACCCTTGATTTCCGTTCATCTGCTTCCCCGCTCATGCTGCAACTGCGTGGGGAAGCAAATCGTGCCGCCACCGCTCTCCACGTTCACAGCAGTCCACTGACTCCAAACGACATTTCAAGTTGAAAGGAAACCGGCAATGCCCAAACTCACCAAAAGACTTGTTGACGCACTGCAACAGGACCCGAAACGTGACCAGTTCATATGGGACACCGAGGTTCGTGGTTTCGGGATCCGCGTCAAACCTTCTGGAACCAAGACGTTTCTGATCCAGTACCGAAACTCGGAGCGGCGAACTCGCCGGTTCGTCATCGGGCAATTCGGTGTCGTAACTGTTGAAAACGCCCGCGACCTTGCCAGGAAAAAACTGGCCGCCGTGATCGACGGCAGCGACCCTTCAGCTGAACGCCGTGCCGCACGTCAGGGCATGACCGTTGCGGAAATCTGTGACTGGTACCTCGAAGAAGCAGAAGCCGGCCGTCTCCTCGGACGCAACAGACGTCCAATCAAAGCCTCGTCCGTGGCAGGCGATCGTAGCCGGATCGAACAGCACATCAAACCGTTGATCGGAACGCGTATCGTCAGTCACTTACGGCTTGCTGACATTGAAAGACTTCAGGGGGACATTGCTGCCGGGAAAACGGCACGCTCGCGCCGCCCGGGCCGCGGCGGGCAAACGTCAGGTGGAGCCGGGGTCGCAGGGAGAGCCATTAGCACATTGCGCAGTTTGCTCAATCATGCACGCCGCCTCGGGCTGATCGAACAAAGCCCGGCCAACGGTGTCAGGGTGATCGCTTCGGAAAAACTCAAACGCCGTCTGAGCGCAGGTGAAATTCGTCACCTTGGTAAGGTGATGATGCAGATGGAACACGAGGGCGAACATCCGACCGGTCTTGCTTCAATCCGCGCCATGTTTCTGACCGGGTTCCGGCGAATGGAAGTCCTCGGCATGCGCAAAGAGTGGATCGAAGCAGAAAACAACTGTGTTGCCTTTCCCGAAACGAAATCAGGCGCGCAATTGCGGGCCATCGGAGATGCGGCCGTCGCACATCTGCTCGAAACTGCGAAATCCAATTCCACTCCATTCGTCTTTCCAGCCGACATCGGGGAGGGTCATTTCATAGGTGTTGTGCGTGTGCTTGAGCGGGTTTGCCGGCGGGCCGGATTGAGCGGCGTGACCCCTCATGTTCTAAGGCACACATTCGCAAGCATGGCTGCTTCACAGGGCTTCAGCGAATTGACGATTTCAGGCCTACTCGGTCATGCCCCACGCGGTGTCACACAGCGATATGTGCATCTCGACACTGCACTCGTCATTGCTGCCGATCAGGTAGCGGGCGAGATTGCTCGACTTTTAAATGGGGGAGAAGTGATGTCCGTTCGAGAGGTTAAGCAGAGGCGTTCCAAGTCCGTGTTGCGGGTGCAGATATTATAGTGAAGCTTCGAGGAACTGAGAATAATTGGCAGAAGGTCTGATTTTCGCCTGTCACTCCTTTTCTGTACTGCAAGCCTCCGAAGGCAGAGGTCACAGGTTCGAATCCTGTCGGGTGCGCCAGATTCATATCAACAAAACAGCCACTTAGCAAGGAAAACTCACTTCGACTTGGGTGACGCTACGCTGTACGGAAGCACCGCGGAAGCAGACTCGATCCTGCCATAGTGCGCTATATCGCACCCGCTTCGGCTTCAACCCACTCGGGGCTACGCGCCAATTCCTATTCTGAGGGTCGCGCGTGCGAATCGCGCCGGAGTCAGCTAATTTTTCAATAAGCCACTTAGATCGCACTGTTTCATTTCGATGGTTTGAAACGGTTTTCCCCAAACGAAAGCCTTGGTAGGGGCACGATCAACCGAATCGAAAAATTATTGCAGAAGCTAACGTCGACGCCCGCTATTCCGGCGTTGCTTGCCGCGAAGTCCACGACGGTATTGGACCAAGCCAGATCAGCTTCGCAGCCCTTTGGCGCAGTGGCAACCAAAACCCCGCGCCAGCCAACTTCATCGCTCCGCTGAAAGAACGTTATCCCTCACCTGCCGTCTTGACTGACACTCCGCCGCGCCTTCGCAAACCCACGATCCGTCGCGATAAACCGTTCCAGCATCGGCACGATCAGCCTGGCGGGATCCTCAACCTCCTGCCCGCTCTGCCGCCCAAGAATTTCGGCATAGGCCACCAGTTCCCGATGCAGCTTCGCCGGGAGTTCCACGCTCACCTTGACCGGTTTGTCGTCCGGTAAAGGCCCAAGTTTCAGTTTCACCATGGTCAACCTCCATATGGTTCGAGCACCAGGTCACGGGTGACGATCACCCGGACCGGGAACCCCGGCTGGATCGTCCGTGTCGGTGCGACCTGCAACTGGCGTTGAACGATCTGCTGCCCGGCATCGTCGATCGTGTCCTGAGCGCCTTCGCGGATCGCCTGAACCAGACGATCGTCATCACTTGCGGCGAGTTCCGCACCGACACTGAGCAGGGTCGACAGCCCGACCGCCTTGGCAAGATCCCACCAGTGGTAGTCGACCCCATCCTCCAGGCCGGCGTGCCCAAGCGTGTCCGCTCCCGGCTGGCGCTCAAGCACGATGGAGCGGCCATTCGGGAAGATCAGCCGGTTCCAGACGAGCAGCACACGGCGCTGGCCGAAGCCGATATCGTTGGAGTATTCGCCAATGATGCGGGTGCCCTGCGGGATCAGGAGAAGTCTCCCGGTTGGACTGTCATAGACATGCTGGGTGACCTGGGCGGTGATCTGCCCTGGCAGATCGGAGCGGATCCCGGTGATGAGCGCGGCGGGAATGACGGACACGGCCTGCAGCACATAGGGCGACGCCGGTGCTGCGACACGATCGGATGCAGTGGTCCGACGGTCTACGGATGCATTGAGAAAGGCGGTATTGCTGTCTTGTGCCGCAACTCCTCCTGGGGCACTGCCGTTGATCGACGGCACTGCACCCAGCCCCGCGCCGCCCGATACAGCCTGTTCCGTCTGGAAAAAGACACGGCTGGTGCGGGCGGCTACTTCCTCGGCAAGACGGCGCTGCTCCTGCTCATCGAGCGTGGGTGTCTGGATCGCCGGCGGTACAACCGGCTGGCCGCGTTCCTGTGCCTTGAGGATCGGCTTCCCGAGGTCTCCCGGCAGGGGCGGGCCGAGAACCGGACCGGTATAGTCACTCGGCAGACTGCCCAATCCGTCAGCGGTGTGTCGGTTTTCCGTCGAAAACAACTCCTCACCTCCGTCGCTCCGGTCCGGCGCCTGGAGTGCATAGATCAAGGCGCTACCAATGCTGAGCAAGACAACGAACCCGACCCCTGCAAGCACTTTGCGCGAGAGACGCGTCACGCGTGGTGGATCTAGCCGCAGCCGCATTTCCTCCCTAACGTTAGCGTTCGGGTGCGGATCGCCGTCTTGGTTTTTCTGCTCTTGATCGTTCACGCCCCCTCACCTCCATTGCCGAACTTTGTCGACCCCGAATGGGGACCGCCTCCTTGTCCTTCTGACGGACCCTCACGTCGTTCTTCCGTCCGAACAATCCTGACCGTCTGCTGACGCTTGCCACTACCAAGCCGGAGTTCGGCAGCCCCAAAAATCCGATCGACGATCAGGATATTCCTGTAAACGCGGCTGTTTACAATTTGCGGCTTTCCGTCGGGCCCGAGTACGAAGATTGGCGGCATCTCCCCCTGAACAATTCCGCCCGGGAACTCGACATAAACCCTCCTGCCGTCGTCATAGACGGAGACCGGGCGCCAGGGCGGGATGTCGCCGGTCAGCCCATAGCGATAGTTCCGTGCCGCGAGCGCCGGAATACGCGGTGTTGCCGAGACGACGGGACGCTGTGAAGACGAAGACCTTGGATAGTTCCAGGCAACCGCGGGCATATAGGAGCCCTCGCTCGAGCGCAGCTCGATCCTGTAGACTCGCCGATCTGTGGTGACGACCAGGTTGGTCTCGAGGTACGGGCGCGCCGGCTTGACGAGGATGTGGACCTGGGGCTCTTCACCTGAACCGCTGGTCGTATCGCCGATGATCCAGCGGGCCGTATCGCCGGCCGCGATCGGGCCGGCACCGGTCAGCGCTTCACCCGGTTGCAGAGCAATATCAGTAATCTTTCCAGGCGCGGTATAGACCTGATAGAGCGCGCCTTCCGACCAGGGATAGATCTGAATGGCGTTGTAGTAACCCTCGCGGCGCGGCTCGATACGCGCGGCCGCGTTGGCATTCTCGATCCTTTCGGCTGACGTTTTTGCCGCCTTGCCTCCTTTTGCCGGTGTCCAGGCCGGTGGAACATGAAGAGGCTTTGGCCGCTCATTGCCCACCGTTCTGGGCACTGCCGGTAGGGGCGGCACAGTCTGATCGTAGCTGATCTGCGGCGGCTTGTAGGTGGCACAGCCCGCCAAAGCCGTTGCACAAAGAAGCAAAGCCGCACATGCGGAAATCCGGAAATCTGGAAACACGGGTTTACGGAGAACCGTCCTCATTGCCCCATCTCCCGCGACCAGTTGATGGCGTTGATATAGATGCCGAGCGGATTGGCCCGCAGCCTCTCGGCATCGCGGGGTGGCTGGATGATGACGGTCAGGATCGCCGTCCAGCGTTCTGTGGCAGAGAGCTGGCCGTTCTCGTAATGCCGTTCGATCCAGGCAACGCGGAAACTGCCGGGCGAGGCCCGGATGACGCTGGAGACCTCGACCGCAACCTGTTGCTTACCGACCCTGGCAAAGGGATCGTTTGAGCGTGCGTAATCGTTGAGGGCGAGCGCACCGCGGTCGGTGGTGAACTCATAGGCCCGGAGCCAGTTCTGCCGGACGATGATGGCATCGGCGGGAATGCTTCGGACCTTCTCGATGAAGCGTGCCAGATGAAACGCGATCTGCGGATCGGACGGTTCATAGTCGGCTGTGGCGGCAGCAACCACTTGCGCCTCGCCCAACTTGTCCACCTGCACCACCCACGGCACGACGGTGCCGTTGACCGACTGCCAGATGAGCGCGGCGGCAAAGCCACCGGAGAGCGTGAGGCAGCCGAAGGCCATCAGCCGCCAGTTCTTGGCCTGAACACGGGCCGAGCCGATGCGCTCGTCCCAGACCTGGGCGGCCTTCTGGTAGGGCGTTACGGGCTCAGAAGATTTGCCGTAGTGAACGGAAGATCGTTTGAAGAGGCTCATGAGCGGTCGCTTGTCTGGAGATTGATGGAAGCGCCACCACCGTGACTGTCGCCCGAGCGGACGGCATGGGCGGCGGCGGACACACCGTGGGAAAGTTGCTGCGAGCGCTTCATGCGCCTTGCCCAGGCAGGGGGGCCATCGGCAGCGGGAGTTGGGAGTGCGACCGAAGCATCAGGTGCGCCTGCATCGCCAATCGTGCCACCCGTTGCTTCAAAAGCTGTCCGGGCTCCGGACTGATGGCTTTCCTGGATGCTTCCAGATGCTTTTGCATGAAGCCGTTTGAGCGGCGATGCCGCGGCCTGAACTCCGGCACTTGCCACAGCGCCAAGGCCGGAGGCGACACCGGCAGCGCCCGACTGTCCGGCCGAGCCAAGGCTGTAGGCAGTCGAGGCTCCGCCCGCGATGGCAGTACCGCCGCGTGCGGCCGCCGCCGTGCCGGACAGAGCGAGAGCGCCTCCACGAGCAGCCAGCCCGGCGGCTCCAACTCCGGCTATGGCCGCACCGCCGACCGCAAGCCCGGTGCCGACGGCTGATCCAGCACCGAGCTGTGGTCCACCGGAGACGAGACCGTTCGCGATACCCGGGCCGAAGATCCCGAGGCCGAGCAGTGACAGGGCCGCAAGCACCACGGCCATCGCCTCGTCGATTGTCGGCGTGACACCCCCGAACCCGGCGGTGAATTGAGCAAACAGCGTTGAGCCGATGCCGATGATGACGGCGAGCACCAGCACCTTGATGCCGGAAGAGATGACATTGCCGAGCACGCGCTCGGCCAGAAAGGCTGTCTTGCCGAAGAGACCGAAGGGAATGAGCACGAAGCCTGCGAGGGTCGTCAGCTTGAACTCGATCAGGGTGACGAAGAGCTGAATGGAGAGAATGAAGAAGGCCAGGATTACGAGCGCCCAGGCAAAGAGCAGGCAGGCGATCTGAATGAAGTTCTCGAAGAAGGCGACCCAGCCCATCAGGTCGGAGATCGATTCCAGCAGCGGCCGTCCTGCATCGAGACCGACCTGTGCCACCTTGCCCGGGCGCAACAGATCGGCGGCGGAAAAGCCGGTGCCGGAGGCCATCAGGCCGAGACCGGCAAAGCTCTCGAAGACGATCCGGGCGAGATTGTTCCAGTTGCCGATCAGATAAGCGAAGACACCGACAAACAGAGTCTTCTTCACCAGACGGGCGATGATGTCGTCATCGGCGCCCCAGGACCAGAAGAGCGCGGCCAGCGTCACGTCGATGACGATGAGCGTTGTCGCGATGAAGGCCACCTCACCACCGAGCAGACCGAAGCCGCTGTCGATATAGCTGGTAAAGACTCCGAGGAAATTATCGATGATTCCTGTGCCGCCCATGGATCATCGCTCCGCGCCGCTTTGGGGGTCCCGACCGAGAAAGCGGTCCCGGGTCTTCTGCCAGGTTGCCAGACAGTGTTCGTCATCGAGCGCAGCCCTTCCCATTTGCTGGCAGCGGCGCAGCTCCGTGCGCACAGGATCGGAGGATGAGGGAGCGACCGGTGCAGTCAGTATGGGCACTGGCTCGTCCTTGCGGGATATCTCGATCAGGCTCGCGGTGATGGCGATCGCCACGAAGACGATTGCAGCCAGCCGGGCCAGCATCCTGCCGTCCATGAGGACTACCTCCAATAAAAATCAGTTGTTGAACATGCGCGCGTTGCCGGGCTGGTAGCCTGAGCCCGGTGTCAGGAAGCGCTGCCGCTGGATGCGGCCCTGCTCGGCGGCGGCCGTTCGTTCCGCTTCGCTCAAGGCCATTGCCCGGCCATTGGCGGCAACCACAGCCGTGAGGTCAGAAAGCTGCTGGGCCTGAAGCGCCAGGAGCTGGTTGCCAGCCTGGGCTGTCTGAAGGGCACCTGTGGCGCCCTGGCTCTGCCCGATCAGCGCGGACATCTGGGCGCGGTTGGTCTCGATATTGCCGACGACACCGGCCTGAATGCGAAGTGCGTCCTGGAGACCGCCGACCGTGTTCTGCCAGCGGCTGCGCGCACCAGCGACAAGTTGCTGTTCGCTCGCGCTCAGATCGATGTTGCCATAGTGCTGCTGGAACAGCTGATCGATCTGCTGGACGTCGAAGGCGATGTTTTGAGCCTCTTGCAGAAGCTGCTGTGTCCTCTGCACGGACTGCTGGAGCTGCTGCAGCGCCGAATAGGGAAGACTGGTCAGATTGCGGGCCTGGTTGATCAGCATCTGCGCTTCGTTCTGAAGCTGGACGATCTGGTTGTTGATCTGCTCCAGCGTCCGGGCGGCTGTCAACACATTCTGAGCATAGTTCGACGGATCGAACACGACACGCCAGGCATAGGCAGGCGGGGCGATGGCAACTGAGCAGACGATTGGAGCACTCAGAATTGCGGCAGCGGCGACAACGGCACGGGATCGGCGGAACGTCATGATTGGCTCTCCAGGTTGGTGAGGTCGGGAATGTGATCGGCCGCCCAGGGAAGACCGCGGTGGCGCAGCCAGGCGTCGAGAAAGCCGTCGCCGCCGTATTCCGCGAAGATGCCGGCAATGGCGGTCTGATCGGTCTTCGAGGAGGTTGCGCAGAGAGCCAGGGCGACTTCGGAAAGGCCGAGTTCGAAGAGCCGATTGCCCCGCCGGGACTGGCAGTAGTAGTCACGCTTGGGCGTTGCCCGCGCAAGGATCTCGATCTGGCGGTCGTTGAGACCAAATCGGCGATAGATACCGGCAATCTGCGGTTCGATCGCCCGTTCGTTCGGCAGCAGGAAACGCGTCGGGCAGCTCTCGATGATCGCAGGTGCAATGGCCGATCCATCGATGTCGGACAGAGACTGCGTGGCGAAAACGACGGAGGCATTCTTCTTCCGGAGCGTCTTCAGCCATTCCCGGAGTTGGCCCGCAAACCCCTCGTCGTCGAGCGCCAGCCAGCCTTCATCGATGATGATGAGGGTCGGCGATCCGTCGAGCCGGTCCTCGATCCGGTGGAACAGATAGGCGAGCACGGCAGGCGCTGCACCGGTCCCGATCAGTCCCTCGGTCTCGAAGGTCTGGACGCTGCTTGAGCCCAAGTGCTCGCTTTCCGCATCGAGCAGGCGGCCATGGGCTCCACCGATACAGTAGGGCCGCAAGGCCTGTTTGAGATCGTTGGACTGGAGCAGCACGGAAAGTCCGGTGAGCGTCCGTTCTTCTGCCGGAGCTGAGGCAAGCGATGTCAGCGCCGTCCAGATATGCTCCTTGACGTCCGGGTTGACGGAGACGCCTTCACGCATGAGGATGGCTGCGATCCAGTCGGCGGACCAGGAGCGCTCGGTGGCGGCATCGATCCGGGCAAGAGGCTGCAGCGACACGCTGCCGCCTTCGGTGAGGCCGCCGCCGAGATCGTGCCAGTCGCCGCCCATGGCGAGGCACGCTGCACGGATCGATCCCCCGAAATCGAAGGCGAACACCCTGGAGTTCCGGTACCGCCGGAACTGTAGCGCCATCAGCGCCAGCAGGACGGATTTGCCGGCCCCTGTCGGCCCGACGATCAGCGTATGGCCGACATCGCCGACATGAAGGGAAAACCGGAACGGGGTCGAGCCTTCCGTCTTGCCATAGAGCAAGGGAGGAGACGAAAGATGCTCGTCCCGGCCCTCGCCCGCCCACACCGCACTTGAGGGGATCATGTGGGCGAGATTGAGAGTGGAAATGCGTGGCTGGCGGACATTCGCATAGACGTGCCCCGGCAAGCTGCCGAGCCAGGCATCCACCGCATTGAGGGTCTCCGGCAGACACGTGAAATCTCGGCCCTGGATGACCTTCTCAACCAGCCGCAGCTTCTCGTCGGCGATCTTGCTGTCGCTATCCCAGACCGTGACGGTCGTCGTGACATAGGCGATACCGGCATGGTCCGCGCCGAGTTCCTGCAGTGCCAGGTCGGCATCTGCCGCTTTGTTCGCGGCATCGGTGTCAACCAGCACCGATTGCTCGTTGGTCATCACCTCCTTCAGGATCGCGGCGATGGATTTGCGCTTGGCGAACCACTGCCGGCGGATCCGGGTCAGGAGCTTTGTCGCGTCCGTCTTGTCCATCAGGATCGCCCGGGTCGACCAGCGATAGGGAAAGGCCAGGCGATTGAGGTCATCGAGCAGACCCGGCGTCGTCACCGACGGAAACCCTGTGATCGTTAGGACCCGCAGATGCTTGTCCCCTAGCCGCGGCTCCAGACTGCCGGCGAGCGGCCGATCCGCAAGCAGCGCATCCAGATAGACCGGTGTCTCCGGCACCTGGACACTGTGTCGATTGCTCGAGACTGTAGAATGCAAATAGGTCAGTGTCCCGGCATCATCGAGCCAGATGCATTCCGGCATGAAGGCGTCGATCAGCTGGAGAACACGGTCGGTCCGATCAATGAAACCGGTCAGTACCTCTTGCGGGTTCAGCCCGTTGGTCTCCCGGCCTTCGAACAGCCAGTGTTCCGCGCGTGCGGCTTCTTCGGCCGGCGGCAGATAGGTGAAGGTCAGAAAGTAGCTCGACTCGAAATGCGCACTGACTTTTTCAAAACTTGCCTTGCGCTCCGCATCGACCAGCGCGGAGGCCGCATCAGGAAAGCGGCTGTCAGGGTAGTGATTGGCGGCATGACGCTGCGCTTCGACGAAGATCGCCCATCCGGACCCGAGACGGCGGAAGGCGTTATTGAGACGGCCGGTGACCGCGACGAGTTCGGCCGGAACGGCACTGTCGAGATCCGGTCCGCGGAACCGGGCCGTGCGCTGGAAACTGCCATCCTTGTTGAGCACCACGCCCTTCTCGACCAGCGCGGCCCAGGGCAGATAATCGGCAAGGCGGCTGTTGCGCGTTCGGTACTCTGCAAGGTTCATCATCAACCGGGTCCCCGCTCAAACCGACAGATGCGCGGGCAAGCGTAGATGCCGGCGTCCAACTTCAGCGAAGAGCGGATCGTGCTTTGCAGCCCAGACGGCAGCCAGATGACCAATCAGCCAGATAGCAAGGCCAACCAACCAAAGGCGCAGGCCGAGCCCCACGGCGCCGGCGAGCGTACCGTTCAGGATCGCAATGGCTCGGGGCGCGCCACCGAGCAGGATCGGCTCGGTCAAGGACCGGTGGACCGCCACGGTGAAACCCGGCACCACATCCCGCTGTTCGAACGTCTCCGCCATCAGACCAGCGCCCCACCGCCGAAGGAGAAGAACGACAGGAAGAAGGAACTGGCCGCAAACGCGATCGACAGGCCGAAGACGATCTGGATCAGGCGACGGAAGCCACCGGACGTATCGCCGAAGGCCAGAGACAGTCCCGTCACGATGATGATGATCACCGCGACGATCTTGGCGACCGGGCCCTCGATGGATTCCAGGATTGACTGAAGCGGCGCTTCCCAGGGCATGGAAGATCCGGCAGCGTGAGCGGCAGGAACCAAGAGCAGACTGATTTGAACGACGGCGATGGCAGTCACGATGGGATGGCGCACGCGAGAGATGGTTCGGATCATGAATGATCTCCTGATTGGGAGGAAGAATTGGGAACGGCCGGGGAAACGCGGTAGTCGCCGTCGGGACCAAGACCTTCGACACGGGTGAGCTCCACGAGCCGCCGCTGAGAACCGCGGCCGGCGAGCACGGCGATCAAGTCGATCGTTTCCGCGATCAGGGCGCGGGGAACGGTCACGACGGCTTCCTGAATGAGTTGTTCGAGCCGGCGCAGCGCTCCGATGGCGGATCCAGCGTGGATCGTGCCGATGCCACCAGGATGGCCTGTACCCCATGCCTTCAGGAGGTCCAGGGCTTCCGGGCCGCGCACCTCGCCGATCGGGATGCGATCGGGACGCAGGCGCAAGGAAGAGCGGACAAGGTCGGACAGTGAGGCGACAGCGTCTTTGGTGCGCATGGCGACGAGGTTTGGTGCGGCACATTGAAGCTCGCGGGTGTCCTCGATGAGGATGACACGGTCCGAGGTCCTGGCAACTTCGGCAAGCAGGGCGTTGGTCAGCGTGGTCTTGCCGGTGCTCGTACCACCGGCGACAAGAATGTTAGCGCGTGCCGCGACGCCCGAGCGGAGTGTCTCGGCCTGTGCCGGTGTCATGATCCCGGCGGCAACGTAATCCTCGAGGGTAAAAACGGCGACGGCAGGCTTGCGGATGGCGAAGGTCGGTGCGGCAACGACAGGAGGAAGAAGGCCTTCGAACCGGTCTCCCGACTCGGGAAGCTCGGCCGAGACGCGCGGCGCACCACCATGAACCTCCACACCGACATGGTGCGCGACCAGGCGAATAATGCGTTCGCCGTCGGCTGGCGATAGGCGTTCACGCGCGTCAGACAAGCCTTCGGAGAGGCGGTCAATCCAGAGGCGCCCGTCCGGGTTCAGCATCACCTCGATGACGGCAGGATCTTCCAGAAGACGGGCGATCGCCGGCCCGAGCGCGGTGCGGAGCATCCGCGCGCTGCGTGCCTGGCCTTCCGGTTCTTGATGTGATGGTGCCATGGGATCCCCGTTGATGCCAGGGACGACACGCACGCTCCCGGACGGGGATGATTAAAAGGACCTGATTTTGGAGGGATTCAATAGCTTTTTGGCAGCGGAGTAGCGTGGCGTGCAAAGACAGGGAAAAGATGGTTCAGTCGGCGCTCACAGAGCCCAATTAACATTTTATTGAATGACAAGTTTGAGGCCGGGAGCGGACTGTCGGGTTATTGCAGTAGAAACTGTAAAGCGAACATTAGTGGCCCTTTGCTGACTTCCGCGGCTGCAGTCCCAAAGGTGCGCCGTCAGAATAGCAAGCTGGGAGTGTTGGAACTGTACCGATCAGGGACTAGGAGACGGCCCCCATTTCCCTTAGTTCAAGGGTCGCACGCTCGTACAAATCCTGATTCTTGTCCAGCACATCACGAAGTGTGGGTCGGTAGATGACGTCGGGACGGATCCCCAAATCCTCCAAGAGCCTACCCTCGTTCAGACCGGTTCGTACGCAGCGTCTGACGGTGAAACCGAAATGGAGATCACTAGGCAAAGACTGAATGCCGATCTCAGAGGTGCTCGGGTAAACTTGAAGATCGGCGCTCATCCAAGGTAACTCGCGGATTTGGTGCGCCAGAGACCCGTCGGTGATCGTCCAGGCGCGCCCACCAAATTCCTGTGTCGAACCGGAGATCTGCGCCACAGGCGAAATGGACGTTCCATTTTCATTGAACACGGAACGTACGGTATCAGTGATGTTTCCTGCCTCCAAATCCGCTGCCGCACCGCTGTCCATCGCAAAATCTGGTACGAACAGACGCAGCACCGGGAACCTCCAGTTGTTCCCTCCCGCCGCCGCCATGTTCTTATCGATGCAGATAACACGGCCGATGTCATGATCTATGAAACCGGCTGTAAACATGTCGGCGGTGCTGAGGGCAAGCGCATCGGTCACGACGACAACGGGCCCAAAGAACTTTTGACCAATCTGATTAGCATCATCATCCGTTCCCTCTATCGGGAATCCTTGTGTAAACTCCTCTCCGGTCTGATGTGCTTCTTCCATCGAATTTTGCCACTGATTGAAATAGTCGGACGCCTGAATGAGTTTTCTAGTGCCGGGCGAAACCCTGAACTGGAATCGCGTCGGAGTTATCCGTTTTGGCGTTAGCAATTGGAGGATACGTTCACCGGCGGCAATATAGCCGCCGGAGTTGCCACGGATGTCGATAATCAATCCGTCCGAAGGCAATTGCTGTAGGGCTTCGATGAAGTCAAATGCGATGTCATCGACACCATCGGACTGGAAGTGATACAGGCGAACATACCCATAGGTTCCATGCTGTGTCGTGATTGTGCCGAAATCAAAGTTCGTCTTCGATCCAATGACCACTGGTGTACCAGCGCCTGCTTGTCCAGCAAGTGGTTCCGAAGGTTCATCGAACGTGTCCAAGGCAAATTGGGCACGCTTGGTCTGTTGCTGCTGGGACAGTTCAAGGTCTCCGCCAAAGCCGATGACGTTTTGCCCGATTGCTGGATCGATGGGGACGGCGCCGACATCGAATCCGGTCCAATTGAACCTCTCTTCATGGGCCTGTCCGTTGATCTCAAAATTCAGGCGTACCCAAGATTCCGAAGGCCAGGAGAATCGGTAGAGCGGTCGTCTGGTCAAGAACTCTATGGCGCGTGCGATCAGCGCCGGCTCGTTGCCGGCGTCAAAAAGGTTTGCATTGATCCGCACCTGGCGCGCGATGGGTGTCCCGTTCCAATGGGTCACGATAGCGCCCACGGCCAAGTGTTGGGGTGTGAAACCCTGCTCGATCTTGGTGACAACGTAAGTCTCGGTATCGTTTATCCAACAGCGTTCGATATCGAAGGGAAGCACTGACGAAAGACCGTTCGGCGTCCGCCCGAAGAAAACGAGATGACGGTCGCGCGTCCGGGTGATGGCTTGAATGATGCTTTGATGGAACTCGTCATCGGTCAGTTGCTCGATGACCGGCTCCAGGCGTTCAAGGGCGCGCACCGGATCGTATCCGAATTGGGACTTTTTCATGCCAAGATGAACGAAAAAGTCACGCAAGACTAAGCCGATCTGTTCCACGATCCGGTAGCGGTCTTCGATCGGATAAAGGTTGGCGGCAGCTGAAGTCTCCAGGTCGAGCGCAAATGACCGGGCGATCGGGGCTCCACCGGGAGACGTCCTGATGACCGGTTCGGCTTTTTCCAGGTTCTGGAATAGGTCAATGCGTTGATCGGTCAGCGATTGTTGAAGGGCTTCATCGTATTTCATTGGTCGTACCCTCTCACCATTCAATCACAAACGAGACGGGCCTATGATCGCTTGGCCGGTCGCCCCGTTTTCGCTTCGTGTCGGTATCGTCGAATTCGTTGAACGCACTTGTTTCGACCTTGCAGGATCCGGCCTTCAGCTTGAAGGGTTTTTTGTTTCGCCAAACGGATGGTGAGACGACCACGTGATCAATCAGCTCGTCGACGAGTTTTCCGCCTTCAAGAGGATCGGGGAATGTGACCGTGCTTGATTTTGCGATCACGCTCGGCGTCATGGCATGCTCGAAGTAGGTGTCCGGTTCCAGGAACGATCCGACAAGTTCGTCGATGATGTTGTGAATCAGGAATTCGCGCTCCATCAGTTCCGCGTAGGCGCCATCATTGAAATCTCCGACAATGATCGATGCGTCTGGTGCACCTGTACCCGCATTCAAGTCCTCAACCACATAATCCCTCAACTTGGTGATTTCCGCAGAAAGCTTTTGGCGTGCCAACAACGCGTCGTTGATGGCTTCCTCGTCCCGATCCTTCCACTGTTGCGGATCCTTTAGCTTCGAGAATTTGGACTTCGTATGAACATTGATAATCCGCAACGTCTTGCCAGCGGCAGGCTTGTAGGTGAGGACGAGCGGGGTCCGGAAGAATTTATGGGTCTTGCGATCTACCTTCTGGATTTTTCCCCATGGGTAGAAGCCCTGGGATCCGCGCAGCGATTTGGTTTCCGGCCCTTTGGGATCGAAGGCGGTGACTTTGCCGGCGATACTCGTGTGAACCAGGAAGTGAAGGGTTTGAGTTCTGGAGTTTGAGGTGTGCACTACAAATTTGTTTCCGAGGTACTGCTGAACAAAGAGTTCCATCTGGTCTTTGCGCGGCGGACCTTCCTGGATGGCGATGATCTTGGCGTCGATTTTCTTGATGACGCCGGCGATGCGTTCGCATAGTTCAGGCACATCTTCGATCGGTGCAAGCTTGATACCGCCGAGCTTCTTTCCCGCGAAACTGTCCCGGATCGTGCCGTCCCAGGTTTTCCATTCTCCGTTGAAGACAGATATCATCCATTCGATGTTGAACGTCGCGATCTTAAGCTGGGACAAGGTTGATTCCTCCTCAAACTTTAATCTTATGGTTGTACAAGATTACTGTGATGATTCAAAATCATTGCGATCTATCGGATGTTTAGTTCGGTGATACGTAACCGTCAGATCAAATTGAAACTTTTACAGATAATCACTTTCATTCGAAAGCGGTTCGGTTATTTGGATGTGTTGATCAATAATGCCGCTATTTCGTATATGAACCACTTCATGCTTCTTCCCAAAGTCAAGAATGAAGAAATTTTTAATCTAAATGTTTTGGCGAATATTTCAGTCACCCGCGAAAGTATCAAAGTACTCAAGCGTTCTCCCAGAGAGGTCAGACATGTTCTTAACATCTCGAGTGTCTCAGATTACCATGGGTTGCCCGGTCAACTTGCCTATTCGGCCAGCAAAGCTGCGGTCGAAAGCATCACCAGAACGGCTAGCAAGGAGCTAGTCGATTACAATATCCGCGTAAACTGCCTAAGGCTTCCTTTTGTCCCGACTTCGCTCTCCAGAACCGTTGGTAAGGCGAGAATTAACGATCTCGTTTCCCGCCAAACCTTGTCAAACAAATGTAGCCTGAAGGATGTGTTTCGGGCCGCTGAATACCTGACCAGTGAAAATTCGAATTTCATCACCGGTGAGACCATGACGCTCGGTGGGGTGTAAGCCAGCAGTGCTATGAGGTGGATGTGCAATCAAAGTACAGTCAGGAAAGCAATACTCTCATTGGTTCGACATCTATTCTGTTGTGGGCAACTTGGCCGTCGCTTGCAGTCTACGCCGCACCGGCGCCGATCTTTTTGATTTTGTTCGCCGGCCAGACCATTAGTTTCCTTCTCCTTGCAGTTCTTCGGGTGCTTCGCGGCGACAAAATTATTGAGATGTTGCCGAAGACTAAAGGATTGTTCCTGTTTGGAACGATTGGCGTGCTGGGCACAAATGTATTCAACTTTATTGCAATTTCGCGGATACCTGCGGCGCAGGCCAGTGTTCTGAATTATCTCTGGCCACTGATCGCGATCCTCTTATCCTCGATGTTCGGTCTGATGCAAATGTCGGTCAAGCACTATGTTGCGCTTCTCCTGGCTTTCATCGGGGTCATTTTTGTCATTAATCCATTTGGAGAGTTGTCATTCGACATAGCTGGAATCGCAAGTGCGCTTTCGGCCGCCTTATGTTACGCAACATATACAACCTACAGGCAAGTTGACCGCAACTCGCCACCGGATGCTGTTGGAATCTACGCGTTGATCTCTGCGGTATTTTGCCTTGGGATTTTTTGGGCTTCGGGCGAGAGCTACGAACTGGAAGTTCATCAGTATTGGGCAATACTGTTTCTCGGCATGGCTCCTATGGGACTTGCTTACGCCATCTGGGATTTTGGAGTTGCCCACGGAAATGCGCGCACGCTCTCAATTCTCGCTTACGCAACGCCACTTCTGGCAACATTGCTGCTTATTATTTTTGGCCTTTCTCTATTCACTGTCTATGTCCTGGTAGGAGCAGTTTTGATCGTCGCCGCAGCTTTCATTGCTACTTGGAAATAGCTTACGAAAGGGGCACAAAGATCGGAGCTTCGCAGGTTTAGTTCGAATGTGTCCGTCCGGTGAAGCCGGTCTTCATGGTGGCGACGCGCTCTGTTACGCTGATTTTGCAGCGTAACACCAAGGCATGAGTTCGTTGATGCGATTGATCTTGTGGTCGGCGATTTGTGCCAGAACCCAGGTCAGCCAGGCTTGCGGGTCGATGCCGTTGAGTTTGGCGGTTTCGATCAGGGTATAGGCGATAGCCGCGGATATTCCGCCGCCTTGTAAGCCCATGAAGCGGTCGTTTTTTCGTCCAAGGGCAATCGGTTTCATTGCCCGCTCCGCGCAATTGTTGTCCAGCTATGTTTGGACCCGGGAGGGCTGGCTTTACCTGGCCGTTATCCTCGACCTGCATTCCAGACGTGTCTTAGGTTGGGCTGTCAGAAACCGGATGAAACGCGATCTGGCCATCCGGGCGCTGAATATGGCCATCGCCTTGCGCCGTCCGCCAAGGGGCTGCATTCACCACACGGACCGCGGCAGCCAAGGCGGATTCAACCGGTCGTCGCAACACCCCGTTGATGGAGGTGTAAATGACAAAAACAGGCAGACGAAAGTCCGAACGTTCGACCCGGGACAAATTAAACTCTCCCGGCTGGCCGCCAGTCTGGCAACGTGAGAATCTATGCCGGTTCTGGCGTGCGGTTGCAAAGGGGGTATCCAGTGAGGATGCCGCCGTTGAAGCAGGTGTCTCTGCGCCCGTCGGAACGCGATGGCTTCGGAGTTCTGGTGGAATGCCTCCCACACATCTTGCGCCATCGGCGCCCTTGCCTAAGAACTGTAGCTGTAGCGGCTTGAGACTATCCGTGTCCGTCCGGTGAAGCCGGTCTTCATGGCGGCCAGGCGCTCTGTTACGCTGCTTTTGCAGCGTAACACCAAGGCATGAGTTCGTTGATGCGATTGATCTTGTGGTCGGC
>NZ_JBSWYG010000029.1:0-62581 GCF_056160985.1 Roseibium sp. AWQ4_290
CTACAATCCGCGCAGAAGGCACTCGGCTTTGGCATGGAAAAGCCCATTGGCATTCGAAGCCAGGGCCGCTTAAATGAGAACTCGGGGCGGAAACAAACCGTGACAGGTCCAACCGAAATAAGTGCCCTATCGTAAATTTTCTGAAATATCTTTCTTTTCATGATCTTCGTGCCACTTTATGAACAAGGTGCCTTGACGAGGTTCTCGAAAAGGTTGTGTGATTGGCGCCTGCATTCGATGTGCGGGGAGGACGGGTTCGGCATGGCAGAGAACGCTTCTTTGGATCAGGAAAAGCTGTCGCTGGAAAATTGCGACCGGGAGCCGGTGCATATTCCAGGGCATGTGCAGCCCTTTGGCGTTCTCTTGGCTACGGACAAGAGCCTGAGCACTTTTCAGTGGTGCAGTGAAAACGCGGAAGCTTTTCTGAGCCTCCCACTGCAGGACATTCTTGGAAAACGGCCCGGGCAGCTGTTTTCCGACACCGCACTCCATGACATCCACAATGCGCTGTCGGTTTCAACCAGCAGAAGTATCCGCGGCAATGTGGGCACGGTTCAGGTGGGACATGCCAACTTTGATTGCTGGGTTCACGTCAATGCAGACGGGTTTCCGGTCATCGAGCTTGAAGCGCTGGATTACGACCGGGAGGATGGGGCTGTGTCCGAAAACCTGCGGACAATCTGGGCCCTGCTCGCCCGCTTGCAGCAGACCGAGGAACTGGACAGCTTCCTGAAAGCGACCGCGACCGCCTTGCGCTCCATCACCGGATTCGACCGGGTGATGGTCTACCGCTTTGACAGCACTGGCGATGGCGAGGTTCTGGCGGAAGACCATACGCCGGGGCTGGAGCCCTTTCTGGGCCTGCGCTTTCCAAGCTGGGACATTCCGCAGCAGGCCCGGGCCATTATGGCGAAGTTGCCGCTCCGGGTGATCGCGGATGTCAGATCAGAGCCGGTTTGGCTGCGCGGCACAAGTGAAACCCTGCCACCGTTGGATATGACACTGGCAGCCCTGCGCGGCACCTCAAAGATCCATATTGAATATCTTTCAAATATGGGGGTGGCTGGCTCCATGACCCTGTCAATCACAGTCCAGGGCAGGCTCTGGGGCCTCATCGCCTTTCACCATCGCAAGCCGCGCCTGATCAGCGCGGCCTTGAGAAACTCGTCGGAGATCTTTGCCCAGTTCTTCTGCCAGCAGATGGAACAGCGCGTGGCAGCGGCCCGCAGCGCCTCGCGCGCCATCTCGGTCACGCTGCAGAAACGGATGCTGGCGGCGAGTGGCCAGGTGAACGAGCTGGCGGGGCTGGTGAAGGAAAGCGCTGATGCCTACTGTAAGGTGACGGGGGCCGATGGCCTGGCTTTTATGGAATCCGGGAATGTTCAGCTTTATGGCAGCACTCCGCCCGCAGAGACGGTTCAAGAGCTGAGTTCCGCTCTGTTTGGCGGCAGCGATGCAGCCCATGTGGTCTGCGTCAGTTTCAAGGACCGGCTACCGGATCTCGCCGGACCGCTTGGGGCAAGTGCGGGCGGCATTGCGCTCAAGATCGGGTCGCAAGGGGCGTCCTGTTTGCTGGTGTTCCGGGATGAGGTAGCCCGCTCGGTTACCTGGGCCGGCCAGCCGGACAAGACTGTTGACGATACCGAGACCGGCCCACGCCTGCGGCCACGCGGAACTTTTGCTGCCTATGTGCAATCGGCCGCAGGGCGCTGCCGGCCCTGGGAAGAGATGGACGTAGAGGCGGCTCTGTCCGCTCAGGAGACCCTGTCTCAATTGGATGATGCGTTGCACCGGCATCTGGGGCAGAAGGTGGAGCGGCAGCGGAATATCTATATTGCTGAACTCAACCATCGGGTCCGTAACATTCTGGCGCTGATCCGCTCGATTTCCCGCCGCGCACAGGAATCGGCCAGTTCCCTGGAATCATATGCCAAAGCCCTGGAGGAACGGATTGCCGCGCTCGGCGCCGCGCATGACCTGGCCACCAACCGGATTGCAACAGGCATCAATCTCTATGATTTGTTCCGCACGGAAATCAAGCCATTCCAGACATCCGGCAACCCAAGATTGTATTTCAATGGCGATTCTTTTGCGATTCGGGCGGATCTGGCGCCTATGCTGGCTCTTGTCATCCATGAACTCACCACCAATTCAGCCAAATATGGCGCCTTGTCCGTCAGTGACGGCAAAATCCTGGTTTCTTTCCGAGCAGACCGGGGCGGGGTGGAGGTTGAGTGGAAAGAGGAGGGGGGGCCGCCCACGACGGCGCCCAACCGCGTCGGGTTTGGCCTGGGCCTGATCGAACGGGCGATCCCTTACGAAATGGATGGGGATGCCAGGTTGTCGTTCAAAGATGACGGGTTGCTGGCAACGTTCTGGTTTCCCGAGCAGGCGGTTTCTGAGCTCGGTGAAGAGGATCTGCCCCTTTTGGCCATGCCACAGAAGAGGCAGAGGGCCGCAATTGTTCCCAAGAAAGTGCTGGTGTTGGAAGACAGTATGGTGGTTGCCATGGACTTGGCCGATACGCTGGAAAAAATGGGTGTGAGCGAGATCAAGCTGAGTTCCAATATCCAGGAAGCAGAACGGTATCTGGACATTGAGGCGCCGGATCTGGCCATTTTGGACATAACCTTGCGCACTGATACCAGCTATGAAATTGCCCGCCGCCTGCGCGCGGAAGGCATTCCGTTCCTGTTTGCGACCGGCTACGGGTCAGATCACAAGATCCCGAAGGATCTTGGAAACGCACTGGTTATGACAAAGCCGGTCGATCCGGGTAACTTGTCAAATCAAATCATTCATCTCTACAAGAAGTGATCTATGAAAACTGTCCTGATCATGGAAGATAATGTCAGCCTGGCGCTGGATTGGCAGGATGCGCTGGAGCGCAACGGCTACAAGGTGCAACTGACCTATTCTGGAGAAGAGGCCATCGAAGCGTTGAACAATAGCCTTTACGACATTGTCATCACGGACCTGTTCACGAACACAGAAAAAGGCGGGCTGTCACTGATCGGCAAGCTCTGCGCGATGGGACGCAAGGCGCCGCCTGTGATTGCAGTGACAGGGGCTCCTGATCCGGGGGGGGGAGAACTGCAAAGTAGCTTCTTCCTGCAGCAGGCGGCGCGCCTTGGGGCCCAGCAGACGCTCCTGAAGCCGTTTCCGGCGGCGGAACTGGTTTTGGCCGCTGATGCGCTGACAGGCTGGGGCTGACGTTTTGTGGCTCCGGGCATAGTCTGCTTGAGTCAAGCCTTTCCAGGCGAGCGCGTCCGGCCTATCCCTTTGTTCGCAAAACCATGCCGAAAGTCCCGAACATGTCCAGCGCTCCAGCCTCTGCCGTTCCGGGATCGGGTTGGGCTGTCTCCAGCAAGGTGCAGAACCGGCGCCAGTTTGTGCCGCCCGTCCGGGCGCAGGACGTCAAATACCCGTTTCCAATCCTGCTGTTGCGGATTTTCAACTGCGCGGCTCTGGACGACAGGACAGCCCCTCCAAGGGCGGATCCCCGGCAGACATAGAGCTTGCCCCAGGCACCGGCATCGCAGGGAGGCGGGCAGGAGAGCCGGAGCGTGCCTGTGATTTCGCCAGCGCCTTCAAATGGCGTGAATGCCGTGCCGCTGTGACTGGCGGCCTGGAACTCAAGGGGCTGTTTCTTGGGCCTCTTCTCAAGATCTGTCCGCAGCAGGGCAACGGCCTCTTGTTCCATGGCCAGCAGCTCTGCCATGTTCAAGCTGCTTGCGGCGGCCAGACCAGTCTCATGCAGCATCAAAAGCGCGCTCAGAAACCGGTGATAAGCCGTTTCGCTGGAGAAGGGGGCGAGCGCTTCCACGGCGCGTTCCGCATCGGTATGCGCTTGGCTGGTTGCCTGCCGCAGATGGTGGCGCAAGCTGGTCAGGGGGCAGTTCACTGGGGGGATGCCAGGCGCAATTGATGATGATCTATTTGACCGCGCCTGGAGGCTCTTCGGCCAGGAGCGCGTCGCAGGCCGATACGGGGGGGCGTGCAAGACATGCGATCTCGTTCGAAGTCCCTCCAAGCGCAGCCTCCGGTGAGCCAATTCCACCCAACGGACATCGTCGCACCGCTTGCCCGGTCAGCCGGACCGGCCCGCGCGATGTGCCTGGCCGTTAAACGCGATTGGGTCATCAGAGAACTCATGATCACTTGCGCCTGGTATTAGTTCGGATCTTTAAGTGTGATGCTGTCCGGCCGCCGGACCAGATCGATCCAATAGTCAATAAGGGTATCGGCCATCCGGTTCATGTCCGCCACCGTGCTGGGCTTGACGATGTGGGAATTGGCTCCGCAGGCATAAGAGCGTGTCACATGCTCGCTGGCTTCCGATGTGGTCAGCATGATCACGGGCAGGGCGGCGGTGTCGTTGTGGGACCTGAGCTGTTGCAACAGCTCATACCCGTCCATTCGGGGCATGTTAACGTCCAGAAGCACAATATCCGGGCAGTCTCCGGGCTCGCGTCCGGGGGCTTGAAGGGAGTCCAGGAACGTGAGGAAGCTGTCGCCGCTGTCAAAATGGTCAAACTTTACCCGGCGCTTGGTTCGCGCAAGCGCCTTCCTGACAGCAAAAGCGTCAATCGGATCGTCATCCACCATGGCAACATAGGCGATGTCTTCACTCACGGGCAGCCTCGTTGTCAGCACATATGACCTTGAACCTAGTACCTTCCCCTTCGCAGCTGTCCACGGAAATGGACCAGCCCTGCCGGTCACACACCGTTTGGCAGATTGCCAGACCAATCCCCGATCCATCCACTTCGCTTTGCGTGTGGAGCCTTGAGAAGGCATCGAAAATTCTGGCCTGGTCCTCTTGCGGAATACCAAGGCCGTTGTCGGTCACGCAGAACCCGGCCCCTGCTCCATTGCTCAAGGGAGATACCACAATAGCAGGTTTTTCACCGGATTTGTGATATTTTACGGCATTGGACAAAAGGTTGGTCATGAGTTGAAGGGTCATGGCTTCATCGCCGCGCACGGATGGGAGTTTTTCGATGGTAATTTTGGCGCCCGCTTCCCGGATACGCTCATCCAGATCGGCAACGGCCCGTTTCGCAATTTGCGACAAGGGCAGCTCTTCGCGTTGAATTTCCGCATTGGAGGCTTTGGAGAAGGACAGAAGATCCCGGATCAGACGGCGCATTCTGGAGGCGGCATTCTGCATGACATCCATGTAGAAGCTGGCGTCGCCCTCCAGCTTGTCCCCATATTCAGTGAACAGCATGTCGCCAAATTGCTGGATCTTGCGCAAGGGCTCCTGAAGGTCGTGGGAGGCGATATAGGCGAATTTCTTTAGCCCGTCATTGGCATAGGCCAAGTCGGAATTTGCCTTTTCAAGGGCAACAAACGCCTCATTCCGGTCGGTCACATCCACCAGAACCGCCAGGGTCCGCTCCGGCTGACCCTGTTTTCTGTCAATGATGCCGGAGAGTTCCACATCGATCAGCGACCCATCCTTTCGGATAAACTGATACTGCACATTGGTGCAATAGCCCTTTTCCCAGAAGTCGGAAATGATGTTGTCTTTAGCATGTTTTTGCGAGGCTTCGGTTAGAAACAAGGTGCTTTGGTGGCCGATGACCTCCTCGCGGTCATAGCCAAGCTTCTCAAGCCACGTATCGCTGACTTCAACGATGTTTCCCTCATTGTCGATCGAATGCATCATGACGGGAGTGCGTTTGTAAAGGTCCTCATAGGAGCGCTTTTGCAGGTCCAGTTCTGTGTTCACCCGGGCCAGCTCGATCTCCCGTTCTTTCAGATCTGTAACGTCGGTCGATACGACGAGCACCGCCCGTTCATCGTCCTCGTTGAACGTATAGGGGATCTTGTCGGTTGAACTCCAGCCATGCGTGCCGCCCCGGGGCGTGAATTTCTCGATGATGCCGTATTTGGCCTTGCCGGAATTGATGACCTCAAGATCATCCGCATGGTATTTCTCGGCCATTTCCGGAAACAGGTCCTGGGTTTCGGCCCCTTCGGCCTCTTCAACAGTCAGTCCCATGGATCTGGCCGCCGTTTCATTGATGCGCAAAATGCGGTTCTTGTCGTCCTTGTACCAGATCCGCGACGGCACATTGTCGAAGATCAGTTTCAATTCACGTTCGTTCTTGCGCAGTTTTTGGGATTGCTCGACATGCTCTGCCATTAATTCGAACCAGCGCACCAGAAGTTGCATGAAGTCCTTTTCGATGTCGGAAAACGGTTTTACCCGGTCGTGATTGAAATCCAGGAAACTGAGGACCCCGACAAGGTGGGCGTTGAGATGAACGGGGCCACCGATGAAAGCATGTACCGGTTGGCCGTCAATCAAATAGCGCTTGCCGGAAGAGGCTTCCTCTGGGGAGGAAAACGCGACAACAGCATCTTTTGCCACAACTTCCGAGCAAGGCGTCGATTTCAGATCCCTTTCCTTTGCTTCTATGATTTTCTGTGCCGCCTCATTGGCGTAGCTGTAATGGCTGATGGAGTGCTGATCTTCGGAAATACGGGCGAAATACGCACATCTCAGGCCGAAATATTCAGATCCAATTGTCAAAACCTTGTCCGCCAAATCCTCAGTGCTTCTCAGTGTTTTGATGTCAATTGAACTCAGCGCCTTGAGGGCTTGCTCCTGGCTCACGCGCCCGGTCACGTCTGTTGCCGTGGCCATATATTCCAGGGTGTCGGCATGGCCTGATCCCAGCGCGCGGCACGTGATATCCCACCAGGTTTCTTGCCCGCCGGTCTCCAGGTATTGCGAGTGGAACAGGCAGGTCTGACCGGGCTGGAGATTTTCGACTTTCTTGATGTCGATCCGAACCGGATTGCCGGGCCAGTCACCCAGCCGTGAGACATGTTCGCCCAGCAGAACCTTGCGGTCGAAGCCCGCCAGACGGGAAAAGTGCTCATTGGCATAGGTGATCTGGCCATCGGAGGCCCGCCAGCACATGACCACCTGAGGAATGTCAGTCAGCACCTGGTCATAGCGGCTGGCCATCGTCTCGATTTCGCTTTCGGCCCGTTTCAGCAGGTCAATGTCGACAATCGTAATCACCATGCCTTGTGAGGCTTCGGCCTCGTTAAGATAGGGCAGGACCCTGAACAGGTAGTGCCTGTCCTCCACGACGATGTATTCATTGTAGTCTTCAAAGAGATCCCGGTCCGAGCGGGCCCAGGTGAGAAAGCCGTCTGCGTTGAACTTTGCCGTGACATGGGAGATGGGCCGTCCGATGTCCTGGGGGATCAGGTTGAAGGTCCGGGTTGCGGCAGGGGTGAAACGCCGGATCTCCAGATCGCTGCCCAAAAACACTGTGCCGATGTCCGTGGCCTTGAGCAAATGGTCCATGTCGCTGGTCAGTTCAACCAGTTCCTCGATCTTGCGCTGATGTTCGGCACTGACCGTATAGAGCTCTTCGTTAACCGAGTGCAGCTCTTCATTGGTGCTTTGCAGCTCTTCATTGGAGGCCATCAGTTCTTCGTTTGTGGCCTGCAGTTCTTCGTTGCTGGTTTCCAGCTCTTCAATCGTAGTTTGAAGGCTCTCTTCCGTTGACTGGAGATCCCGTTCCAGTTCCTGGACACGCGCCTCAAGAAAGAGGGAGGTCTCTGACGGAGTGATTTCAATATCCGGGGCCGCTCCGCCAGGCTCCTGGATCAGTTCTTGGGTCTCTTCTATGGTCAGTAGCAGAAATTCCACTTGACCATCCGCATCCGGCAGTCCCTCAAGTCTGACGGAATAGGTGACTTTGCCGGCCTCCGTTTCGATCGGCATGGAGCGGCGGAACGGAGTGAAACTGGTGGCTTTCATCCTCTCAAGGCCAGAAGCGACCAATACTCTGAGATGCTGAGGCAGCAGCTCGGTGATCCTCCGGTTGAAACTGCCCGGCTCCAGCTTCAACAGACGGTTGGCATCGCCGAATATGTGGCTGAGTTCTCCTTCGACACTAAGCAGGAACCCGGCAGGGGCGTAGCGGGTGAGCATTTCCTTCAAGGCGTCATTGTAAGCCCGGCGGGTTTCCGTGCGATTGGCCGGAATGCCATACTGAGGCCGGCCATCCGAGCCGGGCATGTTGTCCGGATTCGTCAGGCCGTTGCGGATCAGAAGTGTTGTACTGTCCACCAGCCGGACATCGCGGATCTTTTGAAACAGGCGCCAGCGCTGGTCGATCGTTCGGAATTCGGAGTCCAGTTTGCCGACGGTTTCACTTGGGCCCAGAAACAGGAAACCGTCCTTGCAAAGCGCAAAGTGAAACAGGGCCAGGGCTTTTTGTTGGGCTAGATCATTAAGATAAATCAGTAGGTTACGGCAACTGACAAGGTCAATCTTGGTAAATGGCGGGTCCTTGATGATGTTGTGCTGGCTGAACACAACGAGCTTCCGGATAAACCCCTTGATCTGATAGTAGTTTCCGTCCGCCTCGAAATAGCGTTTGACGATGTCCGGGTCGACATTCTTCACCGCAGAGGCGTCATAGACGCCAGACCCGGCCGCATCCAGAGAGCGGGCGTGCAGATCCGTTGCCAGGACTTTCAGATTGAGCGGGATCGTGTTCTTGCGGGCATGTTCTGCCACCAGAATGGCAATGGAATAGGCTTCTTCCCCGGTCGAACAGCCGGGCACCCAGATCCTGAGCGGTGTTTCTGCCGACATCTTTGCAACGAGTTGGCCGATTGCCCTTTCGCTAACGAGGTCAAAGGCTTCCTGATCCCGGAAAAATTCCGTTACATCAATCAGCAGGTCGTTGTAGAGAGCAGAGACCTCGTTCGGATCGACAGAGAGCAAGTCGATATAGGTCATCAGGTCGTCGACGCTGTGCGCATTGCAGCGGCGCTTGATCCGACGCTCGATGGTCGCCCGTTTGTAGTAGCTGAAATCTGCGCCGTAGCGTTCCCTCAGGATGTGGAAGATCATCGCAAAGGGGTCCGTCATCCGGATCTTGTGGATGCCGCGCAGCGCCCGTGGGCTATCCCCGTTCAAATAGTCTACCAGATAATGGGCCAGAGTTTGGGGGTCGGCGACCGCATCGGCAATGTCCTGGTTGATGACACCCAGGGGCATGCTGTCGAACTTGGCTGTCGAAGGCTCCTGGACAAACACGCCGCCTCCGGCAGACTTGATCGCCAGACACCCCTCGCTGCCGTCTGATCCGGTGCCGGACAGAACGATACCAATGGCGTGCCCGCCGAATTGCTGGGCCAGGGAGGTGAAAAACGCATTGATCGGCAGATTGAGCGCGCCGACCTGGCTTGCCGGCAAGAGAATGAACTTGCCGTTTTCCACCCGCATGTCATGGCGCGGCGGATTGAGATAGATCGTGTTGGCCTCCACCTCCATGCCATCTTCCACCTTGTGAATCGGCATGGTTGAGTGCCGGGCCAGCAGCTCGTTCATCATGCTGCGGAAATCAGGAGCCAAGTGCTGAATCACCACAAAGGCGACGCCGCTGGTGGCCGGCATGGCCTCGAAAAACTGCTCCAGAGGATCGAGGCCGCCAGCGCTGGCGCCAATTGCGACAATGCGGACATCGTCCTCCGTAACGTCTTGGTCCAAATGTGTTGACATCTTGAATGTGGTCCAGCTGCAGGTCTTTAGCGCGTTCTTAATTTAATTTACGTATCGTAATGTCACTTAACGAAGAATCGCAATACTGCGCAGGATTGAAAAAGACAAAAGGTGCAACTGAATGTCCGATAGCCGCAGCGCCAGGCGCCCTCAGACTTTCATTGATTTTCAGAAACGGATCGAGAAACTGGCCACGGTTTCCGATCTTGTGCAAAAGACGCGGCAGTTGGGGGAGATCAGCCAGGAAGTACGGGGGAAGTCGACGGTAGACCGGCAGGCGGCGGCGGAAATCCGCATGATGGCGCACGGCTATATTACCCAGTTTAAGGCGGTTAAACGCAAGTCTGCGTGAGGCTCTGATCTTTTTTGAACGGTGTGAACGGCAGATTGGAACGCGGGCGGAACGGCCCGCGTTTTTATCTGGGGGCTGCTGCCCGCCGGTGATCAAAGAATTGTGAAAATACAGTTATGAGGCGAGTCATTCTGGCTGGCGGCGAAGGAAGCATGCTGGCGATGTGAGCGCTTTCGCCAGGAGTGCTCCGGTCTCATACCAACCTGAATAGATAGAAACCCATCTGATGGCGCTGGTCCGGATTGGCCGGCAAGGCGCGTTGCGCAGGACGGCCTTTATGGCCGTTCAAGCGGCGCAACGCAGTCCGGCGGGCCGGAGCAGGCCACCGGGGCCGTGTTTGAGGTCTGTTCAGCTGCGTTCCAGGTTTTGAACGATAAACCATATCGCCCTGCAACCTGCTCCTTGCCGAACAGTCCCCAAAAACGGTCAGATCGGTTCCTAGCTATTGAGGGTGGTATGAGGCTGATGACCTGGAGCCCTCCCTGGGTCAAGGGGAGGCTTGGATCAGGAGGCTGTGTGCCGGGGAAGATCACCGGACAGGTCCGACTTCTTGCGCTCCTTATCCGCATACATATCCATATCCGCCACCTTCAGCGCTTCTTCCAGTTTTGGAAGCGCGCCGATGCGGAACACCTGCAGGCCGCAGGCGATAGAGGGCTGATATCCCCCAAGGTCCGAAATGGGCAGACCGACTTGAAAGTCGAGCAGGCTTTCAGCCCGGATGACTGCCGCCATGGCGGAGGGGTCCGTGTCGGCGGCCTCAGTGACCGCGCAGAATTCATCACCGCCAATCCGGAAGAGAGCCGTCTGTGATCCGAAAATCTCACGCAAGCGGTTTGCGATGGTGCTGATCAACAGATCCCCCGCATGGTGGCCTTGAGTATCATTCACCGCTTTCAGGCCGTTAATGTCGAAAAAATGCAACCGGACGGAACGGTTTGGCGTGCGTTTGCTTTTCTGGAGCTCCTGCCAGGTCTGATCAAGCAGGCGCCGGTTTCCAAGGCCCGTCAAAGGATCGGTGTAGGCAAGATTGGTGGTCTCGTTTTCCACCTTCTTGCGCTCGATCGCATGCAAAATGGTACGGGTGAGCAACTCGCCGGAAGGCTGGTCCTTGGAGATGAAATCCTGAACACCGAGATGGAGTGCGGCCCGGGCGGCCTCCGATGCGAAACTGCCGGTGCGTACCACAACCGGCACGCCAGGACAGCTGCTAAGGCAGGTTTTGATCAGCGGAAGACCGGCAGCGTCTCTCAAATGAAGGTCCAGCAGGATGGCGTCATAGCGCCGCATAGCGAGCTGCTGCATCATTTCCCGTCTGGAGGACGCCGTTTCCAGGGAAAACCGCCCGGCGCCATCCCGGCGCAACAGCCGGTCCACCAGGAAGCTTTCCTCCCTGTCATCGTCCACCAAAAGAATGTCAACTTGGGACATGACGCAGTTCACCTTTACTCGTCAGTTTTCATTATCGGGCTTTTGTTAATAGAGTCTTCCCCTGCGGAATTATTCAACGCATCAGGAGAAAAAATACACAGAAAAGACCAATTCCCGGTTGAAATCCTAGGGAATTATTTCTTGATCCGAAATCATATATCAATAAGAACATTGTTATTTAATACATAAATCACTCTTATTTATATTTGTTGTAAAATGATTCTATCTATTTGCTGGTTTCGCTTGTTTTTATAGTTTTTTGTGTATGTATAAAGAGAAGGGTGTTCATGCTGTCGAAACGACGTGCTGGACCAAGCTAGGCCGGAACCACCATGAATCAGAAGTTGAAAATTATGATGGTTGACGATGACCCGCACGACGCGCTGGTGATCCAGAGAGCGCTGAAAGTGGGCGGGGACGTCGAATTCCTGCATTTCGAAAACGGCTATGATCTGTTCGATTATTTCGGTCTGTTCAGCTATGAGCGGCAGTCTGAGCATGAGGATGCCCAATGCATCATTCTGCTGGATGTAAATATGCCGCAAAAAGACGGCTATGAGGTGCTGAAGCTGATCCGCCTGAACCCGCGTCTCGGCCATTTGCCGGTGATTATTCTGACGTCACTGGATCTGGAGGAAAGTGTGTATCTTTCTTATAAATCCGGTGCCAATGCCCATATCACCAAACCGTCGTCTCCAGACGAAATGGCCCGCTTTGCTGATGCATTCTCCAAGTTCTGGCTGGACTTGGCGCGCAAGCCCAACCCGGACATTTTAATCGGCGGTGCCCGCAGCCACTAGTGTCGTTTTTGGAATTTTATCCGCTCCGGCGCGCGCTGCACAAATGAGGCGTATTCAAGTCCACCACACTAGAGTATCGTTTGCTAAGTCTGCACCATTTGACCGGAACCGACATCAAGCAGAACACCGGCCCCGTATCTACGACGACGCGCTTGTTGCCATAAGCCTGAAATTCTCCGGCCGGCTCAATAACTTCATTCATCTTCGCAAACTGGCTTCGCTTCGTGTCCGTCCGGTGAATCCGGTCTTCATGGTGCGACGCGCTCTGTTCCGCTGCTTTTGCAGCGGAACACCATTGCATGAGGCGTTGATGCGGTTGATCTTGTGGACGGCGATTTGCGCCAGAACCCAGGTCAGCCAAGCTTGCGGGTCGGTGTTGTTAAGTTTTGCGGTTTCGATCAGGGTATAGGCGATAGCCGCAGATTTGCCGCCGCCTTCTGAGCCCATGATCATTGAATCACAACCTTTTGATTTCACTTAACCACTTTTAGATCCGGCTCAAAAGCGTTCTATAGTCTATTTACATCAATTGGAAACAGCTTAGTCTTAATATGACGGACTTTCAGGGGGGGGAGGCCAGAAATTGTCAATTGAAGGTGTATCTGCCCTAGATTCCGGTCTTCAACATCCAAAGAATTTGGACTTTAAAATGAAATATTTTTTTTCATTTTTCATAACATTGTCCTTCTTATTTTGTTTTTTTATAGATAATGAAGCCAATGCGTCTTCAGAAGCGGACAACGGCTATATTGACGAATTGATAGACGTCATCTTGGCTAAGACTGATACTCCAGATGCCGCCAAGCGCCGTGTCATTGAACGAACAGACGTGTCGCGTGGTAGAAAATTGGCGGCTTTGATTGAGGGCGAGCTTATTGAATACTCTGCGATGGCAACCAGCCCGAAATGGGAAGAAAATCTGATCACGATACGGATCCCACTAAGGAAGGGATTGCAGGGGTACCGTCTCTTTTTCATAAGGCAGCGTGATCAGGAGACCCTAAAAAAGATTAATTCAATTCAGGACTTTAAAAAACTTCCTACTGGGTCCGGGACACAATGGTCCACTCGATTGCCGATGGAGCAAGCGGGATTTGTCGTCATAAATGGCGATAGCAAAGAAAATCTTTTCAAGATGCTTGAGGTGGGCCGGTTTACAACTTTTGGCCGCGGAATTGACGAGATTTTTTTCGAGCACGAACAGATTCGAAATGAATTCCCGGATGTCGTTATAGATACACATATCGCCCTGTATATCCCAACACCGACCTACATATTCGTCTCGCCCAAACGTCCGGATCTGGCAAAAAGATTTGAAGATGGTCTGCGCAAAATGATGCAAGATGGTTCTTTTGACGAAATTTTCTACAAGTACTTTGCAGATGATCTGAAAAAAGCCGGTCTCCATAAACGGAAGATATTTCAAATACCAAATCCGGCTCTTACTCCAGATACGCCTTTGGAAACGCCAGAATACTGGCTAGACCCCGCAGCCCAGCCGCCGTCGTAAAGCGGAACCTTTATGCACTGAATCAAATGTGATGTGACATTGGATTTTGGGTTTGATTCAAGCTTTCCAGCAATGGAGGGTGATTTGTTGGGCCGGGCATTCGTCAGCCTGCCCGGAGCAATCGTATCGCGGCATCCCGCCCGAAGAGATAGAGCAGGCAGCGCAAGGCTTTACCCCGGTCTGTCTCAAGATCCGGGTCGGTTTCCAGGATCAGTCTGGCGTCGTCCCTGGCCACTTCCATAAGGTCGGCATGGTCCTCTGCCCGGGCGATGCGGAACCCGGGCGTTCCCGATTGGCGGGTGCCGAGGATTTCGCCGCCGCCGCGCAGTTTCAGATCTTCCTCGGCAATCAGAAAGCCGTCATTGGTTTCCCGCATGATGTTCAGCCGTGCGCCCGCCGTTTCTCCAAGCGGCCCCTTGTAAAGAAGGACGCAGGAGGACGGTTTGTCCCCCCGGCCGACGCGGCCCCTGAGCTGGTGGAGCTGGGCGAGACCAAACCGTTCTGCATGTTCGATGACGATGATGGTAGCATCCGGAATGTCAACGCCCACTTCAATCACGGTGGTCGCGACCAGAACCTTCGTGTCTCCGCCTTTGAACGCAGCCATGGCCGCGTCTTTTTCCTCTGCGCTCATACGTCCATGCACCAGGGAAATGCGCCGGCCCAGGGCATGTTCCAGAACCCGGTGCCGGTCTTCCACGGCGGCAAGGTCGATTTTTTCCGATTCCTCCACGAGTGGGCACACCCAATAGACTTTTTGCCCGTCCTGAATGGCGGCGCCCACCCGCGAGATGATTTCGTCCAGCCGGTCGAGGGACACGGAAACGGTTTTGACCGGTTTGCGTCCGGCCGGTTTTCCGGTCAGGCGCGAGACATCCATATCGCCGAAACAGGTGAGCACCAGTGTGCGCGGGATCGGGGTTGCCGTCATCACCAGCACGTCAACGCCTTCTCCCTTGCCGGACAAAGCGAGGCGCTGATGCACCCCGAATCTGTGCTGCTCGTCCACAACGACCAGCCCCAGGTCCTTGAAAGAGACAGAGCCTTGAAACAGGGCATGAGTGCCAACCACAAGATCGATCTCGCCCTGATCCAGTTTTTCCTGCAATAGCCGCCGCGTTTTCTGGCTGTCCTTGCCGGTCATGAGCGCCAGCCGGATCCCGGTCCGGCTGCAAATCGCTTCCATCGACGCAAAATGCTGGCGGGCCAGAATTTCAGTCGGGGCCATCAGAGCGCCTTGTGCGCCGGTTTCAATTACCTGGGCAAGGGCGGCGAGGGCGACCACGGTTTTCCCGGCGCCGACATCCCCCTGAAGCAGCCGCAACATGCGCGTCGGTTCGGCGAGATCCCCGTTGATCTCTTCAATCGCCTTGGATTGGCTGCCGGTGAGTTGAAAGGGCAGGGCGTTGATGACGGCCTGTTGCAGCTTGCCTTCGGGTGTGCGGGCGATGCCGCCGAGCGTGCGCATGTTGGCCCGCACAAGCGCAAGGGCAAGCTGACTGGCCAGCAATTCATCATAGGCAAGGCGCTGCAGATAGGGGGATTGCGGCTCGGTGTCCTGGCGGTCCTTGGGTTCGTGGAGCGTGCGCAGGGCGTCGTTGAAATCCGGCCAGCCGGTTTGGTGCAGATAGGCCTCGTTCAACCATTCGGGCAAAACGGGCACGCGGTCCAGCGCAGCGCGCATGGCCTTTTGCAGGGTTTTGGAGGCAAGGCCTGCCGTCAGCGGATAGACCGGTTCGATGGCCGGCATGTCTGCCGCTTCTTCCGGTTTCAGGGAATAGTCCGGGTGGACCATCTGCGGCCGTTCATTGAACCACTCCACCTTGCCGGATACGATCCGCCGCTCCCCTTCCGGGAAGGTTTTTTCCAGCCAGTCCCGGCGTGGATGAAAGAAGACAAAAGTAATCTGGCCCGTATCGTCATGCGCGCTGATCCGGTAGGGCGCTTTTGAGTGGCGCGGCGGGGCATGATGCTGGCCGACTGTTACGTCCAGGGTGACGATGTCACCATTTTCCGAATAGGCGATACCCGGCCTGTGGCGCCGGTCGATCAGGCTGTGGGGCACATGAAACAAAAGATCGGCAACTGTTGCATCCCGGTCCGGCTGGCCGCCGACAAGGGCGGAGACCAGTTTGGCGATTTTCGGCCCGATGCCCGGAAGGGTCGAGACGGGGGCAAATAGCGGATCAAGAACGGGTGGGCGCATCTTGTATAACTGACAGGCTCTTTCAGGCGGCGCGGCTTCAGCGCCTCATCTCTGTTCTTGCATGAAGTGGAAGACGCACGCAATAAGGAGAACAATAAGTGAACAAATATCTGAACCAATTTTCGACAAGGCCCTGACAAGCCAGCTTGCTGGCGTTATATAACCGTCACGATTTTTCCGGACCGGTGGCCCTGTTAAGAGACTGTGCTCTCCAGATCCTTCCGGCGCATCTTTGAAAATAGGCTGACGATGTCCGATACGACCGGCAAACCAAGTGATGACCCGAGAAGCGCCCGGCCGCCCAGGGTAAAGAGGATCCTGTTCCGCTGCTGGCACCGGGGCATGAAAGAGATGGACCTTCTGCTGGGGGGCTTTGCAAACGCGCAGATCGATACTCTGACAGAAGAGGAGCTGCGCGAGCTGGAGCATCTGCTCACCGCCCATGACCAGGACCTTTATGCCTGGATGACAGGCCGCAAACCTTTGCCCGTGGAGTGGGACGGCCCGCTTTACCGCCGGATCATCGCTTATCACGAAACGGCCGGCCCCGCCGGGATCACGCAATAAGAACAAGGACTTATCTTGGTGTTTGACAGGCTGCTCAAGGACCTGGCCAATGTAACTGTGGCCGGGGTGCCCGATGGCGCTGAAAGCTATGCGCTGGCGCGGCTTCTGGCGGAAAGCAAGGCGGACGGGCTGGCGCTTGTTTTTGTGGCGCGCGATGCCACCCGCATGGCCATGATCAGCGAAGCGCTCGGTTTCTTTGAACCTGAGGCGAATATCCTTCAGCTGCCGGCCTGGGACTGTCTGCCCTATGACCGGGTGTCACCGAACCCGGCAATCAGCGCGCGGCGCCTGATGGCTCTCGGCCAATTGGCACGCGGCGTGTCCGGCCCCGGCAAGACGGTTCTCTTGACCACGCTGAATGCTGCCGTGCAGCGCTTGCCGGAATGCAGTTTCATGGCCGAACAGACTTTCGCCATGGCGCCTGGCAATCAGATTGATATGACTGCGATTGCCAACTGGCTGGAAATGAATGGATTTTCCCGCACACCGACCGTGCGTGAGACCGGGGAGTTTGCGGTGCGCGGCGGCATTGTCGACCTGTTCGCGCCCGGAACTGAGGAGCCTGTCCGGCTGGATTTTTTTGGTGACACGCTGGAATCGATCCGCTCATTCAATGCCGAGACCCAGCGCACATCCAAACAGCTCAAGAGGCTGGATCTGGTGCCGATGAGCGAAGTGGTTCTCTCGGACGAGGCCATCTCGCGGTTCCGCCGGTCCTATCTGGCCGGTTTTGGCGCCGCCAGCCGGGAGGATGTGCTCTACCAGTCGATCAGCGACGGCCGCCGCTATGCGGGTATGGAACATTGGCTGCCCCTGTTTCATGACCGTCTGGAGACCCTGTTTGACTATATCGGGGACACTCCGATCGTGCTCGACACCAGCATGGCCGACGCGGTGCGCGAGCGGACCGAGCAGATCGGTGAACATTACAAGGCCCGTCAGGATGCCCGCGACATGGGCGCCAGTTCCGGAACGGTTCCCTATATGCCGATCGAACCGGATAGCCTCTATCTGACAGAGCGGGAATGGACCGGGATGATTGCCGATAGGGCAAGCGCTGCGCTCGATCCGTTTACGCCGCCACCAGGCTCGGGAAAGACAGTCGTCGAACTTGGCGGGCGCCAGGGACGGAGCTTTGCTGCGGAACGGGCCGCGGGAGACGTCAATATTTTCGATGCCTTGACCTCCCATGTGCGCGATCTGCAAGGGCAGGGCAAACGCACGGTCATCGCCTGCTGGTCAGAAGGCTCACGGGACCGGCTGGGACAGATACTGGGCGACCATGGACTTGGCTCCGTTCAGGAGGTTGCCACGCTCAAGGACGTGGAAGGCCTGTCTGCCAGAACCTCTGCGCTCTGTGTGCTCGGCATTGAGCACGGGTTCGAACTGAAGGATGTTGCGTTCATCGGCGAACAGGACATTCTGGGCGACCGGCTGGTGCGCAAGTCCCGGCGCAAGGCCAAGGGCGCGAATGTCATTACCGAGGCCACAGGTCTTTCTGAAGGCGATCTGGTTGTCCATGTGGATCACGGCATTGGCCGCTTTATCGGTCTGAAGACCATTGAGGCTGTGGGGGCACCGCATGATTGCCTTGAACTGCAATATGCGGGCAGCGACAAGCTGTATCTTCCTGTTGAAAACATTGAGCTTTTGTCTCGCTACGGCTCGGAAGACCAGGAGGCCCAGCTGGACAAGCTGGGCGGCGGTGCCTGGCAGGCGCGCAAGGCCAAACTCAAGAAGCGCATTCTGGAAATCGCCGACGGCCTTATCAAGACCGCAGCGGCCCGGGCGCTTAAAACCGCGCCGGTGGTGGAGACCCCGGACGGGGTCTATGACGAATTTGCAACCCGTTTTCCTTATGAGGAAACCGATGACCAGCTGACCGCGATTGATTCCGTCTTCGAGGATCTGTCTTCCGGGCGGCCCATGGACCGGCTGGTTTGCGGCGATGTTGGCTTTGGCAAGACGGAAGTGGCGCTGCGAGCGGCCTTCATTGCTGCCATGTCCGGACGGCAGGTGGCCGTTGTTGTGCCCACCACCTTGCTGGCCCGCCAGCATTTCAAGACCTTTTCGGAACGGTTTCACGGCCTGCCGATCAACGTGGCCCATGCGTCCCGGCTCGTGCCAGCAAAGCAGCTGACCCAGACCAAAAAAGGGGTTGCTGACGGGTCGGTCGACATTGTGGTCGGTACCCATGCGCTGCTGGGCAAATCGATCAGCTTCCGGGATCTGGGGCTTTTGATTATCGACGAGGAGCAGCATTTCGGGGTGAAACACAAGGAACGGCTGAAAGAGCTGAAGTCGGACGTTCATGTACTGACCCTGTCGGCAACCCCCATTCCCCGCACGCTCCAGCTTGCCTTGACCGGCGTGCGGGAACTTTCGCTGATTGCCACGCCGCCGGTGGACCGGCTGGCGGTGCGCACATTCGTCTCGCCCTTTGATCCGCTGGTGGTGCGCGAAGCCTTGCTGCGGGAGCATTACCGGGGTGGGCAGAGCTTTTATGTCTGTCCGCGTCTGTCGGATCTGGCCGAGCGCCAGGCATTTCTGGAAGAGCAGGTGCCGGAACTCAAAGTGGCCGTTGCCCATGGTCAGATGCCTCCGGGTGAATTGGAGGACGTGATGAATGCCTTTTATGAGGGCAAGTACAACGTCCTTCTGTCCACCACCATTGTGGAATCCGGGCTGGACATTCCAACGGCCAACACGCTGATCGTGCACCGTGCGGATATGTTCGGCCTTGCACAGCTCTATCAGCTGCGCGGCCGGGTGGGCCGGTCCAAGACCCGTGCCTATGCACTCTTTACGGTTCCGGCCAACAAGACGCTGACCACCACGGCTGAACGGCGCTTGAAGGTGCTGCAATCCCTTGAAACACTCGGCGCCGGGTTCCAGCTGGCGAGTCATGATCTCGACATTCGCGGGGCCGGAAATCTGCTGGGCGAGGAACAGTCCGGCCATATCAAGGAGGTCGGGTTCGAGCTTTATCAGCAGATGCTGGAAGAAGCGGTGGCCCAGTTGAAGGATGGCGGCGCCGAGACCGGCGAGGAGCAGTGGTCACCGCAAATCAATATCGGCACGCCGGTGCTGATCCCGGATGACTATGTCGCGGACCTGCAATTGCGGCTCCAGCTCTATCGGCGCCTCGGGGACGTGACGGAGGCCGAGGAGATTGATGCCTTTGGTGCAGAACTGATCGACCGGTTCGGTCCGCTGCCCGACGAGGTCCAGCATCTCTTGAAGATCGTCTACATCAAGGGGCTGTGCCGCAAGGCCAATGTGGAGAAGGTGGATGCGGGGCCGAAGGGCATGGTGATCAGCTTCCGCAACAGCGAGTTCTCCAACCCGGCCGGCCTTGTCGGTTATATCGCCGAGCAGGGTGTTCTGGCCAAGATCCGGCCGGACCAGAAGGTTGTGCTCAGCCGCGACTGGGAGCGGACCGAAGCCAGGCTGAAGGGCACGGCAACTGTTCTGACCAAACTGGTGCGGCTGGCGGCGGCTTAGGATCTTTGGTCCGTTCAGCGGGGGGTAGTGAACAGATTGTCTCCGGTTTGGGGTTCCAGACGGGTGTCTGGTTCTCAAGGGTCAGTACCGGAGCCGCCGGGTCGATCCAGGGAGCGCGACCGTCTTCAAAGCTGACATCGGTGAAGATGATCAACGGGATCACATCGAATGGGTTTCTTGCCGGGCTTGAAAGGGTCAGCCGGATTGCGTTGGTTTCCCTCTGGAACCCGTCTTGAAATGCTAGGACGGCAAAGACATGTCCCGACTGCTCGTAGCCCCTCATGAGATAGATACCTGAGTTGAAGGTGTATTTGCCGACGTCAACCCAGCCCCCCGCCTTTGCAGCCTTGTCGAGGTCTTCCATCAAGCCGCTCCTGCCAAGGTGCGGATAGCCGCCGACTGACTTTTCCGGCCGCCTCAGGGCAAACGTTACTGTTGCTTTGGGAAAATCCTCCCGCAGGAATGCAAGGAGCGGCGCCCAATATGACAGCAGTACTGTATTTTCTGCGTCAGATACCTGCCAGTCCTCCTGTAGGACGATCTGCGGCGGCAAAACGGGAACCTCGACAGAAGTGTCCGGGAACAGCCGGGAGAACACGTGTTTGTCGAGCACTGCCAGCGTGATCCCAGCTGAGACCATTGCCCCAAACACGATACCGGACAGGTGAGCAGCTAAACGCATGTTTTTCTTCCTTGAAAAGTTGTCAATGAAATCAATCAAGCGCAGCGAGGGGCTTTCAGCTTTCGAGGCGCATGTGCCTGAAAGACCGAAAGAAGGACATGAACCGGGTTCCTCAGCGTTGTTTGCCCAGAAACCGGCCCAGATTGTGGCGCTGGAGTCTTAGACCGGCAGATACCCTGCCTATGGCACCCCGGGCAGGATCTGCTCCTTTGAGCTCAAGTTTGCCCGGTCCGGTTTCCGATGGCGCTCCGGCAAAGGAGGCGGTCCCCGGTCTCCGGCTTCCCGCATTTTGGGTTGGATTTGAGCCGTCATCTCAAGACTCTATTAAACCTAACGGCGCATAGTGCTGGAACAAAGAGACCAGAGTATAGCGTTAAGGTCCGATAGAGTGCCCCGAGCTGCCACACGTCAGAGAAAACAGTCTTTTCTGCGCCGTCTTGTTACACCTGCAATTGCCATTGCAGCCCTTGGTTATTTCGGGTTCCACGCCATGAGCGGAGAGCTTGGCCTAGTCGGTCGGGCGATGATCGAAAGCCAAGTGTCAGAACTGGAATCAGAACTGGCTGTTCTTTCTGCTGAGCGCAAGGATCTCGTTGCCCGGGTCAGTCTTCTGCGCCCCGAAAGCCTGGATCCGGATATGCTGGATGAACGGGCCCGCCTCAATCTCAATCTGGTTCATACGGACGAGCTCGTGGTGCTTCGCCCTGGCCATCATTATAGTATGAACTTAAAGTAAGTTGATTTTCCAAATTTAACATAATTCAAGTTAAGTGTCTAAAAATCTCGTCTATTCAATAAGATAACTTGATCTCATCCGCCAAAAACGACAGATTGGATTGACAGGAGCAACAGGATAAGTTGCACCTACCTGTCTTAGGGGAAACGTCACGCCGAGATTGAGGGTTATGGCCACAGCATCAAAGACCAATGCCGCTAGCTCGAAGAGCACAAGCCGGACCCGCGGTTCCGCCAGCAAGGCGCAACCTGCGATCGCAGAGTTCGACAAGGATGAAGAACTTCACGCTTACCGCGAAATGCTTCTGATCCGCCGATTTGAGGAAAAAGCCGGGCAATTATACGGCATGGGCCTCATCGGCGGATTTTGTCATTTGTATATCGGGCAGGAAGCTGTCGTGGTCGGTATGCAGATGGCCAAGAAGGACGGCGATCAGATGATCACCGGCTACCGCGACCATGGTCACATGCTGGCAATGGATCTTGATCCGGGTGCTGTCATGGCCGAGTTGACCGGGCGCCGGGGCGGCCTGTCAAAGGGCAAGGGTGGCTCCATGCACATGTTCTCCAAGGAGAAGCATTTCTATGGTGGCCATGGCATCGTGGGGGCCCAGGTCTCGCTGGGAACCGGGCTGGGTTTCGCTAACAAGTATCGCGAAAACGGCAACGTTGCGATGGCGTTTTTCGGCGACGGTGCGTCCAACCAGGGCCAGGTCTATGAGAGCTTCAATATGGCGGAGCTATGGAAGCTGCCTGTTGTCTATGTGATCGAGAACAACAAATACGGCATGGGCACCAGCGTCAGCCGGGCGTCGGCGACGACGGATCTTTCCCAGCGCGGCGCGTCCTTCGGAATTCCGGGCGAGCAGGTGGACGGTATGGATGTGCGCGCCGTTAAGGCCGCCTCCGACAAGGCACTGTCCTGGTGCCGCGAAGGCAAGGGTCCTTACATTCTGGAGATGATCACCTACCGCTATCGCGGTCACTCCATGTCCGACCCGGCGAAATACCGGTCCAAGGACGAAGTGCAAAAGATGCGAACCGAGCACGACCCGATCGAGCAGGTGCGCTCCCGCCTGATTCACAACGGCTGGGCAAGTGAAGACGACCTCAAGTCCATCGACAAGGATGTGCGCGCGAAGGTTGCCGAAGCTGCGGAATTTGCTCAGAACGATCCGGAACCGGACGTTTCTGAACTCTATACCGACATCTTGCTGTAACGCCGGGGGAAAATATGCCTGTAGATATTTTGATGCCGGCGCTGTCGCCGACAATGGAAGAAGGGAAGCTTGCGAAGTGGTTGAAAGCCGAAGGCGATACCGTTTCCGCAGGTGATGTGATTGCCGAGATCGAAACCGACAAGGCCACGATGGAAGTGGAAGCGGTTGACGAGGGCACGCTTGGCAAGATCCTGGTCCCCGAGGGAACAGACAACGTCAAGGTCAACGAGAAAATCGCCGTCCTTCTGGGCGAAGGCGAAGACGCCAGCGCCATGGATACGGCCGCAGCAGCTCCGGCCGCCGCGCCCGCACCGGCAAGTCCGGCGGCTGCAGCTCCTTCAGCCGCACCTGCTGCCCCCGCACCGGTCACCTCTGAGCCCGCGTCTGACCCGGAAGTTCCGGAAGGAACGGCGATGAAGAGCTCAACGGTCCGTGAAGCCCTGCGTGATGCCATGGCCGAGGAAATGCACCGGGACGCGGATGTCTTCGTCATGGGCGAGGAAGTGGCCGAGTATCAGGGCGCCTACAAGATCACCCAGGGGCTTCTGGATGAATTCAGTGCCAAGCGCGTCATTGATACGCCGATTACCGAACACGGCTTTGCCGGTCTAGGTGTCGGGGCGGCTATGGCAGGCCTGAAACCCATTGTAGAGTTCATGACCTTCAACTTCGCCATGCAGGCGATTGACCAGATCATCAACTCCGCTGCCAAGACGCTCTATATGTCCGGTGGCCAGATGGGCGCGCCAATTGTTTTCCGCGGCCCGAACGGGGCAGCGGCCCGTGTCGGCGCGCAGCATTCCCAGGACTATGCGTCCTGGTATGCCCATGTGCCGGGTCTGAAAGTGGTCCAGCCTTATTCCGCAGCGGATGCCAAGGGCCTGTTGAAGGCAGCGATCCGGGATCCGAACCCGGTGATCTTCCTGGAAAACGAGATCCTCTACGGCCACTCCTTTGACATTCCGGATATGGAAGACTTTGTCCTGCCGATCGGCAAGGCCAAGGTGGAACGGGGCGGCACGGATGTCACGCTGGTCTCCTGGGGCATCGGCATGACCTATACGCTGCAGGCAGCTGAGGAACTGGCGGCCATGGGCATTTCCGCAGAGGTGATCAACCTGCGCACCATCCGCCCTCTCGACATAGACACTGTTCTGGCCTCCGTTCGCAAGACGGGGCGGATTGTCACCATCGAGGAAGCCTACCCGATGTGTTCGGTGTCTTCCGAAATCGCCTATCAGGTTCAGGAAAAAGCCTTCGATTATCTCGATGCGCCGATCCTTCGGGTGACCGGTAAGGACGTTCCGATGCCCTATGCCGCAAATCTTGAAAAGCTCGCGCTGCCGAGCGTTCCGGAAGTCATCGATGCGGTCAAGGCCGTGACCTACACAGCCTGAGGCGAGGGAGACGGACATGCCAATCAATATCACCATGCCGGCCCTTTCCCCGACCATGGAAGAGGGCAATCTGGCCAAATGGCTGGTCAAGGAAGGCGATCAGGTTGCTGCGGGCGATGTGATCGCCGAGATTGAAACCGACAAGGCCACGATGGAAGTCGAAGCAGTGGATGAAGGCACGGTCGGAAAGATCGTCGTGCCCGAAGGCTCTGCGGGCGTGAAGGTCAACGCGCTGATTGCCGTTCTGCTTGAGGACGGCGAGGAGGCCAGTGCCATCGATACGTCCGGTGGCGCAGCTCCAGCGCCTGCTGCAGCGTCTGCAACAGCCCCGGCAACTGCCGCTGCATCGGCTCCGTCTGCTGCTCCGGCGGCAGCGCCCGCCGGACCGGCTCCTGCAGCCGCAGACGGCGTGCGTCTGTTTGCCTCGCCTTTGGCCCGGCGCCTCGCCAAGCTGAATAGCCTGGATCTCAACGCCTTGTCTGGCACCGGGCCCCATGGCCGTATCGTCAAGCGCGACATTGAGGCGGCGATTGCCACTGGAACCGGCAAGGCAGCTCAGGTGGCAGAAGCGCCCAAGGTGGCTGCTGCCGCTCCGGCGCCTGTCTCCGGCCCGTCTGCGGATCAGGTGCTCAAGCTCTTTGACGAAGGCTCTTATGAGCTCGTGCCCCATGACGGCATGCGCAAGACCATTGCCAAGCGCTTGACGGAATCCAAGCAGACCATTCCGCATTTCTATGTGTCGGTGGACTGCGAACTGGATGCGCTTCTGGCCCTGCGGGCGCAGCTCAACGGCTCTGCTGCCACCGACAAGGATGGCAAACCGGCCTACAAGCTGTCGGTGAATGACATGACCATCAAGGCGCTTGCGCTTGCCCTGCGCGATGTTCCGGATGCAAACGTGTCCTGGACGGATGACAACATGGTTATGCACAAACATGCCGATGTGGGGGTCGCTGTGTCAATTCCGGGCGGTCTGATCACCCCGATCATCCGCCGGGCGGAAGAAAAGCCGCTTTCGGTCATTTCCAACGAAATGAAGGATCTCGGCAAGCGGGCCAAGGAACGCAAGCTGAAGCCCGAAGAGTATCAGGGCGGAACGACTGCGGTCTCCAACATGGGCATGATGGGCGTGAAGGATTTCTCGGCCGTCGTGAACCCGCCCCATGCCACCATTCTGGCGGTCGGTGCTGGTGAAAAACGCCCGGTGGTCAAGGACAACGCGCTTGCCGTGGCAACGGTTATGACCGTGACATTGTCCACCGACCACCGCTGCGTGGACGGGGCGCTCGGGGCGGAGTTGCTTGCCGCTTTCAAGGGCTACATCGAAAATCCGATGAGCATGCTGGTTTGACCCATGCTCTCCGGCGCGGCGGCAACGCCGCGCCGTTTTTGAACGATGATTTCTTTCGCCGGGGAAAACACCATGGCTGACACCAATTACGATGTGATCATCATCGGCTCCGGGCCGGGCGGGTATGTGACTGCGATCCGGTCCGCCCAGCTGGGCTTCAAGACCGCCATTGTCGAGCGCGAGCATCTTGGCGGCATCTGCCTCAACTGGGGTTGTATTCCGACCAAGGCACTGCTGCGGTCCGCTGAAATTTTCGACCATGCCAACCACGCCAAAAGCTTCGGCCTCACGCTGGAAGGCACCATGAAGGCTGACGTCAAGGACGTGGTGGCCCGCTCGCGCGGCGTGTCTGCGCGGCTGAATGGTGGCGTCGGCTTCCTGATGAAGAAGAACAAAATCGACGTGATCTGGGGTGAAGCCAAGCTCACCAAGCCGGGCGAGATTGTTGTCGGCAAGTCAACCAAGCCGGTGGTCGAGCCGCAGCACCCGGTGCCCAAGGGCGTGAAAGGCGAGGGCACCTATACGGCCAAGCACATTGTTGTTGCGACTGGTGCCCGTCCGCGTGCTTTGCCGGGGATAGAGCCGGACGGCAAGCTGATCTGGACCTATTTCGAGGCCATGAAACCGGCCAAGATGCCGAAGTCTCTGGTGGTGATGGGCTCCGGTGCCATCGGCATCGAATTCGCATCCTTCTACCGCTCCATGGGTGTGGATGTGACTGTGGTCGAGCTGATGGCCAACGTGATGCCGGTGGAAGACGCGGAAATTTCGAAATTCGCCCGCAAGGCGCTGGAAAAGCGGGGTCTGAAGATCATCACGGAAGCCAAGGTGACCAAGGTCGACAAGGCGGCCAATTCCATAACAGCCCATGTGGAGACCAAGGACGGCAAGGTGAGCCAGATCACGGCGGACCATCTGATTTCCGCCGTCGGGGTTCAGGGCAATATCGAGAATATCGGTCTGGAAGCCCTTGGGGTGAAAACCGACCGGGGCTGTGTCGTCATTGACGGGTATGGGCGCACGAATGTTCCGGGTCTTTATGCCATAGGCGATGTGGCCGGACCGCCCATGCTGGCGCATAAGGCCGAGCATGAAGGTGTGATCTGCATCGAAAAGATCGCCGGTGTGCCGGATGTGCATCCGATGGACCACCGCAAGATCCCGGGCTGCACCTATTGCAATCCGCAGGTCGCCTCTGTTGGCTTCACCGAAGCCAAAGCCAAGGAGCAAGGCCGCGAGATCCGCGTCGGCCGCTACATGTTCAATGCCAACGGCAAGGCCATTGCCCTTGGTGAAGACAACGGCATGATCAAGGTGATCTTTGATAAGAAAAGCGGCGAGTTGCTGGGGGCGCATATGTGCGGCGCCGAAGTGACCGAACTGATCCAGGGCTTCGTGGTGGCCATGAACCTTGAGACCACCGAAGAAGAGTTGATGCACACGATTTTCCCGCATCCGACCCTGTCGGAGATGATGAAGGAATCTGTGCTCGACGCATACGGAAAGGTTTTGAACGCCTGATTTACGAAGGCTTCGGCAAGGATCTGCCGAAGCCGCTTTCCTGCAGTCATGGAGACAGGTCTTGCTTGCTTCTATCTGCGACGGATTGAGATTTCTGTGTCGATGGGGAAGCTGAACGCTCAAGCCTCGTGAGGAGGTGACGTTGACTGCTTCGTTGAATGTGCTGCTTGTTTACGTTGCGAACATGGCCCGAAGACTGCTGAAACAGCAGTTTTTCACTGGGTGGCAGTCGTCCAGGGCGTCGTACCTGTTTCCGATGCCGCATTGCCGGTTCCTTGGCTCTTCCGGGTGCATTTGGAGAGGGGGAGCATGTAACCGCTATCAGCCTGCAAAGAGAAGCGCGCAAGCTCACGTTCAAGTGTATTTGGCATGCAGGAGTGGTTTTTGGACTTGGCCTTCCATAGCCTGCCAGTTTTTTGCCAATTGGCGCGTCAACGCCCTGTCTGTGAGTTGTGCTGACACATCCTTTAGCTACAGTGCTTCTATCGAAAGAGCGGAGCATGGTTCACGCGCTTAGTTGTTGGGGAAAAGGGAAAGCGAAATGGATGCAAAAGCAATTTTGATCTGGGTGGTCATCGGAGTTGTAGCCGGGTGGCTGGCAAGCTTGTTTGTCGGCGGCAGTGGGGGGCTCCTCAAATACCTTTTGACCGGTGTCATCGGAGCTTTTGTCGGCGGGTTTCTCGTCAAGGCGACCGGGATAAATATCAATCTCGGCAATGCTCTTGTGAACGAGATTATTGTGGCCGCCATCGGTGCGATTATTGTTGTTCTGATTGCCCGGGTACTGGTTTGAACAGAGAAAAGGACTATCCGCGATGGGCTTGATTGTCGCAGTTTTCATCGGCCTTGTCGCGGGCGCGGTTGCTCACCGGGTGCTTAACAGCCGGGGAGGGGTCCTCGGCAGCCTGGTGGTTGGGTTGATCGGTGCCTTGATCGGTGGAAAACTGGCGGAAATTTTCCGTCTGCAGGTTACTGGTGGCATTCTGGATCAACTGATCCTGGCCACCATTGGCGCCATTTTGTTCCTGTTTTTGTGGCGTAAGCTGCGGGGGTAATCGGAAGGACGGGAGCCTAAATGGATCAATTGTCTTCACGTGCCGCCACCCGGCTGGCTACATATGGAACTCTTGCGCCCGGACGGGCCAATCACCATCAGCTGGCCGATATCAAGGGGCGCTGGCGCAGGGGCACGGTGCGTGGGCGGCTGGTTCAGACCGGCTGGGGAGCCGCGCTCGGGTTTCCCGGACTGGTTCTGGATTCGGAAGGCCAGACGATTGAAGTCTTTCTTTTCGAGGCCGACAGCCTTGCCGAACTTTGGGGGCGGTTGGACGCCTTTGAGGGGGATGGCTATCAACGCGTGGAAACGCTGGTTTTGACCGATGAGGGCGATGTGCCAGCCTCGATCTATGTGGTGCGGGAAGAGGATGCGCCGGGTCCTCTGGACGAGCCCGGTATGGAGGCGTTTCCCTTAAGAACATCCGACAAGCTGCGCTATGCGGATACGGACCGGCAGGGCCACGTGAACAATGCGGTCTTCAACACGTTTCTGGAGACAGGCCGGGTCGAGCTTCTGATCGGCGGTCAATTGATGGATGAAGGTGCCGCCTTTGTGATTGCCCGGCTGGAACTTGATTTTCTGGCCGAAGTGACCTGGCCTGGCCAGGTGGAGATCGGCACTGCGGTCAAGGAGATCGGGCGCAGCTCCTTCAAACTGTTTCAGCAGGTGTTCCAGGATGGCCGGCCGGTGGCCGAAGCGGTCACCGTGATCGTCCAGATAAACGAGGTCAGCCGCAAGGCGCATGCCTTGACGGAGAAGGCCCGGCAAAGGCTGGCAACACTGGTCAGACCTGCGCTTAGCACATAGCTGGCTCACCACCATTTTGGCTTGACCTTTCAGAGGAATAACGACACTTAAGGCCCATGGTTACGATTGTCGACACGCTTAATAGCCCGAGACCGAAATCCGATGCCCGCCCGCGTCATCCGGAGAAGGAACATCGTCCGGACAATCCGGTGCAGCGCAAGCCGAAATGGATCCGTGTCAAGGCGCCGACCTCGCCGGTTTACCGGGAAACCCAGGATGTGGTGCGTCAGAACAATCTGGTAACCGTCTGTGAGGAAGCCGGCTGCCCCAATATCGGAGAATGCTGGTCCAAGAAACACGCCAGTTTCATGATCCTGGGCGACACGTGTACACGGGCCTGCGCCTTCTGCAACGTGCGCACCGGCATGCCGGGAGCCGTCGACCAGAATGAACCTCAGGGGGTGGCCGATGCGGTGGCGACCATGGGGCTGGAACATGTTGTGATCACGTCGGTTGACCGGGATGATCTGGATGACGGCGGTGCCCGCCATTTTGCCGATGTCATCCAGGCCATCCGCAAGACTGCACCGAAGACGACGGTCGAAGTGCTGACACCGGATTTTTTGCGCAAGGACGGGGCGCTGGAAATTGTGGTTGAGGCAAAGCCCGATGTGTTCAACCACAATCTTGAAACGGTTCCGTCAAAGTATCTGACCGTGCGGCCCGGTGCGCGCTATTTCCATTCCATCCGCATTTTGCAGAAGGTGAAGGAACTCGATCCGGAAATGTTCACCAAATCCGGCATCATGGTCGGCCTTGGAGAAGTCCGCAACGAGGTGCTTCAGCTGATGGATGACCTCAGAGCCGCCGATGTGGATTTCCTGACTGTTGGCCAGTATCTCCAGCCGTCCAAGAAACACCACCCGGTGCTGTCCTTCGTGACGCCGGAGGAATTCAAAGGGTATGAACGGATTGCCTATGCCAAGGGCTTTTTGAAAGTCTCTGCAAGTCCGCTGACCCGCTCGTCCCACCATGCGGGGGAAGACTTCGCCGACCTTCGCGCTGCGCGCAAGGCCAAGCTCGGTCACTGAAACACGCGTCCCAAAGGCCCGGACAGTCTGCATGCCCAGTTTTTCATCCTCACATAATGTCAAGCATCCGGCGGACAAAATGTTCCGTCTTGTGGCGGATGTGGAGCAATACCCGGAATTCGTGCCTCTGTGCCAGGACCTGCATGTGCGCGGCCGCAAGGAGCTGGAGGATGGCCGTAGCGTGCTGGTGGCCGACATGACGGTGGCCTACAAGCTGTTCCGGGAAACCTTTACCAGCCGGGTTGAACTGCGCCCGGCTGAGCGCACGATTTTGGTGGAATATCTGGACGGCCCGTTCAAGCATCTTGAAAACAAATGGACCTTTGAAGAGGCTGGAGAGGGCAGCTGCACGGTCGGCTTCTATATTGCCTATGAGTTCAAGAGCCGCACGCTTGGATCCCTTATGGGCGTGATGTTCGACAAGGCCTTCCGGAAATTTTCCAGCGCGTTTGAGGCCCGGGCCGATCAGGTCTACGGCGCCTGACCGGCCTCAGGCCGTCTCTTCATACCCGTCTTTGTGGTTGGCTTGCCCGCTGAAAGTGGCGGGCCGGGTGTGTCAACCAACCTCAAAAAAATAAGACCCAATGTGGCCGTCACATGTTGTGCCGCGCCGGAGCTGGCGGTGCAAGGCGCCGGGGCCTGCCCGGTCAATGAAATGCTTGCCCGTCCGTCCATCAGGCGCAATCTTGTAACACCGGTCCGGCCCGTCTTGCTGAGTGCCAATGAAGGTTATTTTCTGTCCGTAAGCCGACAGTCACGGGAAACGAGCCTGTTTGTGGACTGGATCAGCAGGATCGCCTCAAAAAATCCTGTCCGGTTCTCTGTGTGACCCTGCGCGTATCCTAAAGAAGGATTCTGTCTTCATTTGAATTGTTTGAAGGCGTCCCGGATCGTACGCAGGCGGCTTGATCTCATGTTCAGCGGCGCATTTTCCGCCCGCAATTTGGCAATCTCCCGCTCGGACAATCCCAGTTCTTCCAGGGTTGCGAAGGCGGTTTTATCCGAGCAGACGACGGTGCGGGTCTGACCCGTGACTTCTTCAAGAACGAGCGAATTGCCGGCTTCCGACTGTTCTTCTGTCCAAAGAACCGTCCCGGAGGACACCCAAAAAGTCCGGTCGCAATAGCGCGCCTGATAGTAGCCGACCTTTGGCTTGGTCAGGATCTCGTGAAAGCCGGTGAATTTGCCGTTGGAGAATTGGGAACGGATGTAGAAGTCACTTTGCGCAATCGCAGTGCTCGACAGGCAAATGCAGCCTAGCACTGTTGCGGTAATCCAAGAGACAGAGTGTTTCATCCCCGATGTCCTTATGTGAGCCCATATGTGCCCCACTTGATCGAGAATAAAATCTTTAGATTACTTATTTGTTAACTTTTGCCTCGGGCTGGCTACTCGGTAGGCTCGTGTTATTCGCCCCGGAGCGATTGCGCGGCTTCATCAAGATTTTGAGGATTGAACGCCTCGCGTATGGAGGCAAAACGGTCCTCCCGTTTCTTGCTCGCGCCGTTATCATACAATTCATGCATCACGAGCCGGGGATCGTCTTCGATGCCGAGACCTTTGAGGGTCACCTGTTCTTCGGGGTGCTCGCAAATGGGCCGCCAGCCTTTCCCCCAGTTATGTTCCACCCGCACCTCGTAATTCTGCTCCACCTCAAGTTCGGTCCAGGCCACCGTCGCATACCGGACCCAGTAGGTGCGGTTGCAATAGCTGACTTCAACGAGGCCCTCGGACTTCCTTTTATAGATCTTGTGGGACCCCCGGAATGTCTGATGGCCATCTCGGGAAATGAGATAGATGTCTCCTATCTTGGGTACGTCGCTCTGGGCCATGGCGCCGCTGGCAGACAGAAGGCAAAACCCGCCTAGAAGCGTGAGAATTTTCAAGCGCATGAGATTGGTCCCCTGCAGCGGGTCTTGGGTGCCCCGAGAGGTTTTTGTTGTGACGACCGTAGCGGCAACATAGAAGAGGTTCTTATAGAACATGTTGATTGCCGACGGTGCGTTTTACTAAAAGTTGATATAATTCGCTGGTGCTAAATTTCAGGCGGAGGGGGTGAAAGGTGCGGCGGCACATCAGCGCTCGTGGTAGCTGCCTTCGGCTTCCGCTTCTTCAGGCTCATCCGTGCCGAAAAATGATTTAATCGAGGCCAGAAGGTTCTTTTGTTTTGGGTTTTCTTCCAGACTGTTGAGATAGTCTTGGGGGCTGAGTTTGACGCCGATATCCTTCAGGGTCACCTGCTGTTCGGGGCTGGCGCAAATAGGGCGCCACCCGCGTCCTGAATTGTATTCGAGGCGGATGATATGGCCCCGTCTGGCCTCAATCTGGGACCAGGCGATCGTGCTGCCGCGTACATAATAGGAATAGGCGCAGTATTGAACCTTTCTGGTGCCGACAGAGAGCTTGGTGAAGACTTTGTGGCTGCCAATAAACGAGCCGGACGTGTTGCGGGCGATCAGAAAGTAGTCTCCCGCAAGCGGCGGGGTCTCCGCAATTGCAGATCCGCTCATACTTGCCATGACGACTAGAAGTGCCAGAAACCGCTTCATGCCTGCACGATACGTGGTTCACGCAACGGTACGTCAAGTAGTTTTTATAATGTAAAAACCTGCGTTGCAGCAAAAATTCCAGTATCGTTAACGAGTCTTTTCTGTGGTCAGGGCGTTCAAGGCAGTCCTAAGAGCGGTTTGAACTGTCTCCAGGCGGATTGACTGCCTGCCTCGGTCTGCAAACCGGCAATGCATATGATGGGTCGGCTGACCGTATCTGGCGACGGCCAGATGCACGGTGCCGACTGGTTTTTCCTCAGACCCGCCGCCCGGGCCTGCAATTCCGGTCACGGAAACAGCAATGCCGGCCTTGGAGCGGGACAGGGCTCCTTCGGCCATTGCAAGAGCGACCTCCTTGCTGACCGCGCCTTCGCGGGCGATCAGTTCGGCGGGGACGCCCAGCATCTCCGTCTTGGCCTCGTTTGAATAGGTGACGAAACCCCGGTCCACAGCGGCCGAGGACCCTGCAATGTCTGTCAGTGTGCCGCAGATGAGTCCACCGGTGCAGGATTCGGCAGTGGCAATCATGATGTCCCGGTCCTTCAAGGCGTCCAGCAGCGTTTCAGCCAGGGGGATCAGGGCACTTAAACTGGTCAAAGGGGCGTCAGTCATAGTCCGATGTCTCGTTCTCATCAAAGGGCAAGCGTACGGTGACGCTTGCAAGGGCCGCGATTCCTTCCTTGCGGCCTGTGAATCCGAGCCGTTCCGATGTGGTCGCCTTGATGGAGACCCGGGAGACCGGCAGGCCGCAAATACGTGCAACGGTTTCGCGGATCTGCGGCCGGTGCGGACCGATCTTGGGCTCTTCACATACGATGGTGACATCGATATGAGCCAGGCGGCCCCCGAGCGCTGCGACCCGCCGGATGGCATCGTCCTGAAACTGGTCTGATGCGGCGCCTTTCCAGGCAGGATCACTTGGCGGGAAATGGCTGCCGATGTCACCATCTCCAATGGCGCCGAGAGTGGCGTCGGTGATGGCATGCAGTACCACATCCGCGTCCGAGTGGCCTTTCAGCTTCCTTGTGTGGTCAATCGTGACGCCGCCGAGGATCACGGCTTCGCCGTCTTCAAAGGCATGAACGTCATAGCCAATCCCTGTGCGGACATCCTGCAGGGCGTCGAGAGAGGGGGGCTGGGAGCGGGGTTTGGTTGGGTCTGTCATGGAAGCCTGGCGGTCTGCGCGTGTAAGATCGGCGAGGGTGGTGATTTTGAAATTGTCCGGTGAGCCTTCGCACAGCTGGACGGTCAATCCGGCCCATTCGGCAAGGCCTGTATCGTCGGTAAATCCGGTTTCATGCTCATGGTCCGCTTTCAGGTGGGCGTTCAAAATGAGCTCAAACGGGAAGGCTTGCGGTGTCTGGGCAGCCCACAGGTTTGTTCTGTCGACTGTTTCCAGGCGCCCGCCGGTTGTGTTTGACCGTTTCAGCGTATCTGCAACGGCAAGTGCGGCCAGGGCGCCATCTGCGCCCGTGTCCAGTGTGGTCAGAATGTCGTCCAATACCCTCAAAGGGACAAACGGGCGGGCCGCATCATGGATCAGGACAAAGTCGCAAGCTTCTGGTCTGAGCGCCTTGAGCCCTTCCAGCACGGAGGCCTGGCGGGTGGGGCCGCCAAAGGCGGCATTCAGGAGCTTGGCGCGGGTGGTGGGCGCTGTGGTTGCGGCTGCGGCGTCGAACAGGTCTTGGTCATCTGCGTGGATGACAGTCAGAATTTTTCCGATCCGAGGATGATTCGCCAAGGCTTCCAGTGTATGAGACAGCACCGGTCGGCCGCAGAGGCGTCTGTATTGCTTCGGCTGTGTGTCGCCGGGCGCCGCCAGACGGGTGCCGCGCCCCGCCGCAACAATCAGGGCGGCTGCGGTTTTGGCCATTGACGGTCTCCTTGCGGGCTGGTCCTGCATAAAACTTTGACGGTCTTTAACGAAGATCATACGTCTTTCGCAAATTTAGACTTGTTGCGTTGCATAAATTGTCTACAATATAGGCAGAAAGAAATTTGCACAGGTAATGAGCAAAAGAGAGAGCCTGGTGTCCGCACCCGTGAAATCCCTCGCTATTGGATCGACTATTTTACCGAACTCGGCCGTTCTGGCGCCGATGTCCGGGGTCACAGATCTGCCCTTTCGGCGTCTGGCTGCGCGTTTCGGCGCGGGCATGGTTGTCAGCGAAATGGTGGCCAGCGAATCCTTCATAAAAGGGTATGCGGAAACCCAGATGCGGGCCGAGGCCCAGGACGGTGGGCTGCATGTTGTCCAGCTGGCCGGCCGGGAAGCGCGCTGGATGGGTGAGGCGGCCAAGGTTATTGCGGATCTGGGTGCCGACGTCATTGACATTAACATGGGGTGTCCTGCGAAAAAGGTCACATCGGGCTATTCCGGGTCCGCCTTGATGCGGGACCTTGATCATGCGCTGTCCTTGATTGAGGCAACGGTTGGAGCGGTCGATCTTCCGGTCACCGTGAAGATGCGGCTTGGCTGGGACGATACCTCGTTGAATGCCGCTGAGCTTGCCTGCCGCGCGGAGGCAGCCGGGGTGCAGCTGATCACCGTGCACGGGCGCACCAGGTGCCAATTCTACAAGGGCAAGGCCGATTGGAAGGCGATTGGCCGTGTCAAAGCGGCAACACGGCTACCCGTAATCGCGAACGGCGACTGCAAAAGCCCGGAAGATGCACATGCTATGCTTGAGGCGTCCGGTACGGATGGGGTGATGATTGGACGGGGGGCCTATGGCCGTCCCTGGCTGCCCGGTCATGTGGGCCGGTATCTTCTAACGGGTTCCTTGCCTGCTGCCCCGAGCGGAGCGGATCTGGCGGAGCTTGTGGCGGAGCATTACCAGGCGATCTTGAGCCACTATGGCCAGTTTCAGGGCGTGCGCATCGCCCGCAAGCATCTGGGCTGGTATCTGGACGAGGCGCTTGCCCAGGGCAGCGCGCCCTTGCCCGGCCCTGTTCGCAAAACCCTGATGACGTCCAGCCAGCCGGAAGAGGTGCTCCGGTTGGCTCTGGACTGGTTCTCCAATTCAAACGAACGGACGGCTGCGTGAGCAAAAAAATGACCGAAGAGGGCCGTGTGGCCATGCTCGCCAGCGACGGCCCGACTATTCTCGACGCTCTGCCGCATCCGGTTCTTCTTGTTGCGCCGGACGGTGTGATTGAATCGGCCAATATGGCGGCTGAAATTTTCATGCGCTCCAGCGCGGCCGTGCTCCGGCGGCATCCGATCAGTGACTTTGTTCCCTTTGGCAGCCCCTTGCTGACCTTGCTTGAACAGGTGCGCGAACGGGCTGCGCCAGTCAACGAATACAAGGTGGATATCGGTTCGCCTCGCATCGGTGCGCCCAAGATCGTCGACATCAATGCAGCGCCGGTGGCCGACCGGCCGGGCGCCGTGGTGCTGATGTTCCAGGAACGAACCATGGCGGAAAAAATCGACCGGCAGCTGACTTCCCGCGGTGCGGCCCGGACGGTGACCGGGCTTGCCGCGATGCTGGCCCACGAGATCAAGAACCCCTTGTCCGGCATCCGGGGCGCCGCCCAGCTGCTGGAACAATCGGTTGCCGATGACGACCGCTCCCTGACGCGGCTGATCATGGACGAGACCGACCGGATCGTGAAACTGGTCGACCGGATGGAGGTCTTTTCCGACGAGCGGCCGATCGAGCGTGAGCCGGTTAATATTCATGTTGTGCTCGACCGGGTCAAAAGCCTGTCCGACAATGGGTTTGCGCGCGGCAAGCGTATCGTGGAGACCTACGACCCCTCCCTGCCAGCGGTCTATGCCAATAAGGATCAGCTGATTCAGGTGTTCCTCAATCTTGTGAAGAATGCCAGTGAAGCCATTGGCGATGACCCGGATGGTGAAATCCGCATTTCGACTGCTTTCAGGCCTGGCGTGCGGCTGTCCGTTCCTGGAACAGATCAGCGGGTCAGTCTGCCGCTCGAGTTCTGCGTGCAGGACAATGGCCCGGGCGTGCCGGATGATCTCCTGCCGCATTTGTTTGAACCTTTCATCACCACAAAAACCAACGGATCCGGGCTTGGGCTCGCGCTTGTTGCCAAAATCATTGGCGACCATGGCGGTGTCATAGAATGTGACAGTCAGCGTGAAAGAACTACGTTCCGTATCCTCATGCCTGCCTATACCGGCGGAGGCCTGGCATCCCCAGGTCAGACGAGCCAAGGAACCGAATAACAATGCCGACAGGTACGATCCTTGTTGCAGATGACGATGCTGCGATCCGCACAGTTCTCAATCAGGCTCTGTCCAGGGCCGGCTATACGGTCCGGCTGACCTCAAACGCATCGACGCTTTGGCGGTGGGTGTCATCAGGAGACGGGGATCTGGTGATCACGGATGTGGTCATGCCGGACGAGAATATCTTCGATGTGCTGCCGCGCATGAAGAAGATGCGTCCGGAATTGCCGGTTCTTGTCATGAGCGCGCAAAACACCTTCATGACCGCTATCAAGGCGTCGGAAAAGGGCGCCTATGAATACCTGCCAAAGCCGTTTGATCTCAAAGAGCTGACGAATATTGTCCAACGGGCGCTTGAAGAGCCAAAAAAGCGGCCGACGCTGGACATTGACGATGCCGGGGAAGGCATGCCCCTGGTCGGCAGATCTCCGGCGATGCAGGAAATCTACCGTATTCTGGCCCGGCTGATGCAGACCGATCTGACGGTGATGATCAACGGGGAGTCGGGAACCGGCAAGGAGCTGGTTGCCCGTGCGCTGCACGACTATGGCAAGCGCCGCAACGGCCCGTTCGTAGCGATCAATATGGCCGCGATCCCGCGCGACCTGATCGAGGCGGAGCTGTTCGGCCATGAGAAAGGCGCCTTTACCGGGGCACAGAACCGGAGTTCCGGCCGTTTTGAACAGGCCGATGGCGGCACGCTGTTTCTCGATGAAATCGGTGATATGCCCATGGAAGCCCAGACGCGGCTTTTGCGGGTACTGCAGCAGGGGGAATATACCACGGTTGGGGGGCGTACGCCGATCAAGACGGATGTGCGCATTGTTGCGGCCACCAACAAGGATCTGCGCCATCTGATTAATCAGGGACTGTTCCGGGAGGATCTGTATTTCCGGCTGAACGTCGTACCGATCCGGTTGCCACCCCTGCGTGAGCGGGTGGAGGATATTCCGGATCTGGTGCGCCATTTCTTTTCCATCGTGGAAAAGGAAGGTCTTCAGGCCAAGCAGATTGACCAGGGTGCGCTGAACATGCTGCGCCGCTACAGATGGCCGGGCAATGTGCGCGAGCTTGAGAATCTGGTGCGACGGTTGGCTGCGCTTTACCCGCAGGATGTCATCAGTGAAAGCCTGCTGGATCAGGAACTGAGCCAGCCAAGTGTCACTTCGGCCGAAGAAGATGTTTCAGAAACCATCAATCTCGGCGGCTCGGTGGAAAAATACCTGAACGGCTATTTTGATACGTTTGGAGAAGCTCTGCCTCCCCCGGGCCTTTATCACCGCATCTTGCGGGAGGTGGAATATCCGCTCATCAGTGCGGCGCTTGCCGCCACACGGGGCAACCAGATCAAAGCGGCCGAGCTTTTGGGAGTAAACCGGAACACCCTGCGCAAGAAAATCCGGGACCTGGATATTCAGGTCATGCGGTCGGCGCGCTAACAAAGGCACGTTTGGTGTCTTGTCGTGTTTACTGTGATCAGCCGGAATGAGGCCGCATGAAGCTTGCCTCATTCCGCAGAAGGCTGTCTCCCTGGGATAGGTAGGTCTGACAAGGGAATTTGCCTCATTTCGGCCTGTTTCTGACCTGCGCCGGAGAAACATTAGCAGCGAATGAACTTTAAAAAAATCTATTGAAATCAGTTTCTTGACCAGATGCTCTGGATCTTCCACTGAGAAATTTACTCCTGTGGCGGGCTCTGTCGCAATTTCGCAACATTGTGTGATAACTTTGCAGCATTCGATGAAGCGCACCGGAATTTCTACCGGAGCCAGGGGGATTTAGAGGCTGCATGATTCTGGGAACGGTTCAGCAATCCGTCTTGCAATCGAGTGCCGCAGGCAAGGTGTGGCGCCGGGCGGGTCTTGGGGTCATGGTGTTCGCGCTTGTATCCATCACGGTCACGTTTGTGATATTGATGGGCTTGACCTCCATTGATCCGACCCGGAATGTGATCCTGACTGCCATGGCCATCAATGGCGTTCTGGCAGCGGTGCTGCTCGGGGTTATTTCCGTTGAAATCCTGAAGCTCTGGCAGGCGCGCCGGCGCGGGCGCGCCGCAGCTCGGCTTCATGTGCGGGTGGTGGCCCTGTTCAGCCTCGTGGCTGCTGTTCCAGCTGTGCTGATGGCGATCTTGGGCGCTGTTACCCTCGACAGGGGGCTGGACCGGTGGTTTGAGGATCGCACGCGCCAGATCATCGACAATGCCCTGACTGTTGCCCAGGCCTATCTGCAGGAACACGCCCGTGTTTTGCGTGGTGACCTGATCGCCATGAGCAACGATATCGACCGGGCCAAGGCAATCTATGAGTTTGAGCCGACCCGGTTCGACCAGTTTTTCTCCACCCAGGTGTCCCTGCGCGGCATTCTCGCCGCGATGATCCTGAATGAAAACGGGGAAGTGGTGACCCGGGTGGTCCTGGACCCGAATGCAAAGATCCCGTTGCCGCCCTCGGAAAGTTTCTTCCGCGCAAAATCCGGCGACCCGACCCTGATTGCGCCGGGCAAGTCCAATCTTGTGGGTGGGATCATGAAACTGTCGGCCTATGACAATTTCTATCTTTATGCGGTGCGGGCAATTGATCCAAGGGTGGTGGAGTATCTGCGTCTGGCGGAGACCGGCGCCTCCCAGTACCAGCAGATGGAAAATTCCCGCTTTGGGGTCCAGGTTGCCTTTGCGCTTGTCTATCTGGGGGTGGCGCTGGTGCTGCTCCTTTCGGCAATCTGGATCGGTTTCGGCTTTGCCAACCGGCTGGTGTCCCCGATCCGGGCGCTTATTTCGGCAGCAGATGAAGTCACCAAGGGGAATTTGGCCGTCAAGGTGGCAACCGAAAAGTCCGGCGGAGATCTGACCAATCTGGGACAGACTTTCAACAAGATGACCGGTCAGCTTCTGGGCCAGCGGGATGCGCTGCTGGCAGCCAACGAGCAGATCGATCGGCGCCGCCGTTTTAATGAAGCCGTCTTGTCCGGTGTGTCGACCGGCGTCATCGGCGTGGATGACGAGGCTTCGATCATGTTGATCAACCGGTCCGCTTTGGAACTGCTGCAGTTGGATGAAGTGCAGATCCTGAACAAGCCACTCAATGAAGTTGTGCCGGAACTTTCCGAGTGTGTCGGCAGCCTTCTCACCGGAGATGTGGACCGGTTGCCTGAGACCCAGATTGAAGTCACCAGGGGGGGGCGGTTGCGCACCATCAATGTGCGGATCACAAGCGAACAGTCGACCCGCCGCGAGCATGGTTACGTCATCACGCTGGATGACATCACCGATCTCGTCTCCGCCCAGCGCAACTCGGCCTGGGCCGATGTGGCCCGGCGCATAGCCCATGAAATCAAGAACCCGCTGACACCCATTCAGCTCAGCGCAGAGCGGATACGGCGGCGCTATGGCAAGCGGATCGAGGAAGACCGGGAGGTGTTCGATCAATGCATCGATACGATTGTCCGGCAGGTCGGTGATATCGGCCAGATGGTCGATGAATTCTCGTCCTTTGCCAGAATGCGCAAGCCCAAGAAACTGTCCGGGGACCTGCGCGAAGCAGTCCGGGATGCGGCGTTCATGCAATCGGTCGCCAATCCGGACATCTCCGTGACAGCCGATCTGCCCGACACACCGGTGACAGCGGTTTATGATCCGCGGCTTGTTGGCCAGGCCCTGACCAATGTGGTCAAGAACGCGACCGAAGCTGTCGGTGCCAGGGAGGGCGAGAACCTGCCCAAGGGGCTCGTGAACGTGCGTCTCTATACGGAGGGGCTGGGGCCAAAGGAAATGGTGGTTGTCGATGTAGTCGACAATGGAATCGGGCTGCCGGAAGAAAACCGCAGCCGCTTATTGGAGCCCTATATGACGACGCGGGAAAAGGGGACGGGGCTCGGGCTCGCCATCGTCCGCAAAATTTTGGAAGACCATGGCGGCGGCGTCGAATTGCTCGATGCGCCCAAAACGTCGCCTGATTCAACAGGCACTCTGGTCCGTCTCACTCTGGCAGCGCATGCCGAGATCGACCTGGAGAGCGAAAACCAAGATCAAGAAACAGTGGCAGCTCATGGCACATGATATTCTCGTCGTAGACGACGAAACTGATATTCGGGAAATGATTGCCGGAATTCTCGATGATGACGGATATGGCACCCGCACGGCCCATGGATCGGACAGCGCCCTGGCTGCGGTCAAGGAACGAAAACCGTCCCTGGTCATTCTGGACATCTGGCTACAAGGCAGCCGGCTCGATGGTCTGGCCCTTTTGGATGTCCTGAAGGAAACAGATCCAGACCTGCCGGTCGTGATCATTTCCGGCCACGGCAATATCGAGACGGCCGTATCCGCGATCAAGCGCGGCGCTTATGACTATATCGAAAAGCCGTTCAAGGCCGACCGGCTGATCCATATCGTTGAACGCGCCCTGGAAGCCTCCAGCCTGAAGCGCGAAATCCGGGATCTCAAGCAGCGGAGCGGTGAAACCAGCGACATTGTCGGCGGATCGTCGGCTGCCCAGACCCTGCGCACGACAATCCAGAAGATCTCCGGCACCAACAGCCGTATCCTCATTGTTGGTCCGTCCGGGGCCGGGAAGGAGCGGGCGGCGCGCATGATCCATGATCAGTCACCGCGCCAGAAAAGTCCCTTTGTGGTGCTGAATGCGGCGACTATCACGCCCCCGCGCATGGAAGAGGAACTTTTCGGGATTGAGGATGAACAGGGAAAGCTGCGCAAGATCGGCGCTCTGGAAGAAGCCCATGGCGGCACGCTCTACCTTGATGAAGTTGCCGATATGCCTGCCGAGACACAGGGCAAGATCCTGCGGGTTCTGGTCGAGCAGAGCTTCACCCGTGTCGGGGGCAGCCAGAAGGTGCAGGTGGATATCCGGATCCTGTCTTCCACTTCAAAGAACCTGGAAGAGCATATAGCGTCCGGCCTGTTCCGGCAGGACCTCTATCACCGGCTCAGCGTGGTTCCGTTGCGCGTGCCGGGGCTTGCCGAACGGCGGGAGGATATCCCCGTTCTCGTGCACCATTTCATGGAACAGATTTCAGCTGCGTCCGGCATTCCGCTCCGCCCGATCGGGGATGACGCCATGGCCGTTCTCCAGACTCATGACTGGCCGGGCAATGTGCGTCAGCTGCGCAACAATGTGGAGCGGTTGATGATTTTGAGCCGGGGCGAACCGGACAGCACGATCACCGCCGATCTGTTGCCTGCCGAGATTGGTGAAACCTTGCCGAGCCTGCCCACCTCCGGCACCGGGGAGCATTTGATGTCTGTCCCGCTGAGGGAGGCCCGGGAGATCTTTGAACGGGAATATCTGCAGGCGCAGATCAAAAGATTTGACGGTAATATCTCGCGGACTGCCGAATTTGTCGGTATGGAACGGTCAGCACTGCACCGCAAATTGAAAACACTCGGCATGACCTGATGGGCAGTGGGCGCAGGTCAACTGTTTAGCGGGAAAGGGATCTCCCCATGAAAATCGTCATTTGCGGCGCCGGTCAGGTCGGATATGGAATTGCCGAACGCCTCGCTGCGGAACAGAACGATGTTTCGGTGATAGATTCCTCGCCGCAGTTGATTAACGCCATTGGCGATCAGCTGGACGTGCGCGGTTTTGTCGGTCACGGAGCCCATCCGGACATTCTGGCCCAGGCCGGGGCCGAAGAAGCGGACATGATCGTGGCCGTTACGCTCTATGACGAGGTGAACATGGTCGCTTGCCAGGTGGCCCATTCCCTCTTCAATGTGCCCACCAAGGTCGCCCGGATTCGTGCGCAGTCCTATCTTCAGGGGCGCTGGCGCAATCTGTTCTCCCGGGACAACATGCCGATCGATGTGATCATTTCCCCAGAAATCGAGGTGGGCGAGATGGTGCTGCGGCGGCTGGCCTTGCCCGGTGCCGTGGAAACCGTCCGCTTTGCCGACGATCAGGTGGTGGTTGTCGGGATCATGTGTGAAGAAGACTGCCCGGTCGTCGATACGCCGCTGCGCCAGTTGACCGAATTGTTCCCGGATCTGGGGGCTGTGGTTGTCGGTCTGTTCCGCAACAATCGCCTGTTTGTGCCCAAGAGCACCGATTCCATTCTGACCGGCGATCTGGCCTATGTGGTGGCCCGGCGCGATCAGGTTCGGCGGACCTTGAGCATTTTTGGTCATGAGGAGCCCGAAGCGGCCAAGGTGATCATCGCCGGGGGCGGCAATATCGGGCTTTATGTCGCCAAGGCGCTGGAACAACGCCAAAGCGGCACCAAGATCAAGCTGATTGAAGCCTCGCGCGAGCGGGCCATGTCCGTGGCCGACGATCTCAAGCGGTCCGTCATCCTTCATGGCAGTGCCTTGGACCAGATCATTCTGAATGAGGCCGATGCCGGGGACGCCGATACGATGATCGCGCTGACCAACGAGGACGAGGTGAATATCCTGTCTTCGGTCATGGCGAAAAAGCTGGGCTGCCGCCGCTCCCTGTCGCTGCTCAACAATCCAAGCTACCCGGCCTTTGCCAATGCGCTGGGAATTGACGCCTTCATCAACCCGCGCGCTGTGACGATTTCAAGAATCCTGCAGCATGTGCGCCGGGGACGAATCAGGGGCGTGCATTCTCTTCAAAACGGCGCGGCTGAAATTGTTGAGGCGGAAGCGCTGGACACTTCACCACTGGTGGGTAAGCCCTTGCGGGAAATTGATCTGCCATCCGGTATCCGCGTGGGGGCGGTTTTCCGCAATGGCGATGTGCTGACCCCCAATGGCGACCTTCAAATTCAGGCCCAGGACCGTATTGTCATTTTTGCCGTGGCCAACCGGGTCCGGCAGGTTGAACAGATGTTCCGGGTCAGCCTTGACTTCTTTTAGGTCATTTTGTCCGATTTCTGATCTTGCAATCGCCTGAACGACCAGTCACAACTGGCGGTAAGGTCCGATTGACCAACACATTTTTGCCTATCCAGGAGGGATTATGAGCCGCATTGCCTATGTAAATGGCCAGTATGTGCGACACGCAGAGGCCGCGGTGCATGTTGAAGATCGCGGGTATCAGTTTGCCGACGGCGTTTATGAGGTGTGCGAGGTCTGGAACGGCAAGATCGTGGACATGCCCCGGCATCTTGACCGTCTGGACCGGTCGCTCTCCGAATTGCGGATTGACTGGCCCATGGTGCGCGGTGCTGTGGAGTTCGTTCTCAAGCAGGTGATCCGCCGCAACCGCGTCCATAATGGCCTGGTCTATATCCAGGTGACACGGGGTGTTGCGAAACGGGACCACTTCTTTCCCTCGGACGACGTGGCGCCGTCCATTGTCGTGACTGCGAAGTCCACCAGCCCGGTTGCGGCGGAAGCTGCTGCGGAAAAGGGGATTTCTGTGGTCAGCTATCCGGAAAACCGCTGGCCGCGCGTTGACATCAAGACCGTTGCTCTTTTGCCAAATGTGCTTGCAAAGCAGCACGCCAAGGAAAATGGCGGCAAGGAAGCCTGGTATGTGGATACGGACGGTCATGTGACCGAAGGCGGCTCCACAAATGCCTGGATCGTGACCAAGGACGGCGTTCTGGTGACCCGTCCGGCCGAAAGCGGAATTCTGCGCGGCATTACCCGCACGGTGGTGCTGGATCTTGTCGAGAGAGAGGGGCTGTCTTTTGAAGAACGCCCATTCACTCTTGAAGAAGCCTTTGATGCAAAAGAAGCTTTTGTAACCGCCGCGTCAACGCTGGTGATGCCGGTGACACGCATTGACGGAAAAATAATCGGAAACGGTCATCCGGGTTCGGTTTCAACCCGATTGCGTGATTCGTTCCATACTGCTACTGATTTGCAGACGGCATGATTCGGAAGGCTAAAAAGGCCTTGTGAATGAGACCCGAAGGAGTTGAGGCAGACGGCTCCCGCAGGTGGGCAACATGAAGAGCGGGCAGGGCGTCAAACCTTGGCGTTTGATTTTGAACAGCTTTTTGCAATAAGCTGCCGATACGCCGGATGCTCGGCCGCATCCGGGAAAAAACAGGATAAAAAGACTTATGGCTGAGCGCGCACAAAATCTCCAGGACACCTTTCTTAATCACGTTCGTAAACAAAAAACGCCTCTTACAATTTTCCTCATCAATGGTGTGAAATTGCAGGGTGTGGTGACCTGGTTCGATAACTTCTGTGTTTTGCTGCGACGGGACGGGCATTCGCAGCTTGTTTACAAACACGCGATTTCCACAATTATGCCAAACGGACCTGTTCAACTGTTCGATCAGGCTGAGGAAAACGCTGAAAAGGCTAGCTGATTGAAACCGAAGTCTCGCGCGGACGATTTTTCAAAATCTAACGGTGCCGAAGAACCGGGTCAAAAATCGATGAAAATGAAAGAGGCCGGGGTGGATCGTCTGCCCCAGCCCTTTCGTGCGATGATCATCGAGCCGGTGCTTCAACTGCGCGGCGAGGGTGCTCAAACAGACTTGAGAGGCAATCGCAGCCCGGAGGCGCGCCTTGACGAGGCCATCGGTCTGAGCGCGGCCATCAATCTCAACATGGTGCATTCCGGCGTGGTCCGTGTGAACAATCCGAAACCTGGAACTCTGTTCGGAGACGGCAAAGTGTCTGAACTTGCCGGAATTGTCGCAAGTGAAGATCTTGATCTTGTGGTGATTGACCATCCCCTGAGCCCTGTTCAGCAACGGAACCTGGAGCGGCGCCTGAAAACCAAGGTCATCGACCGCACAGGTCTCATCCTGGAAATTTTCGGCGACCGGGCCCGAACCAAGGAAGGCCGCCTGCAGGTCGATCTGGCCCATCTAACCTGGCAAAAGAGCCGTCTGGTGCGATCCTGGACTCACCTGGAACGGCAGCGCGGCGGTGCGGGCTTCATGGGCGGTCCGGGGGAAACCCAGATTGAGGCCGACCGGCGCCAGATTCAGGACCGCATTATTGCGCTTCAAAAACAGCTGGAAAGCGTGCGCCGCACCCGGGATCTTCACCGCAAGAAACGCAAGAAAATCCCCCAGCCGGTGGTGGCGCTTGTCGGTTATACCAATGCTGGCAAGTCAACGCTCTTCAATCGGCTGACGGAATCGGATGTCTTCGCCAAGGATCTGCTCTTCGCGACCCTTGATCCCACTTTGCGCAAGGTGACGCTGCCTCATGGCAAGGACATTATCCTGTCCGACACGGTGGGGTTCATCTCGGATCTGCCAACCCATTTGGTGGCTGCCTTCCGGGCCACGCTGGAAGAGGTGCTGGAGGCGGATCTGATCCTGCATGTACGGGACATTTCCCATCCCGATACGGAAGCCCAGGCCGAGGATGTGAAAAAGACCCTGGATGACCTTGGTGTCGATGCCCAGACGGGGGCTCCGGTCATTGAAGTCTGGAACAAGATCGATTGTCTGGACGAGATCTACCGGGACAAGCTTCTGGATGAGGCCGGAGACGACGGCCCGATTGCTCTGTCTGCCTTGACTGGTGCCGGGCTGGACCATCTGGCCAGCCGGATCGATGCTTTTATCGCCCAGCATGACGACATTTTATGCGTGCAGGTGCCGGTGACCGATGGCGCTTTGCTGGCGAAGCTTTATCAGGTCTCTGAAGTGCTCACGCGCGACGACACGGAAGATTTCGTCACGGCGGAAATCCGCGTGTCCGACAAGCAGCGCGGCCCGTTCCGGGAGCTGTTCGCGGCCTATATCCTGGAGGAAGCGGCGGACCCGGCCTCAGATGAGACGTTTCACTAGTCACCCTGTTCTGAAGTTCGTCTGATTTTCCAGTGTGGTTTTCGGAACTGAAATACGCCACGGCGCGCACTGCACCCAGCATGCGTATTTCAATTTTACCACTCTGGCGCGTTTTACAATCCAGGACGCCGCCTCGGTTTTGCGCGGTGCTCTGAAATCATCTGGCATCTGGTCTATAGCCTCAGATGGCTTTCTTCCGCAGGTGCTTGTGGCTTAAGGTTCGGGTGGAAGAAACGCCCGCCACAAGGACATCAAAATGAACCCCTTCATTTTCAACACACCAAAATCGGTTCAGTTCGGAACCGGGGCAATGTCGCGCATCGGCGGCCTGGTCAAAGGGCAGGTCGGTGGCCGTGTGCTGCTGGTGACTGACCCGGGCATGATGGAAACCGGCATTGTGGAGCGGGCTGTTGATCTTCTAAAGGCTTCTGATGTCGAGGTTGAGCTGTTTACTGAGGTTCAGGCCGACCCACCCGAATCGGTTGTGCTGCAAGCAGCCTCACAGGCGCGGGACAGCGGCGTTGACGGGGTGATCGGTCTGGGGGGCGGATCGTCGCTGGACGTGGCCAAGCTGGTGGCGCTGCTTGCCGCAGGCATGGAGCGTTTGCAGGATGTCTATGGGGTTGGCAAGGCGGCAGGGCCGCGTTTGCCGTTGATCCTTGTGCCGACAACCTCCGGCACCGGATCGGAAGTCACGCCGATTTCCATTGTCACAACCGGCACCAATGAGAAAATGGGCGTGGTTTCGCCAGTATTGTTGCCGGATGTTGCGCTGCTTGATCCGCAACTGACCTATGGCCTGCCACCGCATATCACGGCGGCGACGGGCATTGACGCCATGGTGCATGCGATTGAGGCCTATGCATCGGCAAGCCCGAACAACAATCCCGTGTCCCGGGTTCTGGCCACCGAGGCGCTGACGCTCATGGGGCGCTCTCTACTGACGGCGGTACGGGACGGGGCCAACGAGGCAGCCCGTTCCGACATGCTGCTCGGTTCCATGCTGGCCGGGCAGGCTTTTGCCAATTCACCGGTCGCGGCCGTTCACGCTCTCGCCTATCCCCTGGGTGGCCATTTTCACATTCCCCATGGGCTCTCCAATGCGCTGGTGCTGCCCCATGTCTTGCGGTTCAACGTGGTGACGTCGCCCCAGCCTTATGCGGAACTTGCGCCCTTCGTCTTTCCTGATCTGGCGCGGCTGGAAGGGCAGGAGCGGGCGGCTGCGTTCTGCGACAGGCTGGCGGCGCTTTCGGCAGACTGTGGTCTTCAGGCCAATCTGCGGGCGATGGATATTAGGGAAGATGACCTGCCGCGGCTCGCATCCGACGCCATGAACCAGACCCGCCTTCTGGTCAACAATCCCCGGCCTGTGGCGGAAGCTGATGCTCTGGCGATCTACCGCGCGGCGTATTAACCGGAGAAATCATCCCCATCTTAGCTGAGAAAACCGGTCAGATGAGCCTCTATCGATTGAGACCGGTCCAAGGCAAGGGCGCTTAAGGCGCCTTTTTGGCCTTTTGCCACTCGTTTTCCATCTCTTCCAAAGACATTGCCTCCAGGCTGGTGCCGGTCTTTAAGGCGTGGTCTTCAATGGCCGCAAAGCGGCGGCGGAATTTCCGGTTTGTGCGGCGCAGGGCCTCTTCCGGATCAATATCCAGATGCCGGGCCAGATTGGCGAGTGCGAACAGGGTGTCGCCCAGTTCGTCTGTGATCCGGTCCCGGTCCGGCTCTGTGCTGGCCAATTCCGTATCAAGCTCAAAGGTTTCTTCGCGGATCTTCTCCAGAACAAGCCGGGCGTCGTTCCAGTCAAAGCCGACCCTTGATGCGCGGCGCTGCAGCTTTTCTGCTTCCTGAAGTGCGGGAAAGGCGGTGGGAACATCGTCGAGCAAGCCCGTGGCAGTTTCCATCATTCCCTGTTTTTCACGCTCGGCCCGTTTTTCCGCCCGTTCCTCGGCCTTGATGCGCTCCCAGATGCCTTTAACAAGGGCTGGTCTGTCTCCATTCTCATCGCCGAAGACATGGGGGTGGCGGCGGATCATCTTTCTGGTGATGCTTTCCACCACATCACCGAAGTCGAAGACCTTGTCCTCTTCGGCCATGCGCGCGTGGTAGACGACCTGCAGCAGAAGGTCGCCCAATTCGTCGCGCAGATCCACCATGTCCTTCTTTGCAATTGCGTCGGCGACCTCATAGGCCTCTTCCAGCGTATAGGGGGCGATGGACTCGAACGTTTGTTCCAGATCCCAGGGACAGCCGGTGACCGGCGTTCTGAGCGCTTCCATGATCTCTAGGAGGCGGGAAATGTCGCGGCTTGGGGTCATGGCAGTGGCCCTGATATGTCATGGCTGGATCTTTCCGCCGCCGGAATGCGGATCGCCGGAAAACGGATCAATGGAGACCCAAGCTTTACGACAGATTTGCCTTTCGGGAAACTGTCCTGTCCGGTGTGGCGTGATGCTTTGCGCCGGACAGGCTCAGAAAGTTCAGTTATCCACGGATGGACGGGTGCCAGAAGGTGACCGCTCGTTCGAGCACGGCGATGGCGCCGTAAAACAGCGATCCGGCCAGTGCCGCCATAGCAATTTCCGCCCAGACCATGTCCACATTCATCCGGCCGACTTCCGTTGAAATGCGAAAGCCCATGCCGACAATCGGTGTGCCGAAAAATTCCGCAACAATGGCCCCGATCAGCGCCAGGGTGGAATTGATCTTCAAGGCGTTGAAGATGAACGGCATGGCCATCGGCAGGCGCAGTTTGATCAGGGTCTGGACATAGCTCGCCGCATAGGTGCGCATCAGGTCCCGCTGCATGGCTTCTGAAGCCGCCAGCCCGGACACCGTGTTCACCAGCATGGGGAAGAAGGTCATGATGACCACAACAGCGGCCTTGGAGGGCCAGTCAAAGCCGAACCACATGACCATGATCGGGGCAACGCCAATAATGGGCAGGGCCGACACCAGATTGCCGATGGGCAAAAGCCCCCGGCGCAGGAAGGGCACACGGTCCACCAGAATGGCCACCAGAAAGGCCGAGCCGCAGCCGATCACATAGCCTGCCAGAACGGCCTTCAGGAAGGTCTGCTGGAAATCCGCCCACAAGGTCGGCAGGGACGTGGTCAGGCGCAGCCAGATTTCCGAGGGCGCAGGCAGCAGTACCTTGGGAACCCCGGCTCCGGTCACCACAAGCTGCCAGATGACCAAGAGGGAGATCCCGAAAAGAGCGGGTATGGCGAGGTTCACGAGGCGCTGCGCGGCGGCTGAACGCGTTTTCCAGACCGCCAGCCGCTCAACAAACAGCCAGGCGGCGGCCCAGGTGGCGGCGGTCAGCGCCCAGAACCCAAGGGCAGCACCGCCCGGGTGATTGGAGACGGTTGCAATCAGCAGCCAAGCCGCAATGGCTGTTACGAGGCCAAGGGCCAGATCACCAACCGGATTGCGCAGGAACCCGAGCTCATAGCGCACACCGGCAATGGCCAGAAGTCCCAAACAGATGGAGAGCCTTGGTACGTCCATCACGCCGAGATCGGGTTCGAAGATCCGGCTGAACAGGCCCACAAGGACCATCAGCACGATGAACCAGGCCAGAAGGGCAGGAATGCCGAAACGCTTTGCAGAGGCGGATTGAGCTGTCATTGGGCCATTCCCATGCGTTTCAGGACGATTTTTTGCAGAACCCCGATGAGCGCAACCAGAGTGCCGGCCAGAAAGGCGGCGACGATCAGGGCTGACCAGATCTGAATGGTCTGGCCATAATAAGAGCCAGCCAGCAGTCTGGCGCCGAGACCTGCAACGGCTCCGGTCGGCAGTTCCCCGACGATGGCGCCAACAAGAGATGCGGCCATACCGATCTTCATGGAGGTGAACAGGAAGGGCACAGCATAGGGCAGGCGCAGTTTCCAGAAGGCCTGGACCCGCGTCGCCGAATAGGTGTGCATCAGATCCATATGGATGACTTCCGGCGAGCGCAGACCCTTTACCATACCCACGGTGACCGGAAAGAAGGACAGGTAGGTGGAAATCATGGCCTTGGGCAGCAGGCCGGAAATGCCAATTGCATTCAGAACCACGATGATCATCGGGGCAATCGCCAGGATCGGAATGGTCTGGGAGGAGATTACCCAGGGCATCAGAGACTTGTCGAGCACCTTTGAATGCACGATGCCGACGGCCAGAAGGATGCCAAGGGTCGTTCCGATCAGAAAGCCGAGCAGGGTGGAGGAGAGGGTGATGCTGCTGTGATAAACCAGTGACCGTTTCGATGTGATTTTCTTTTCGGCCGTTGTTTTCCAGATTTCGGCAACAACCTGGTGCGGGGCCGGCAGAACGGGCCGTTCCTGGGCCCAGGTATCGGCAATCAGCTGGGTGACCGGCACATCCGTCTGGCCGGCCCGTTCATAGAGCTCCTGTTGGAAAGGCGTGTTGAGCGCCGCTGCCGCGATGTACCAAATGGCAAAGATGGCGAGCACGACAACGGTAACCGGGCCGAGTGTCCCGGACATGAGCCCGGCAAAGGGGTTGGTCGATTTGGGAGAGGATAGAGCTGCGTCCGTCATGCCACTTCGTCCTTGGTTTGCCAGGCAAACAGAATGTCCGGCAAGTTCTCCTCGTTCTCGCCTTCTGTCCGGCGGATCTCTTTGAACTTCTCTCTTTCGTAAAACGTCCGGGCACCAGAGTTGGCGACAAAGGTCCACAGGTTCAGGCCACCAGGAGAGCGGTCTTTGATGTGGTTCAGGATCATTTTGCCCAGGCCCTTCCGTCGTGCGTGCCGGGCAAGGTAAAAGCCTGTGATAAAGCCATCGGAGCTCGTGGCCGCAAATCCCTGAACGGAGGCCTGCGGCCCCTCTACGACCGTGACCGTCCGGTTCGTAAAGACAAAGTCCCGGTGATGACGGATGACGTCGTCATGGGAATGCAGGCGAGGCATCCACGGGGTTTCATCAATCCAGTCATTGAGGATCTGTCCGCAGGCTGTCATGTCTTTGTAGGAGGCCGCACGGATTTTAGCGGCTGCAGTGGATTCAGTCCTCATAGGAATGCCCCGCTCTGAGCCCGTCCCGGACCCGGTGGGCGATTTTCAGGAATTCCGGCGTTTCGCGGATGTCCAGGGTCCGGCCGCGCGGCAGGTCGCTTTCAATCACATCGTAAATCCGGCCCGGCCGCGGGCACAGAACCACGATCTTGGTGGACAGGAATACGGCCTCCGGAATGGAGTGAGTGACAAAGACCACCGTCTTGTTTGTCTTGGCCCAAAGTTGCAGGAGCTGTTCATTGAGGTGATCGCGGACGATTTCATCCAGGGCGCCAAAGGGCTCGTCCATCAAGAGCAGATCAGGTTCGACAGCCAGCGCGCGGGCGATTGAGGCCCGCTGCTGCATGCCGCCGGACAGCTGCCATGGGAATTTCTTTTCAAACCCAGCCAGGTTAACCAGCTCCATATTGCGGGCGATGCGCTGCTGCTGTTCCTGGCCGGACAGACCCATGATCTCAAGGGGGAGGGCAATGTTTTTTGCGATGGTCCGCCATGGATAAAGGGCTGCTGCCTGAAACACATAGCCATAGGCGCGGTTGAGCCGGGCCTCCTGAGGCGAGACGCCGTTGACGGCAATGGACCCGCCGGTCGGCTGTTCCAGATCCGCGATCACGCGCAGCAATGTGGTCTTGCCGCAGCCGGACGGGCCGATAAAGGAGACAAAATCGCCTTCCTCGATCTTTAGGTCAATCTCGGACAGGGCATGGACAGGGCCATCATTTGTCTGGAAGGTTAGCGACAGGTTTTCAATGTCGATGACATGTTTTTCCTGATCCTTCATGGCGTCTTCAATTCCGTCTTCGATTTCGGCGGCTGTCAGCATGTCATATTCCGTTGGTTGTCTTGTCACCCGGCGCTGCAAGCTGATGGCAGCTGCTGCCGGCGAAGTTGCCGGGTGAACGCGGACCGGTTTGGGCGTTGGCCAACCGCTCCGCCGTCTTCAGACGTTTTTCAGCTCAGACGCCGCTGGCCGGAATGCCGGTGCGTTCCACCTTGCGCGGCGCGGTCAGCTCTTTCCAGGTGCTGAGAGCCGTGTTGACCGCCTGGAAGGGCTTGCGGGCGACAAATTCTCCATGGCCCTGTTTCGGGTTGACCGTGCCGTCTTCCACCGCGACCCGGCCACGGGTGAGCGTGAAGCGCGGCAGGCCCTTGACGGCCTTGCCTTCAAAGACGTTGTAGTCGATGGCCGATTGCTGGCTGGAGGCGGAAATGGTCTTTTCCAAAGCCGGGTCCCATACCACCAGATCCGCGTCTGCTCCAACCAGAATTGCTCCTTTTTTCGGATAGATATTGAGGATCTTTGCAATATTGGTTGAAGTGGTTGCGACAAATTCGTTCGGGGTAAGACGGCCTGTATTCACCCCATAGGTCCACAGCATGGGCATGCGGTCTTCCAGGCCGCCGGTGCCATTCGGGATCTTTGTGAAGTCGCCGACGCCGGTGCGCTTCTGCTCTGTTGAGAAGGCGCAATGGTCGGTAGCGACTACCTGCAAAGAGCCGGCAGCCAGACCGGCCCAGAGCGAGTCCTGGTGTTTTTTGTCCCGGAAGGGGGGGGACATGACCCGGCGGGCTGCATGGTCCCAATCGGCATGTTTGTATTCGCTGTCATCCAGGGTCAGATGCTGGATCAGCGGCTCGCCATAGGCCCGGATGCCGTTCTGACGGGCCCGGCGGATGGCCTCATGGGCCTGTTCTGAAGAGGTATGCACGATATAGACCGGCACACCGGCCATATCGGCGATCATGATGGCCCGGTTGGTGGCTTCTCCCTCCACTTCCGGCGGGCGGGAGTAGGCATGCGCTTCCGGGCCATTATTGCCCTCGGCCAGCAGTTTCTGCTGCAGGGAGGCGACCACATCGCCGTTTTCCGCATGGACCAGGGGCAGGGCGCCCAGCTCGGCGCAGCGCTGGAACGAGGCATACATCTCGTCGTCATTCACCATCAAAGCGCCTTTATAGGCCATGAAATGCTTGAACGTGTTGATGCCCTTTTTCTGAACGACTTCCTGCATGTCGTTGAAGACCTGCTCCCCCCACCAGGTGATCGCCATATGGAAGGAATAGTCGCAATGCGCCATGGTGGACTTGTTGTCCCACATTTGCAGGGCTTCCAGCAGGGACTGGCCGGGCGAGGGCAGGGCGAAGTCAACCACCATCGTGGTGCCGCCGGCCAGGGCTGCGCGCGTCCCGCTGTCAAAATTGTCCGAGGAAAAGGTGCCCATGAAAGGCATTTCCAGGTGGGTATGAGGGTCAATGCCGCCCGGCATAATATAACACCCGGTCGCATCCAGCGTTTCGTCGCCGGACAGGTTCGGCCCGATCTCAACGATCTTGCCGTCTTCGATCTTCACATCGGCGTCATAGGTTAGATCTGCGGTGACAACCGTGCCGCCCTTGATCACTTTGCTTGCCATTTGTGTTCCCCTTTGTCTGGTGTCCGCGTTTTCGCGGATTTGTCTTGAACCGGTCTCCTCAAGTCCCGAATGCGCTTCGGAACCTTGGAGGGGTCTTGGTACACCTGTCTTTTCTGCACGGTCGCCTCATCCGAAAGGCACAGCGCCGTCCCGGACCTGATCCGGGACCCTCAGTCTCAAGATCCTCTAAAAGGGGATCTGGTCACTCACGTCTTTCCAGTCTGGATTGGCTTCTTCAATCAATTGATCCTTCCAGGCCCGTCTCCACCTTTTCAATCTCCGCTCCTGATGAACCGCATCAATTGCCTCCTCAAAGACCTCGAAATACACAAGTGTTTTGATGTTGTATTTCAGTGTGTGGCTGCCACGTATTCCCGCCTTGTGTTGTTCAATCCGGCTTCTCAAGTTGCGCACTGAGCCTATATAGATCGGCCCTCTTGGCCTGTTTGCCAGAATGTAGACGAAATAGGTCACCGAGGCTGCGGCTCTATTTTGGTCCCGGCTCAAGGCCGGGACGGCGGAGAGAGCAGGGGCAGCCAGTTTTCATGTCGACTCTTGGATCCCTTTGTTACTTGAAGCGCTGTCCCGGACTTGATTTGGGACTCCAGACCGATTGTTACTCCACGATTACCGCCGTTTCGACCACCGCATGGAACAGAACATCGGCGCCCGCCTTTGCCCAGTCCTTTGAGATTTCCTCCGCCTCGTTGTGGGACAGGCCATCGACGCAGGGGCACATGATCATGGCAGTGGGCGCAACCTTGTTGATCCAGCAGGCGTCATGGCCCGCACCGGAGATGATGTTGCGGTGGCTGTAGCCGAGCCGTTCGGCCGCGCTGCGGACTGCTTCGACGCAGGTCTTGTCAAACTCGACCGGATCGAAACCGCCGACTTTTTCAAAGGCAACGTCGAGCCCCATCTCATCGCAGATCTTTTTGCCGCCGATCTTCAGCCGGTCTTCCATATCCTTGATCACGGCCAGATCCGGGGAGCGGAAGTCGACCGTGAAGACCGTCTTGCCCGGGATCACATTGCGGGAATTGGGATAGACATCAATGTGGCCGGCGGCACCCACCGCATGGGGGGCGTGGGACCAGGCGATCTCGTCGACCAGCTCCAGAATGCGGGCCATGGCAAGACCTGCATTCTTGCGCATGGGCATCGGGGTTGAGCCCGTGTGGCTGTCTTTGCCGGTGACTGTCACTTGGGTCCAGGACAGCCCCTGGCCATGGGTGACGACGCCGATATCCTTGCCTTCCGCTTCCAGGATCGGTCCCTGTTCGATGTGAAGCTCGAACATGGCGTGCATCTTGTCCTTGCGGGCGCCCACCTCTTCCTCGCCGACCCAGCCGACCCGTTTCAACTCGTCACCGAAGGCCTTGCCTTCCGCGTCTTCCCGGTCATAGGCCCATTCCTGGGTGTGAACACCGGCAAACACCCCGGAGGCCAGCATGGCCGGGGCAAAGCGTGTGCCTTCTTCGTTGGTCCAGTTGGTGACCACGATGGGATGTTTGGTCTTCACCCCAAGATCATTGAGGCTGCGGATCAGTTCCAGCCCGCCGAGAACCCCCAGAACACCGTCATATTTGCCGCCGGTCGGCTGGGTATCGAGATGGGAGCCGACATAAACGGGCAGGGCGTCCGGATCGGTGCCGGGCCGGGTCATGAACATGTTGCCCATGGTGTCGACTGCCATGGTCATTCCAGCGTCTTCGCACCATTTCTGGAACAGTTTGCGGCCTTCGGAATCTTCGTCTGTCAGGGTCTGACGGTTGTTGCCCCCGGCAACGCCCGGGCCGATCTTGGCCATTTCCATCAGGCTTTCCCAAAGCCTGTCCGCATTGATCCTGAAATTTTCGCCCGGAGCAGCCATTGTTCGTGTCTCCTATTTCAATTCCGTTTCGACAAAGGACATGGGCGCGTCCCCGCCATTGATCACATTGTGTTCCACGCCTTCATCGCGCCGGTAGACAGTGCCGGGCGGCATGGTGACTTCCCGTGTGCCGCCGCCGGGCTCTTCCAGCAGCATCACACACTCCGTAAGGGTTGTGATGACGTAATCCATGGAATGCCGGTGCCAGCCGGTTTCCGCCCCCGGTTCGAAATCGAATCGGGTGACACGCACCTTGGTATCGTCAATCAACTGGGTCGCAATTGCCTGGGGCCGGTCGGTCATCTTAAAACCCTGCCTTTCCGGGTCAGTCGATTGTTGTCAGTACGTGCCGCAAGGTGGCGAAGAGCTCGTCGATCTGCGCCTTGGAGATGATCAGAGGCGGGGAGAGGGCGATGATGTCGCCGGTGGTGCGGATCAGCAAGCCCTCCTCATAGGCTTTCAGGAACGCGGAGAAGGCCCGCTTGGTCGGCTCGCCCGCGATCGGAGACAGCTCTATGGCGCCGATCAGGCCAAGATTGCGGATGTCGATGACATTCGGGCAGTCCTTGAGCGCATGGAGGCCGTCTTCCCAGTACTGCGCCAGATCGGCTGCGCGGGTCAGAAGGCCTTCCTCCTCATAAGTGTCCAGGGTGGCCAGGGCCGCAGCGCAGGCCAGCGGGTGGGCGGAATAGGTATAGCCGTGGAAAAGCTCGATCATGTGGTCGGGGCCGGTCATGAACGCTTCGTAGATGTCGGAGCTGCAGAAGACCGCGCCCATGGGCACCACCCCTGACGTCAGGCCCTTGGCCGTGGTGACCAGATCCGGGGTGACCCCGAAAAAGTCCGTGGCAAAGGGCGAGCCCAGGCGGCCGAAGCCGGTGATGACCTCGTCAAAGATCAGGAGAATGCCATGCTGGGTGCAGATCTCGCGCAGGCGTTCCAGATACCCTTTGGGCGGGATCAGAACGCCAGTCGACCCGGCCACCGGCTCCACAATCACCGCCGCGATGGTGGAAGGATCATGCAGCTGGATGATACGGATCAGCTCTTCGGCATAGTCAGCCCCGTTTTCCGGCATACCCCGGGAGAACGCATTGCGCTCCGGGTCGTGGGTGTGGCGCATGTGATCGACGCCGGTGAGCATGGTGCCGAAGGTTTTGCGGTTGGCCACGATGCCGCCAACCGAAATGCCGCCGAAGCCGACGCCATGATAGCCGCGTTCGCGGCCGATCAGACGGGTGCGGGTGCCCTGACCGATGGAGCGCTGATAGGCGAGGGCAATTTTCAAAGCCGTGTCGACACTTTCAGAACCGGAATTGGTGAAGAAGACATGATCAAGCGGCGAGGGCATCATGGCCGCAAGGCGGGCTGCCAGTTCAAACGCCTTGGGATGGCCCATCTGGAAGGCTGGGGCATAGTCCAGCTCGGCGATCTGCCTTTGCACCGCCTCCACCACTTTCGGGCGGGAATGGCCGGCGTTGCAGCACCAAAGGCCCGCTGTGCCATCCAGCACCTGGCGGCCGTCTGCGGTGGTGTAATGCATGTCCTTGGCGGAGACGAACATGCGCGGGTTCTGTTTGAATTGCCGGTTGGCTGTAAACGGCATCCAGAAGGCTTCAAGATTGTTGGTTGCAGCCTGGCTCGGTGCTGACATGCGTCCTCCTTCGCGGCCCTGATTGTGAACAGGGGCGGGTGCTATTCGATTCAGGGAAGGACATACGGGCCACCGGCCGGCCCGGCAGGTCGGCGGAAACGGCGGTTCGGGTCCTCTCCCCATGCTGTTCCCGGATCCTGGCCTGCGCTTCTGCGCCCGTCAGGGTCCGTTCGATCTCTGGTGGGCCGTTCGGCCCGGCACGGCTTTGCCGGTTCGTTATGATGATCAGAAGCGCTGCCTGCTTCAAGACTTCCCCGTTGCGGGGTGCCCATTGATCGACTAGCCTTCTGACCGATTGGTCAATTTAACCTAGGGGGGATTTGACCAAACGGTCAAGATGCAAATTCCTTTGGCGTGACCAATTTATGGTCAATTGCGGGCAGGAGGCGCAGCGGCCGGACAGACCGCCGCCGGATGGGGCGGGAACAGACAGGGCAGGACCTTTTCGGGGCGGCCGTTTTGGCCGGGAATGGACTATTCGATGGCAGATTTAGACGGCCGGTTCGCAGAGACCGCAAGAAGCGGTTTGAGCCGTATTCAGGAGCGCAACAGATCCCTCATTCTGGAGGCGGCTCTGGGTGAATTTTCAAAAAAGGGATTTTCCGGAGCCACTGTGGAGCGGATTGCCGCAGACGCGGGCATGTCGAAATCGAATCTTCTCTATTATTTTGCCTCCAAGGAGGCGATCTACAAAGCCACTCTGGCGCATATTCTTGAAGTCTGGCTGGCGCCGCTCAAAACCCTCAATCCAGCCGGTGAACCGGCCTTGGAACTTGCTGCCTATATCCGGCAGAAGATTGATATGTCGGCAAAGTTTCCCGAGGCCTCTCGCCTGTTCGCCAATGAGGTGATTCAGGGCGCGCCGCAGATCCTGCCCATTCTGGAAGGGGATCTGAAGCGGCTGGTCAGCGAAAAATGCCAGGTTATTGAGGACTGGATCGCGGCGGGAAAAATGCGCCGGATCGATCCGGCGCATCTGATTTTCATGATCTGGGCCACAACCCAGCACTATGCCGATTTTTCCATTCAGGTGAAGGCGCTGACCGGACGGGACCTGAGCGACCCCGCCTTTCTCCGTGAAACAGAGACAGAGATCACCCGGCTGATTCTGACCGGCCTTGGCCTGACGCCGGCCGAACGCGGTCCTGAAAGCCTTGCAGACTGACCATGGCTGAGGACCAGGCTGACCTTCCGGAAACAAGGCGTATTGCCGTTACGGCTCGGTTGTTTATTTCCAGAGATGATTTGAGCGAAGACTTTATTCGTGCGTCCGGCCCGGGCGGTCAGAATGTCAACAAAGTGTCGACGGCGGTGCAGCTGCGCTTCAATCTGGCAGCCAACCGCAGCCTGCCGGAAGACGTCAAGTCCCGTGCCGCCCGTCTTGCCGGCAGCCGGCTGACGTTGAACGGGGAGATCGTGTTGCAGGCCGATCGGTTCCGCACACGGGAGCGTAACCGGGAGGATGCGCTGGAGCGCTTGCTGGATCTCCTGCGCAGAGCCACGGAAAAGCCCAAACCCCGCAAAGCGACCAAACCGACGCTTGGCTCCAAGAAACGGCGTCTGGATGCAAAAAAACAGCGAAGTCAGATCAAGAAACTGCGCGGCCGGAAAGTGCGCGGGGATGACTGAAATCTGACAGGCTGTTTAGAGGCGCGACATCCCGGGCCCGATTGAAATGCGACAGTCAGCCGTGGCCGCTTGCCGCAGCAGTCAGCGCCCGATCCGCCCGGCCGGGCCGAGTTGCAAGGGAGGTGAGGGGGCGGGTGTTGGTCTTATTTAGGACGTTGACACACACTCAAAGTGACCTATCGTCGGCTGCATATTCCGGCGTGGGTATTCGTTTTGACGGTAGTTACACAACATCTGATTAGGCGGGATGGTGGCGACACCGTTGAGCTTTTCCAAGCACAGGGTCCGAACATCACGACCGGTGGTGCAATATTGATTGTTCACGGGAACCAAGGTGGCCATCTTATCGGCGCGAAGGAAGTCGTCGATAACGGGTTTTTGGTTCGTTTGTCTGTACGGTTGAATGTTACGGCTGCGGCGGTATCTCAGCCAGGTTTCGGCGCGTCCGATGGCCCTGCTGATTTCTGTGGTCCAAACACTCAGCAAGCGATAATGGCTGCTCTGTCTTTTCTGAATGAACAGCCATCTGTAGACCCTAAGAGAGTTGTTCTATATGGCAACAGCCGGGGCGCTGTTGCATCAGCAATGGTTGCAACCAGGTGTCCTGATCTTCGAGCAGTCATTTTGGCCAGTGGGGTCTATGATCTCAGAGACGCTTTTCTAAACAGCTCGAGAGGCTTGCAACGAGCAATTCAGAACGAAGCAGATCTATCGGGTGAAGCTTTCCTGGCCCGATCGGCCTTACATCATGCGCAAAGAATCCAGTCGGAAACCTTGCTTTTGCACGGACGGCACGATGACCGAGCCCCTGTTACCCAAGCCGAAAAATTCTACGATGCGTTATCCGGTGCCGGCGTGCCAGTTACTCTCAACGTATTCGAATGCGGACATCGTATTCCGCGAGAATATTCGCAGGACATTCTCCTCCCTTTTCTGGAAAGGGTATTGAGAAAAACTGAAACTGTTCATTGAGTTCTCCGTTTGTCGGTTCGGCCGTACAGTCACTCGCTTCAGAGATCTCGCAAGATGCAGTGCCACGATATCGGAGAAGAATTTATACTTTCGCTGATCAGAGAGTCGCTCGGCATTGACCGGATATTTCGGCCGTCTTGGTTCGAGCCCAATGACAAGGCGGTGGGCGCGTAAGGGCACCCGGCCCGTAGCGCAGAAGGATCAGCGAACGAAATCAGCATGGATCTTCGGCGCCATATGCCCAGACAGGGGCACGGGAACCGGTCTTGTTGTCCCCCGGTGCAACATTGCTCCCGGTGCGCATGCGGTTCTGATGACGGACCGGGCTGGATGGCACATGACCGGAAAGCTTCAGGTGCCGAACAACATCACGATTCTGCCTTTGCCGCCCAAAGCGCCGGAGCTCAATCCGGTCGAGAACATCTGGCAGTTCATGCGAGACAACTGGCTCTCAAATCACGTCTTCAAGTCCTACGAAGAGATCCTCGACCTGTGCTGCCGGGCTTGGAACAAGCTTGTTGAACAACCATGGACCATAATGTCAATCGGCAGGCGGGAGTGGGCTCATCGGTTTCTGATCAATTGCGCTTGGCATGTGACTTCTAATGTAAATGCAACAAGGATTTAAAAGCCACCACAGGGCAGGGAGGTCAGGCGTGCTGGTCGGGGTTGCTAAGCCTGTCCGGGGGCGGATGGCGATGCAGTAATGGATCTGCAATGCGGACGATCACAAATTACTTGTCTCACCAACCGACGCGTGTATCTGTGTTCGCATCAGGTCCCTAAGAGCAGGGGTGAAAGGTGAGCATCAAAAGCGTAATTTTCGACTGGGATGGAACGCTGGCCAAAACCTTAGATCTGTGGCTTCAGGGATTCCAAGCCTCGTTTAGAAGCAGGGGCCACAGGTTTGATCCGAAGTTCATTGTCAAAGAGTTTTTCCACGACCATCCCAAGGTACTGACCAGACATCCAGAATTGGAGTTTCCTACAGTCGCCGAGGAAACACGTAGCTACGTTTATAACGGCCTGTCGACAGTGGAACTTTACGAGGGAACGACGGAAACTCTCAAATCTCTGAAAAACAAGGGAATGACGCTGACACTGGTGACATCAAGCCCGCGGCACCTATTGGACCGCGCCTTGGGCGCTCATGATTTGGGGCACTTCTTTGTCTCTGTTGTTGCCGGTGACGATGGTTTTGGTCACAAACCGAGTTCACTGCCGTTTGAGACTACCCTTGATCGTGTTGGTGCTACAGCGTCCGAGACTTTGATAATCGGCGACTCGCACGTTGATATCCAAGCTGGAAAGGCCAGTGGCTGTCAAACTTGTTGGTTTGCACCTGAACACAATAGCCTGTTCCATGATTTTGAGCACATTCGGTCAACGTCACCAGATCATGAGATATCAACCGTTCGGAAACTTGAACAAATCGTATAGGGCTAGGCTCGAAACAGTCACTTGTTGACTTGGCGCCTGAACACTTCGGCAGGCGTGCGGAAATTGAGACATTTCCTCGGCGTATTGTTCAACTGATCGATCAGGGATCGTATCGTTTCTTCCGGCACTGACAAGACAGGAGTATCTCGCGGCAGATAGCGCCGAACCCTCCTGTTCATGTTCTCAACTGAGCCTTTTTGCCAAGGCGCTGACGGATCGCAGAACCAGGCATCTGTACCCATGCCTTTCTTGAGCCGCCGCCAGGAAACAAATTCAAAGCCACGGTCAAATGTCAGGCTTTGCCGTGCATGCCTGGGCAGGGGGCCGAGCACGTTGATAAGCCGGTCCATGATCGGTTTGGACTGCCGGTCATTGTTCTTGAACAGCACAGTGAACCGGCTTGTTCGCTCAACAACCGTCGCGACATTGGCATCTCCGTGGCCCCTCTGAAAGATCATTAAATCAGCCTCCCAGTGGCCAAATTCCTTGCGATCGTTGATGATTTTCGGTCGATGTTTGATTGAGCGCGCTTCCGGAAAAACCAGATTCTGCGACTTACGTGCGTATCTTGGTCGACGCTTTCTCCGCCGTTCCGGAAGCAGCCGGGCGAGCTGTTGCCGCTGTCCTTCGGGTGAATAGACGTAGCGATAGATGGTCTCGTGACAGATGCTGGCCTTGGCCTTCGGTTCGATCTTCAACCGTCCTGCGATCTGTTCCGGCGACCAGCCGGCTTCCAGCTTTCCAATCACGGCGGTCCGCAGACCCTCGCGCCGAAAGAGCTTGCCGACACGCCGCCGTCGGTCGCGCGCCATATCGTTGGCGGTCATCGCCCAGTAGCCATCGGCATCGGGGAACTCACGGTCGTGCCAATAGTTGCGCCTGATCTCCCGGGAGATCGTCGCACGGTCACGGCCGAGGCGTCTGGCGATCTCTGACTGGCTGAATTTCTGCTCCCGCATGCGGGAAATCGTTTTGCGTTCTTCAAAACTCAAATGCGAAAAAGTACGGCTCAAAACATCGCTCCCAAAAAGCAGGCACGTTAGCACCTGTGTTGCAGTTTGGGATAGAATGTGCCCTGATCTAATCCATTCTTGTCACTAGCCAGAATGGTCACGATCTGTGCCAGTCCTAATGGTCACAAACAGGACAGTGCAACGCAGGGCAGAGCAAGGCTAGCCGCCCGGAGGCCCAATATATCGAAAGGCGGGGAAACCTTGAGGAGAGGAAGACGAAGAGCTCACCTACCGACAGGGTCTGATGTAGGGTTGCAGATTTTTTTGAGACCTTGCCACGAAAATGATCGTGAGCGTCCGTTGAACCCGACCTGCCGCTTTTCGATTTGGTGCGTTAAGTGTCCGCTTAATTAAATGGACATTTAAGGGCCCTTAATGAGTAAGCGAAGAAAGCGGCGG
>NZ_JBSWYG010000030.1:0-59918 GCF_056160985.1 Roseibium sp. AWQ4_290
TCAAGATGATCGGACAAACTGAAAAGACTGCTCGGATCCATGAAAACACCTCCATGATCGAAGTGAATCAGAAATCACCTCCAATGGCGAGGTTTTTGCGGGTGTCCAGCTACTACTGTTGTCCCATTTCAAAATCTATGTAGCGCTGGAGCATAATCGGCTCAAGAGCCGTACCTTCCTGTGACTTCAAATGCACTTTACAAACACATAAAAATGGTCCGTAGGCAGCTGTTCGAAGACCAACAAGACCGTCTCGTGGCAACTCGGTAAAGATTTTGTTTCCCCAATATTGACCAAGATAAAAATCTACTTTTTCGATGTCATCGATTGGCCGATCCTTATGACGTTTCACTAATATATAGATGTCATACTTTTGACCATCCGTAGCTGACGGACTGATCACGTGAACTAGAAATAATCCTTTCTGGCTTTGATAAATATTTTGTCGGTAGAGGCTCCATTGTATTTTCGACTCAGGTTGATATATTACTTCGACTTCTGCATTTTTGAGGCTTTCCTTTTGATTAATCGCCTCAATATTATCTACTTCTGTTTTGGTGAAATCTGCTTTCTCAAGCTTTTCAAGCTTCGCCCGCCGCTCGAGTGATAACCACGGAGTAATAAAATTATCTCCGCTGCTAACTCTATTCACGATCGTTTTCGCAAATTGCTTTATCGGGTCCCGTAGAACAACAAAACCCGCCACCACTACACCTGCCCAAATTGCGGTTTGGACGACTGGACTTAGTGAAACAAAAAAGTCGATCCAATTAGTTTCTGCGTCCGCCATAGTCTCGAGCCGATCAAACTAAGTATCAAACAATTCATGCAAGTTACCTACAAATGGCACCAGTCGGTTTCGTAAAAGTTGGCACCGTTTTTCTTTCTGTCACCAAGCCTATCACGGTACCTTCCGAAACTGTGGCACCTTGTTGTGGCTCACTATTCTTGATAACAGGAAACCATTTTTCGCCTTCACATGGCGGTACGGTTGCCTGCCACCCACTACTCAGATCACCGCCAAGATGCGAATGTGAGAGGCCTAAGGCCTGAATATCGTCAACCACTTCGTTGTAAGGCCTGCCTAAAAGCGTAGGTAGTTTAAAGCCTTGCACAACAGTAATTGTTACAGGCACACCAGAATTGAAGAAATCTCCATTCTTCGGACTTTGTTCAATGACTGTGCCCACCGGGCCCGGTACACGCTTATAGTTAACATTAAGCCCGAACCGCTGATTTTTAACAAGGAATGTTGCATCTGCTTCATTCAATCCAATAAGGTTAGGGACGTAAATTCCGTTTGATTTGAAACCTCGCAGTGTTGAACCTGCCTTTACAACTGTACCTGCACTTGGTTCTTGGTCTCCAATAGTTCCCATCGCTTCGTATGAAATAGTTCCAGGACTATTTGAAAAGGACCAAACAAGATCACAGGCCTCTGCTATTTCCTGAGCTTTATCAGGATTGAATCCCAGTAAGTTCGGAACAATAATATTATTATCTTTAATCTTGCACTGATTTGGGCTGAGTGTTTGCGGATTTACACTCTGTGCTTTTGGATCATTGAACGTAAGCGAAAAAAACATCAAAATAAAAATGCAGGAGAATTTCTTGGAAATATACATCTTTTCCTCCCAAATATTTGCGCGTTTAGATTCGATTTGAAATTTTCAACTGTTTTTGCGAATTCAATCGACAAAGGTGTATTGGTTTCCGCAAAGCCCCAAAGTAAAATTCTTCAGCGTAAGCTCTAATTAGCCAGCGCCTCATTGGGCTTTATAGAATGGTCCAGCGATTACTTCACGAGTCAATTTCTATCTTGTATTCAAAATCATGCTTCTAAGTGTCTGCAATTTGCGGCAAAGACACAATCACTGATTGATCAATACACACAAATTCATCGAGCGCAACTGTTACACTTAAACGAACAACTTTCTCGCCTCTCTGAGGACCAACAACGGTCGATTGGTATTGAAATAGTTGACGGAAAAACCAAGCTTCTTAAGCTTGGGAAAATCACAGCTAAAGAAAGTTCGACCGGCGCCAAGATCGTAGGCGGGGAGCATGAAACGATAATTTTGATGAGATTAGTGCTGATGGAAAAAAATGGAAGATGAAGTCAGCCAGATAATTTCTATCGTCAAAAGTTCCGTAGGATACATTGATCTTCGGGGCGCTACTATCAACAACATGGACCTGTCCCGGATTCGGACCGCCGTTCTCACCTCAATCTTGGCCTGCGCCGAATCCTAAGTCTTCAAAGGGATTTGCGAGACAGCCCTTTGCGACACACGCTGCACTCATTCTCCCAAGGCATTGTGCAAATCCGCAATCAGGTCTTCCGAATCTTCCAGTCCTACTGACAAACGGAAGATGCCGTCGCCCGCATAGTCCCGGTATGCATTCAGCTGTGCACCCTCCAGGCGGAACGAGGTTTCCATCAAAGGGCCGGTCTCCATCCAGAAAACAAGCGACCTGTGATGGCCGAGCGAAACCGCATAGTGGATCACCTCGAGCCGGTCGATCATCTGCTGGGCAAGAGCCCGGCCCGTTTCCGCGCTGCCAACCTGAAAGGCAATCATGCCGGAAAAGTTCGACATCTGGCGCGTGGCCAACTCCGCCTGGGGGTGGGAGGCCAGGCCCGGATAGATAACGCGGGTGACCTTAGGGTGGGTTTCCAGCCACTCGGCAACAGCCTGTGCACCAGCCTGATGGGCCTTCATGCGCAGCGGCAGAGTAGCGGCGCCCCGCGCAATCAGCCACGCATTAAAGGGGGACAGAACACCGCCATGATGAATGGCCGCTTCAGCGCGCAAACGCTCTATCAGATCGGCCTTGCCCGCAATGGCCCCTCCGACCGCATCGCCATGACCGCCGATATATTTGGTGATTGAATGCATGATGAGATCAACACCGAGGCCAGCTGCATCCATTCCGAGCGGCGAGGCAAAAGTCGCATCGCAACTGAGCAGTGCACCTGCCTGGCGCGCGAGCGCGGATACGGCTGCAATATCGGTCAACCGGCCGATCGGATTGACCGGGGTTTCAATGTGAATGAGTTTCGTCTCGGGACGGACCGCCGCCGCCACGCTCTCCAGATCCGCCATGTTGACCGCAGTCACTTCGATTCCCATGCGGGGCAACGTCTCCCGTGCCAATTCGGCAACCCCTGCATAAGAGACATCAGAGACGACGACATGGTCTCCCGCTGCAAGAAAGGTCAGAAAGATGGCCGTTGCCGCCGCCATGCCAGAGGCCAGGCACAGGCAGCTTTCAACGCCCTGCATCGCTGCAATCTTGCGCTCCAGCATCGCCACAGTGGGATTGTTCCACCGGGAATAGAGAAAGCTGTTCTCCCCCTCCTGAATGTCATGGGCGGAGAACCCGGCGACCTCGCTGCTGACAAAGGTTGAGCTCATATGCAGCGCCGGGGCCGAGGCACCTGTCGCCGGGTCCGGAGCTTCCCCGGCATGAATGGCTCTGGTCATTGGTCCAGTTAGCTTGGTATCTTTCTTCATCATCATTTTGTCTTTCATCAAGCCCGCTTTAGTGCAGAGCCGGCATCGTCAACTTGTTGGTCATGTTCGGGTCAGTTAGATTTCTGTGATGTTTGATTATCACGATTTACCGTGGCCGAGAGTCTGACGAAAATTTCATTCAATGAAACAATAGGTTGACAGCCTTCGGCTCATTGTAGCACGCTCAACAAATAAGACCCTGTTTGATGGTTTTTCTGGTTCGCCGGCAAGGAAACGCGCGCAGGTCCGCCTGGTTGGCCGGGCAAGAGGCGTGACACAACACAGCGGTTCTGATCAATGCCCGGTGAACTAAGATTCGGCTGCGGCAGTCTTGCGCAGGACGGCGATATGAACCTCGCTCCAGATCTCAAAGCCGAGTTTCCGGTAAAGGGCAATCGCCCCCTCATTGTCCGCATAAGCATGGAGGAAGGGCAAGTCGCCCCGTGCGCGGATGGAGGCGGCAATATGAAGGGCGAGCGTGCTGCCAAGGCCGTGTCCCTGAAATGCGGGATGGGTGCACACTCCGCTGACTTCCGTATAGCCTTCCAGATCCAGCCGGGTGCCGCCCATGGCGGCCAGTTGGCCCTCCCGCTTGATTCCCCAGAACTGGCCGAGTTCGGGCGTGCGTTCCGTGAAAGGGCCGGGCTTGGTGAGCTCGGCCAGTGCGGACATGGCCGGGATATCGCTCTTGCCAAGTGGCTCGATGCTAAAAGCGCCTCTACGCGGGGGCTGGGGCCGCCGCTCGGTCATCAGAACTCCGAGGGCTGTCTTTTCAGCCTCAAGCGAAGGAGGCAGGGCGATCTCTTCTGCCTGCAGCAAATAGACTGGGGCCTCCTCCGGTGTCATCAGTCCGGCCAGTTCGGTCAGGGCCTCGACTGAATTGTCCCTGGCGGCTGCGAAGGGGGAGATTTCGGGCATGAAGCGCCGCGCGTGCCCGCCTCCAAGAGACACCGGAGCCTGACGGGAGGAGAGGGCGGACCAGACCGCCCGGTTTAACGGATGTGACATGATGGGCTCTTTTGGGGTGAGACGCGGCTGCGCTGGGGAGGTCAAACGGCGGTCAGGGGTCTTGGGACAGTGTTCCGGGGGACGCAGGCGGCCAGCCGGGCAAGGGGGCGTCCGCGCAGCGGCCGACAAGGGGCCGGGCCTCCAGCGCATCTTCCAGCTGGGACAGCTGGTCCAGAAGCGAACCTTCCAGCCCGGCACAGGCGTCGGCGACCGTTTGCAGGCTTCTCGGCCAGAGCGTTTGCCGCAAATGCGCGGCCAGCGCGTCCCCCTTCGGGGTCAGGACGACCTGGCTGACCCTCTTGTCCCGCTGATCCGGGCGGCTGTCGATGAGACCGGCGGATTTTAATTTGTTGACCATCCGGGTGACGCCCGGTTGGCTTTGGCCAAGTGTGCCGGCCAAGGCGCCAATGCTGAGCGGACCGTGCTGGTCCAGGGCGGCCAGGATGGGGTTGTGGGAGGCTGGCAGAGAGGTGCCGGCCACCTGATCGCTGATCTCCTGGGTCTGCGCCTGCAGTTTTTCCCCCAGCCGTTTCAAGCGGCTGCCAAGCGTGCTGTATCCAAGCGAACGGAGGATGTCGTCAGTCATGCGGTTTCCTTGATTTATATAACAAGTAATATAACATATTATATAAATCAATCTGTGGTATGACATCGCGCTTCAGACGGCTTGCTCGGATCGGAGAGGAGTCCCCCGAAAAGGGGATAATGGAAAAGGCGAAGCAGCGCCGCGGCGCGGCTTGAAACGGGAGACGACTGGCTGGCGGACCTCCTTAATGTAGGAACCTGAAAACAGCCACGCCGCCCAAAGGGCGGCGTGGCAGCTTATTCAGATCCGAACGGGTTCAGACTTATAAGTCACGGCCAATCAGTCAAATTCAGGGCCGCGGGCGCGGTAGGGGGTGATCGCCTGCCAGGCCTTCATCAGCGTGTCGAGTTCTTCGTCGCCATGGGCCGGCATGATGATCTGCGGTTTGACCAGAAGGTCTCCGTGGCCACCGCTCTTGGTCGGCAGGCCCTTGCCCTTCAGGCGCATGGGTTTGCCGCTGGAGGTGCGGGGCGGAATGGTCAGATTGACAGCGCCCGAAAGGGTCGGGGTACGCACCTTGGCCCCCAGCACAGCCTCATAAAGGGTCAGGGGCAGGTCCAGATGCAGGTCCCAGCCCTTGACCTCAAACAGCTCATGCGCCCGGAAGCGGATCTCGACCATGGCATCGCCTTGCGGGCCGCCATTCTCGCCCGGTTGACCCTGGCCTTTCAGCCTGACTTTTTCGCCTTCTTCCACCCCGGCGGGCAGGGTCACATTGACCGTTTTGCCGGTCGGCAGTGTGACTTGTGTCTTTCCGGAATTGACAATGTCTTCCAGCGACACGCGGGCGACAAGATCAATATTGGCGCCCTTGGTCTTGGGAGGCGTCTTGGCCCGTGCATGGGCGCCACCGAAGCCCGATCCGGCCCCGCCCCGGGCGCTGCGGCCTCCGAAGCCGCCAAAAATATCGTTCAGCAAATCGTCGAAGCCACCGGTCGGGCCCCCAGCGCTGCCCGGGCCCGCGCCAGGACCTCCGCTGGAGCGGAAGCCGTGCGTGCCGCCCGCGCTGCCGAAATCCTCAAAGCCGGAAAACCCTTCAAAGCCCCTGGACTGGTACCGCTGCTTGCCTTCCGGGTCGATTTCGCCCCGGTCGAACTGCGCCCGCTTGTCCTTGTCGCCGACAATTTCATAGGCCTGGTTCACTTCGGCAAATTGCTGCTGGGCTGTCGGATCATCCTTGTTCTGATCCGGATGGTATTTCTTGGCCAGCTTCCGGAAGGCCTTTTTGATCTCGCTCTCGCTGGCGGTTTTCGCCACGCCGAGAACGCTGTAGGGATCGCGCATTCACATCACCAGGTTTCTCAGATTTTCAGGTCAGGATCCTCACACGCAATCCCTCCGGATACAGCGCCTGCTCCGGAATGTGCGTTGGAAATTGTGAGTACTGACCCGACGTCTTTTAATATCGGTATAAAGCACCTGAAATTCCAGCCCATACCTTGGGGCGGTTCATAGATGTCTCTTATGGGCACAAATGCCCGGCTGATCAAGCGTCGGTGACGTTGAGGGTGGTGACGGCAAATTTTTGCGAGATATCGCGGCAGGCGGTGCCGGAATAAAGGCGGATTCCGGCGATTGTATTGGCCGTTGTGCGGAACGAAACGCAGCCGGTCTGGCCCAGCAGGCCGCTGTCGATATCCGTCAATGTGCCGGAATTGCCGCTCTCCGGATTGAGCCAGGACAGCAGCAGGTCGCTGTTGGGGCCGCCCGCATCGAGCGTGGGGCTGAGCGTGTCCAGATTTTCTGCAATCACGGCCCGGTCCTGCGCATCCACATCACTATAGGCCTGATCAGAGGCGGAGGGAATCGAACCGGTGAGAAGCGTCGGTGTGTCAATATCATTGCTGCCCGTGGGGACGGTCACCTGGGCGCAGCCACCAAGGCCGCCGGCAGACAAAAGCGCCAGGGCGACAAATAATTGGATCTTGGCATGCCCAAGGGTATATGAACGCATAGAACACATCTTTTAGACAGCCCTCACGCTGGGAAATGAATGGCGTGCTGCAGGCAGTCGATTTCTTCGACGGGTAACCAATGACAGACCTGAAGCATCCTCCGGAAGAGTTAACAAAAGGTGACTTTACGGACGTCAAGAATCCATTCGATCTTTTTTCTGAGTGGCTTGAAGACGCAAAGGCAGCTGAGCTGAACGATCCGAATGCGGTGGCGCTGGCCACCACCGACGACCAGGGCCTGCCAAATGTGCGTATGGTCTTGCTGAAAGATGTCGATGACCGGGGCTTCGTCTTCTACACCAATTTTGAAAGCGCCAAGGGGCGCGAATTGCTGGCCTCCGGCAAGGCGGCCATGTGTTTCCACTGGAAATCCCTGCGCAGGCAGGTCCGGGTCAGAGGTCTGGTCGAGGAGGTCACGCCAGAGGAGGCGGATGCCTATTACCAGTCCCGGCCGCGCGGCAGCCGGATCGGTGCCTGGGCGTCCAAACAGTCCCGGCCGCTGGAAAGCCGCTTTGCGCTGGAAAAGGAAGTGGCGAAATTCACTGCCAAATTCGGCCTGGGCGAGATCCCGCGCCCGTCCCATTGGTCCGGCATGCGCCTGGTACCGACCTCCCTTGAATTCTGGCATGACCGTCCGTTCCGCCTGCATGACCGGATTCTGCTGACGCGGAGTTCTGTTGATGATCCCTGGCGGAAAGAACGCCTCTACCCGTGATTGAATATTTGGGCGTTGCTTATACTTGTCTAGAACAACTGCTGGTTACTAGGTATTTATGACAAATATTTAACTTTTCGCAGTGCGGTAGGAGGCGTACCTCCTCAGTCACCCCGAAAGCGCGGCTGTGGTTGCCGCGCCGGGGAAGCATGGAGAAACGCATGAAGTTCCGCTTTTTTGCAACTGCGGCCACCGCCATGGTGATCGCTTCCTCCGCCATGGCGGCCAGCACGCCCCATTGGAGTTATGAGGGAACGGAAGGCCCGGCACATTGGGGCGAACTTGCCGATCATTTCGAAGCTTGCGAAGCGGGAGACGAGCAATCGCCGGTCGACCTGACCAACACCGTCAGGGCCGAGGCGGCCGATGTGCAAATGCACTGGAACCCGAAAGCGGATTGGACCGAGGTCAATAACGGGCACAGCATTCAGGACAATTCCAAGGATGGCGGCACCATCACCCTGGATGGCAAAACCTATACGCTCAAGCAGTTCCACTTCCATGCGCCGTCGGAACACGCAATTGACGGCAGGAAATACCCGATGGAAGCCCATTTCGTGCATGTTGCCGACGACGGCACCATTGCGGTCCTGGCTGTCATGGTCGAAGGCGGCGGCGAGAACGAGCTGTTCCAGTCCATCATGGATCATGCCCCGGATCAGGAAGGTGGAAGCTGGATCGTCGGGCAAGCCGACCCGGACCGTCTGATCCCGGCAACAACACATTTTTACCGCTACCAGGGCTCGCTGACGACGCCGCCCTGTTCAGAAACTGTGGTCTGGACAGTTCTGAAGGAGCCGATCAAAGTGTCAGACGGTGCGATTGCGGAGTTTGAAGCGCTCTACGACCACAATGCCCGGCCCATTCAGGACATTGGCCGCCGGTATATTCTGGAGAAATAGGTCCGCGTCGGGACGGCGGCTGGCCGTGTTGAACGTTGCGCTCGCGGGCGGCCTCCGGGCCGCCTGGTTTTCTACCAGTCACACGCCTGAGCATGTCAGGGCCCGGGGACAGAGGGGCATGATCAACTGCGCTATGTATTAGAGCAGGCGTTTCCAGCGGAAAAACAGGAAGGTTGCCACCACCGAGACCAGCATCATGCCGAGGGAGAACGCAAACCCCTGTTCCCATTTCAGTTCGGGCATGTTGATGAAGTTCATACCGTAGATCGAGGCGATCAGTGTGGGAGGCATGAAGATCAGGCCCAGCACCGTGAAGATCTTGGAAATCTGGTTTTGCTCCAGGGTCACCAGACCCACGGTCGCATCCAGCAGAAAGGACAATTTGTTGTCCATGGCGTCCGCATGTTCCTTGATGGAGCGGATGTCCCGGCCATGGATCTTCAGATCCGAGATCTGCTCCTCGTTCAGAGAGAGCCGTTTGGCCTGCGCGCCCATGAACAGCAGCATCCGTGCCAGGCTTGTGCACACATCATGCATTTTGGCCACCTGGAGGCCCAGTTTGCCAACCCGTTTGATGGCGATCTGGTAACTGGCGGTCTTGCGCATGTTGAGGCCATCCCCGAAAACCTCCAGGGCCAGGTTGTCATAGCGGCCCGAGGCTGTTTCCATTTCGTCAGCGCAGCGGTCCACAATGGTTTCCATCAGTGCAAACAGGACAGCCGGACCGGTATGGGCAATGGTCGCGTCCGCCTGAACTTTCTTGGACAGGATGGCGATCGATTTCGGGTCTCCGAACCGAACGGTGACAAGGCGTTTCGCGCTGAGGACAAAGGTAACCGAAGACAGGATCGGGTCGGGGGTTCTGGTCGCCATCGGCATTTGCACGGTCATGACGACGGCGCCCGGTTCTACATATAGCCGCTCGGAAGTCTCAATGGAGGCGATCTCCTCCCGGTTTGGAATTTCCGCCCCCATCAGCTTTTCGGCAGCCTGCAGTTCAGCGGAGGTAGGAGCCTCCAGATCAATCCACACGGAAGTGGCCGGAACCGGCATCTCCGGCGTAAGCTCGACCTTTTCAAGGCCTTTGACGGAGGGGCAATAGGCAACGATCATTCGGGACGTCTCCGCTTGGAGGGCAGATGGCAGGGGCAGCATGGGAGGCAGACCCTTCCAGGTAAAGTGGATAGCGGTTTTGCAGCCGCAATTGCAAAGGGAGAGTGCCCCGGAACCTGTCCGTGCTTTTGCGTGAATGGGATCTGTTGGGCCGAACCGGCAAGAGCGGAGATCTTAAACGGCTGCCAATAGAAGAGTGCGGCCGGGGGCTGACTTGCCCGGACGAAAGGATGTGGCAACAGCCAACCATTGACAGGGCCCATCCGCTTTTGGCGGAGCCTGTCAAGTGACACCATGTGCGACTGTTTTGCCCCATGTTTGACACGTCCGCCAGCCTTTCAGCGGCAGTGTGCCCAAGACAAAACAATCCGGCAAGCTCAACAGAACCGGGAATACACTCCTGTTGAGAACAGTGTTTTCAAAGACGCCGACCGGCCCGGCGCTGGCCTTGAAACAAATTGGTCCGCGCGGAAACGGTGCGGATTATTTCTGTTTTTTCGTCGCCGCGCCGGCGTTCTTGCACAGGGCAGCGGCGTTGAGGGCGGCAATGCCGACCGGTTTATAGTGATTTTCCAATTTTGCTCCCGCCGGGATCTGCTTGACCGGTTGGGACGATTGTTCAGACATTTTTCCAGGTCCGTGTTGGTTTCAGCCCCCGCTGGCTGTTTCGTTTGAATGCGGAAAGGTGCGGGCCGCGTGCATGTCATTGCCAATTGCGGCGAGGAAAGGGCGATGGGCCTTAAAAACGATACTCTCCGCAATTTGACGCAGTCAGCATGCGCTTCTTTAGCCGTCTCAGCCAGTCACATTTCATAACAACCTGTAACTTTTCGGGTGTGAAATTGAAGTAGTCAACTAAGTATTCGTTAAAGTTTTAGAGCAGGTCGCGTTTGATTGGATTTGTCTGTCACGGACCCGCATCGGCGATTTCGACGCTAAAGAAAAAGTGCTTTGGAACCGGATGAACGTGGCATGTTCTGGCTGCCGACGCTGAAGGACTGGTTTCGTATGTCTTTGACCCGACTCTGGTGAAAAGCCGGGTGCGGCAGGGCTGCTCAGATCAGGTAGGTCTGGTAGGCGCGGGGGGGCCTGCCCTGAAGGGCGCGCGCAAGACCGCACAGACAGCGGGTGAGGCCCAGGGCCAGGGTCAGGCCAAAAAGCGCCAATCCGGCAAAAATCAACGGAGCTGCAAGTGCGACACCGGCCAGAATGGTCAGGCCGCCGACGCATGTGCCGATCACCAGAATGGCGATTGTAGTGCGTACATAAAAATAATGTGCCTGGAGCGCCCGGCCGGCCCGGTCTGCAAACCGGAGCGCAAAAAAAAGGGCGAACGGGAGAAGTGCCGCAGTGAGGACAAGAAGATAGCACAGGACAACATTTGCAAAACTGGCCCCCAGCAGACCCTCGCGGTCCAGTTCCGCCTGCGGCAAGCAGGGAGCAGGCGGCTGGGGCAGATCTCTGGTCTGCCGCGGCTTTTGCAGCCCGGTCATGGCCACATGTTCCCTATGGACAAGTGGCAGGTCCGGGGAGCGTGGCGCGGGAGGTTGGACGATACTGTCATGAGATCATGTCTGACGTCTGGGGCTTGAATGAGCCTGCCAACAGGCGACTCGCCGGTTGAGCAGCTCAAAGGTAGTATGCGCCAATTGCGTTAGGGAAGTTCAATTTTGACAATTTGACTTTAAACCGAAAAAACAACTCTGGTCTTGCCGGTCGCCGGCACATAGCATGCGCTCTAACGCGGGTCGGGATGAAATGAAGCGTTACGCCGTTTACAAATCTGCTTCTGCGCCAGCAAGCCGGGTTGCCGGGTCGGTCGCGCTGGCCATCGTTGTGATCGCCTTTGTCGCAAAACGCATTGCGGTGATTGATGCGGATGTGTTTGTCCTGTCGCTGTTCTTCGCCGGCATTCTGGCTTTTCTGGCTGTTCTGGCGGCGCTGCTGGCGTTTCACCGCATCTGGTCCCGCGGCGGTCCGGGCGTGCCGTCCGCTCTGGGCGGGCTGGTGCTTGGGGGACTTGCCCTGGGACCGCCCGTTCTTGTGGCGGGAATGTTGATCGCAGCTCCTGCGGACAGGGACCTGTCGACAAACCGGCTTGATCCTCCAGGGCTGGTGGCTGTTTCGGAAACGGCCGAGCAGCCTTTCTTGACCTGGGCCACCGCATGGCTTGCCAAGGATGTCTGGCCGTTTGTGCCGGATGTCTCGGAGGTGCTGCCGCATGGCGGGCTCGCAGAGGCGGGTGGTACGGCCGATATCGTGCCCCGCCGCTACCGGATTGCGCCGGGCCAGTTGCACGTTGCGTGTGCCAAGGCCTTGGACAACCTCAACTGGGCCGTTGTGGACGAGCTGCCACCAGATCTTTTGGACGCGGCAACCCGTCTGCAGGCGCAAGGGGCAACTGCTCTGCTGGGGCTCAAATTCGACATTGCGCTCCGCGTCCGACCGGACAGGCTCGGCGCTTTATTGGATGTGCGGGCTCATTCGGCCACCCCGCTCCGGGAGCTGTCGGGCAATGCGGACCGGATTCGCACAGTGTTTGACGAAATAGACAAGGTGCTGCTGGAAACCTATGGCGATCTGGCCCGCTTGTCGGTGGAAGAAGAGGACAGCGAACGCCTGGAGCCCGATCCTGTTGAGCCTCCTGTCGAAGTCATTCCGCTGCCCGGATTCAAGCCCTATTTTGAGGAAGACGAAGAGCTGCCGCCCGGCGGCCCGGAGGTCAGTGATCTGGCTGGCTGAGCGCGGGGCGGGAGCCTGTGCCTCCCTTTAGGACGCCAGACTGTAGCGGGACGACAGGGAGAGCGGGGCGACAGTGCTGACCAAGGCCCGGTCCACCAGATCTTCCAGATGGGCAAAGACCGACAGGGCGGCGGCCGGATGGAGCGCCGGGTCCACCCCCGCATAAAGCTGGCCGACCAGTTCCGGGATGCTGTGCCCGCCTTTGGACAAGAGGCTGAGGATCGCCGCTTCCCGGCCCAGCCTGTGGTCTTTCAGGTCCTGAACATAGTCTTGGGCATTGTCGATGACGCCGCCATGGCCCGGAAGATACCGTGTTTCGGTTCTCGCCAGAAGCTTGTCAATGGAGGCCATATAGGCGCGCATGGAGCCGTCGGGCGGGGCCACAATCGAGGTTGCCCAGCCCATGACATGGTCGGCGGACAATAGTAGGTCCGCTCCAACAACGGAAAAACACAGGTGATTGGCGGTGTGCCCCGGGGTTTCGATGGCTTCGACTGCCAAAGAATCCGTTGAGAAAATGTCACCGTCCCCGAGTTGCCGGTCGGGCCGATAGTCCTTGTCGCCGCTGGCATCGAGCGGGTTGATTTCATTGTCCTGCAGGGCCCGGGCGGGGTGGTGCGGTCCGCAACCCACAATCGGCGCGCCGGTTTTCTCTTTCAAAAGCCGGGCTGCGGGGGAGTGGTCCATATGGGTGTGACTGACCAGGATGGCATCGACCCCGGCGCCACCCACTGCCTTGAGGAGGGCCTCCAGATGGGAGGCAAGGGCAGGGCCCGGATCCACGACCATCAGCCGCTCTGTGCCCAGAAGATAGGTGTTGGTGCCGAAAAACGTGAATGGCCCGGGATTCTCCGCCGTCAGACGCCTGACGCCCGGGGCCAGCTCCACGGCCGTGCCATAGGCGGGATCGAAGTCGCGATTGTGTTTCATCGGGCGCCTGCCAAAGAGTGTCGTACGGCCTCTTGAACCGGGCCGGGATCATTCCTGCGACCTTGAGGCAGTTCTGTGCCGAAGGCAACTGCGGGATCACGCGCTTTGGTTGCTCGGGCGCCGTTTGAGGCGCGTGATTGAATTTGCCTGTGTATCAATGCTTGTTCCAGGGCGTCATGCGGCTGACGTTTGAATCAGATAGAGGCAAAATTCGATTTGAATTCGGTGTAAGCTGAAAGCTGGGCCGCGCCGGATCAGGCCCCGGGCGGGCCTTGATGGCTGTGCGCGGGGAGAGGCCTTTTCGAATGTGGTGGAATGACAATGGCAGATGACCTGGAGTGCCGGTACGACGTCCTTCTGGACTGTCCGCGGGACCGGGCGTTTTCAGTGGTGGTTGACCAGCCGCAGATGTGGTGGGTCTCGCCTTTTTCCGGCGCGGCGGCAGAGCCGGTGGAGGCGGGCATTGACCCTTTTGCCGGCGGAAGCTGCTATGAAATGGACGGGGAGGGCCGCCGCCGGACCTGGGGTACGGTGCTGTCGATTGAAGCGCCGCTATATATCCGTCTGGCCTGGCAGGTGTCGCAGGAGGGCGGAGAAGTGGCCGATCCTCTTGCCGCCAGCCGGGTGATGATGAATTTCCGGGAGGCCGGGGACAAGACCCGTTTGGAAATCGTTCATTCGGAGTTTTTGAGACATGGTGAACATGGGGCCGAGTACCTGTCACAAATCCGCCGGCAAGAAGGCTGGCCCGCCCTGATCGCCCGTCTTCAGACCGCTGCCATGGCTGCGCCTTCGCGCTGATCCACGGGCTGCAAACGTTTCCCGGAAAATGCTTTTTCTGTCGCTTGGCTGACATGCTTGATGTGCTACTGGAGAAAATCATCCAGCTCCGGCCACGCCGTTTTCGCGCTTGCAAACTAGTAAGGCGTCGAAATAGTGTCGGCGCTTCGCGGCGAAACGTTGCAGGGTCCCAGTCGTCAAGAGTTTCATGTCCTTACCGTCATCTGAAGAGGAAATGTCCGAGCCCCGCCCGCCCGCATCCCCCCTGACGCGGATCGGAGAAGCGCGCTGGATATTGCTGACTGCCCTGTGCGCCGCCATGGTGGCTGTCCTTGCCCATGGCGTGCCCTTTTGGCCGGCCGTCTCCGTTGTGCTGGTCATGACAATTGTCGCCGCCTTTGTGCCGAGGCGGGCAGCTGGCCGGCGGCTGAAACTGACCACCCAGCGCGAAATGCGCCGCATGTGGCCGGGCACTGGCATGAAGGTGACAGTCGATGCCCTGCCGACCCCCTGTTTTGTCGCCGACGGGCGCGGCATAACGCGCTATGTCAACGCCAAGGCCATGGACGTTTATGAGGGGGTGAAGCCCGGCGATCCCTTGTCCTTTTCCCTGCGCGCGCCGTCTTTGCTGGAAGCATTTGACCGGGTTTGCACCACCGGAGGCGCAGAGCGGATCAGCTGGATCGAAAAGGTTCCGACAGAAACCTGGTATGAGGCCCATATCGCGCCGATCTATATGCCCGGGGCCGGCGGACAAGAGCGCGGGCGGGATCTGCCGGATTTCATCCTGGTGGTGATCCAGGACCTGACAGAAAACCGGCGCCTGGAGCGTATGCGGACCGATTTTGTCGCCAATGCCAGCCATGAATTGCGCACCCCGCTGGCGTCCCTGACCGGGTTCATCGAAACCCTTCAAGGGCCGGCCCGCAACGATCCCGAGGCCCAGGACCGGTTCCTGTCCATCATGCTCGATCAGGCCGGGCGCATGCGCAGGCTGATTGACGACATTCTGTCCCTGTCGCGGATCGAGCTGAAAGCCCATGTGCGCCCGTCGACGGTTGTGGACCTCACCGAAATCATCCGCCACACAGCCGACGCGCTGTCGCCGCTGGCCCGGGAGATGGCTGTTGAAATCAAGGTGACCCTGCCCGATGACCCGGTCCGGGTGCGCGGTGACCGGGACGAGTTGATCCAGGTTTCGGAAAACCTGATTGAAAACGCGCTCAAATATGGCAGTTCCGGCAAGGTGGTGGATGTGGGCTTGAGCGCGCTTGCCGACGAGCCGGAGGAGCCGGGCTGGGTGCTGTTTGTCAGGGATTATGGCGAGGGTATCCCGCGCGAGCATTTGCCAAGGTTGACGGAGCGGTTCTACCGGGTCGATGTGGAATCCAGCCGGGCCATGAAGGGAACGGGGCTTGGTCTTGCCATTGTCAAACATATCCTGACCCGTCACCGCGCCCGTCTGGATGTGGAAAGCGAGCCCGGCGAAGGAGCTGTATTCCGGGTCAAGTTTCCAGTCCTGGAAAGTGCGGAAGACAAACGTGGGCAAACCGGTGCCTAAAAAATCTGCAGCCAGTGTCGCAATACTGAAACCGGATGGTGTTAGCAGGTAAAAAAACACAGGGTTTCAGGCGGTTAATTAGTGCGCCGGGAAACCGTTTGGCCTGAAGACAATGTGGTGGTCCGGCATAGGCAAGCCGGCACAAGGAGTGTACCGGTGGCGATGGAAATGACGGTTCGCGCCTTCATGGCGGCTATGCTGCTGCTGATGCCGGGGCAGGCCCTGGCCAGGGACCGTGTTCTGATTGTCGGATCATCCACCGTGTTTCCCTTTGCGACCGCAGTTGCAGAAAAAGTCGGTGATAGCGGACTGAAATTCCCGATTGTCGAATCGACCGGTTCCGGTGCTGGCTTCGCGCTGTTCTGTGCAGGGGCTGGCGACGACACACCGGACATCACCAATGCATCCCGCCGCATGAAAAAATCCGAGTTCGAAACCTGCAAGGCCAATGGGGTCACGCCGGTGGAAGTTGAAATCGGCTATGATGGCATTGTTCTGGCCAATTCTTTGAGCGGCCCGGATTTTTCCGTCACCGTTGAGCAGCTTTATGAAGCTCTGGCGGAGAAGCTGTCCGTGGATGGTATGATCGCAGCCAATCCGAATGTCAGCTGGGCGGATATTGATGCGGCTCTGCCGGACGAGAAAATCGAAGTTCTTGGGCCGCCGCCGACATCCGGCACGCGGGATGCTTTTGAAGAGCTGGTGATGGAGGTTGGTTGTGAGGCCCATGGCGGCATGCCGCAAGAGGGGCTGTGCACCAGGATCCGCAAGGATGGCAGTTTTTTTGAATCAGGCGAAAATGATGATCTGATCGTTGGCGCCCTGGAAGCCAGCCCGGAACGGGTGGGTATTTTCGGCTATTCTTTCCTGGATCAGAATGCCGACCAGATCCGGGGTCTGGGGGTCAACGGCATCAAACCGACCTTCGAAAACATCGCTACGGGGGTCTACCCGGTGTCCCGGCCGCTGTTCTTCTATATCAAGAAAGAGCATGTGGGCCGCATTCCTGGCATTGAAGACTATGTGTCCGCGTTCACCGCCGAAGAGGCCTGGGGAGATGAGGGCTATCTGGCGGACAAGGGGCTGATCCCACTGGCCAGGGAAATTCGTCAGGAGCAGGCGAAAAACGTTCTGGCGCTGACCGAACTGCAATTTTAGCGGAAGCCCCAGTTTATTGGATTTTCCTTTCGCACTCTGACAACCAGAAATGGCGAGGCTAAAGGCAAAGCGATTTGAAGCCATGCGTCCGCGGCGCGCTGCAGGGTTTTTTTATTTGAACCTGATCTGAGTCCTGAAAACGAAGCGGTTGCGCTGTTGAAAGACGTTATGAGAAATCTGGCGGCTTGAAACCAGAGATACCGGGCTGCTTTTGAAACGGATAGGCGTCAAATCCGCAGTGGCAGTCTCGCTGGCGAGTTGGAATGCCGCGCCGCAGAAAATACTGAGACAATACGGTTACAAAAAGAAAAAGTATAAATAAGTCAGTATTTTACATTGTCATAAAACAGATAAATAACTGTCATATAACTCACATCCATGGGGCCTAGGGTCCCGGCATCGCCCGCGCATTCTGGCGCGGGGTGATCATCTACAAACCTTGACATTCAAAGGGAGTGGTCAAGTGAAATTTACGACCCTCGTTAGCGCAACCGCCCTGGCTGTTGCTTCCACTGCATTCGTAGGCACAGCCCAGGCTCGCGACCAGGTTCAGGTTGCCGGTTCTTCCACGGTTCTGCCGTACGCTTCCATTGTTGCCGAAGCTTTTGGCGAAAACACCGACTTCCCGACACCGGTTGTTGAGTCCGGCGGTTCTTCTGCTGGCCTGAAGCGCTTCTGTGAAGGTGTTGGCGAAAACACCATCGACGTTGCAAACGCTTCCCGCAAAATCCGCGAAAAAGAAATCAAGGCATGTGCGGCCAATGGTGTGAAAGACATCATGGAAGTGCGCATCGGCTATGACGGGATCGTTTTCGCGTCTCAAAAAGACGGCCCGGCTTTTGTGGCTTTCACGCCGTCTGACATCTTCAACGCTCTTGGCGCCAAGGTGCTGAAAGACGGCAAGGTTGTCGACAACCCCTACACCAAGTGGTCCGAGTTCAACGCCGACCTTCCGGACGCTGAAATCGACGCCTTCATCCCGGGCACCAAGCACGGCACCCGTGAAGTCTTCGAAGAGAAGGTCCTGGCTGTTGGCTGTGAAGCAACTGGCGCTCTGAAAGCCATGATGGATGCCGGCATGTCCGAAGACGACGCTGAAGATGCTTGCATCGCAGTGCGTAAAGACGGCAAGTCCGTGGACATCGACGGCGACTACACCGAAACCCTGGCCCGTATCGACACCAACCCGAACGGCATCGGCGTTTTCGGTCTGGCGTTCTACGAGAACAACACCGACAAGCTGAAAGTCGCAACGATGGATGGGATCGCTCCGTCCACCGAGACCATCGCTTCCGGTGAATATCCGGTTTCCCGTCCGCTCTTCTTCTACGTCAAGAAGGCACATATCGGCGTGATCCCGGGCCTGAAAGAATACGCTCAGTTCTTCGTTTCTGACGAAATCGCTGGCCCGGACGGTCCTCTGGCTCAGTACGGCCTCGTTTCCGACCCGGAACTGGCTGCGACTCAGGCTGCTGTTGCTGCTGAAGAAACCATGAAGTAATCAGCCGTCCGGCTGATTGTGAGGGGCGGCCGTGATCGCCGCCCCTTTTTCTTTTTGTACTTTCTAAAAATTCCGGGGGAGCAAATGCCTTTGTTCTGGCTCATCTTGACCGTGCTCATCATCGCTGCGGTGGGGTACGTTCTTGGGCGGTCGCGGGCCCTGTCCAGTGCCGGGGGAGAGCTGTCGGCTCTGCATTCCCTACCGTCCTATTACGGCACGAATGTCGCGATGAAGGCTGCCGTTCCCGCCTTGTTGCTCCTGATCGCCTGGCTGCTCGTGCAGCCGATCTACGTGAACAGCTCCATTTCCGGCATGATCCCGGAAAGCGCCATTCAGGAAGGCTCGTCCCGGGGTCTGGTGCTGGCTGAGGTCCGCCGGACCGCGCGCGGCCTCGACAATGCGGTCGCGATTGGCGCCATGGATGAAGACTTCGCGCGCAATGCCCGCGCCGACTTCACCGACGTCACCACCCGCCTCAAGGATGCGGGCCAGATTGTGACCTCCCAGGTCACCCAGCCGGTTCTGCGCGCCGCGCAAAGTTTCCGCGTGATGAACGCCACCGGCAATCTGATGATGACCGTTGCCATTCTTTTGGTCTCCCTGGCCGGGGCAGCCTTTGGCCTGCGCGAGACCAATGCTGACTTCCGGGCGCGAAATGTGGTCGAGCAGGGTATCAAGGCACTGCTGATTGCAGCGGCCTCGATAGCCATCCTGACCACCATCGGCATCGTGTTGTCGCTGGTGTTCAACACCGCCGAGTTCTTTCGTCTCTATCCGGCCACGGACTTCTTCTTCGGCACGACCTGGTCGCCAAGCTTCTCCGGCCGGGGCAGCTCGTCTGAGTTGGGCATCGTGCCGCTGCTCTGGGGCACGTTCTACATCTCGCTGGTTGCCCTTGTGGTGGCAGTGCCGATCGGCCTCTTCGCCGCCGTCTATCTGTCGGAATATGCCGGTCCGAAAGTACGGGCCGTCGCCAAGCCTCTTCTGGAGGTTCTGGCGGGTATCCCGACCATTGTGTACGGTCTCTTCGCCCTTCTGACCGTCGGGCCGCTGCTGATGTCCATCTTCGGGGAAAACGGCCTTGGCATCATGCAGGCCGGGACCGCCGTCATGACGGCCGGTCTGGTCATGGGCATCATGCTCATTCCCTTTGTCAGCTCGCTGTCCGATGACATCATCAACGCGGTGCCCCAGGCCATGCGGGACGGGTCCTACGGTCTGGGCGCGACCAAGTCGGAAACCGTGCGCCAGGTGATCCTGCCTGCCGCGCTTCCGGGCATTGTCGGCGCCATTCTGCTGGCAGCGTCGCGCGCCATCGGTGAAACCATGATTGTGGTGCTCGGGGCAGGGGCAGCCGCACGGCTCAGCCTGAACCCGTTCGAAGCCATGACAACGGTGACTGCCAAAATCGTCAGCCAGCTGACCGGGGATGCGGATTTTGCTTCGCCCGTTGCGCTTGTTGCCTTTGCGCTGGGCATGACGCTGTTCGTGATTACGCTTGGTCTTAATATTGTCGCGCTTTACATCGTGCGCAAATACCGGGAGCAGTATGACTGATGACCGATACAACTCTTCCTCCCGAAGCGGGCGAAACCACTTCGGCCGCGCCGCGCCAGCCCAAGTCGCTTTATGCGCTGGATGATCTCACTCGCAAGCGCAATGCAGCGGAAAAGCGGTTCCAGGCTTATGGCATCGCCGCCATCGTGATCGGGCTGTTCTTTCTGGTGGTTCTGGCCTTTGCCATCATCTCCCAGGGCATTCCGGCCTTCTCGCGCACGGTTGTTGAAGTGAAGTTTACCGTGACGCAGGAGCAGTATGAAGCAGCGGAAAAGCAGCTCTTCAAGACGAAAGCCTATGAGCAACTTTTCCTGGACGCCCTGACCGCCCAGCTGAAGGACAGTGGCATCGAAGCAGCGGTTGAACCGGCAGCCATCGGCCGCATTGTCGGCAAGCCGGGCAATACAATCCGTTCCTTTTACCGGGAAAATGAAGACAAGCTCGGCGAGCCAGTCGACTTCAAGCTGGCCGCTTCGTCCCGGGTGGATGGCTATATCAATGGCCGGATCACGCGCGACAACATGACCGACAGCCGGTTCCTGCAGTCGTCGGATCTGGACATTGTTGACCATCTGGTCGATGCGGGCGTCCTCAAGAGCGTCTTCAACTGGCAGTTCGTGACCGGTGCGGATGCCGGGGTGGACAATCCGGGTGCTGCTGGCATTGGGGCGTCCGTGGTCGGTTCCTTCTTTATGATGCTGGTCGTGCTGTTCCTGTCCCTGCCCATCGGCGTTGCCGCCTCCATCTATCTGGAAGAGTTTGCACCGCAGAACCGGTTCACCGATCTGATCGAGGTGAATATTTCCAACCTGGCTGCCGTACCGTCCATCGTGTTCGGCATTCTGGGCCTGGCCGTGTTCATCCAGTTCATGCATCTGCCGCAATCCGCCCCGCTGGTCGGTGGGCTGGTGCTGACGCTGATGACCCTGCCGACCATCATCATCTCCACACGGGCGTCCTTGAAAGCGGTGCCGCCGAGCATCCGGGATGCGGCGCTGGGCGTCGGAGCGTCCAAGATGCAGGCCATCTTCCACCATGTCCTGCCACTGGCCATGCCGGGCATTTTGACCGGCACCATCATTGGTCTGGCCCAGGCTCTTGGGGAGACCGCGCCGCTGCTGCTGATCGGGATGGTCGGCTTTGTGGCCCGTGGGTATCCGGACGGGCTCGTCTCCGGCTTCATGGACCCGAACTCCGCCATGCCGGCCCAGATCTACACCTGGGCGGCCCGGGCCGACTATGCCTTTTACGAGAAGGCCTGGGGCGGGATTATTGTGCTCCTGATTTTCCTTCTTTCCATGAACATTCTCGCAATCATCCTGCGCCGCAGGTTTGAGCGCCGCTGGTAAGGATTGATCCGATGAACGAGATGCCGACGATTGAACAGGCGAAAGAGATGACCGACAGCAAGATTTCCGCCAACAAGGTCCAGGTCTATTACGGCGACACCCATGCCATCAAAGACGTGGATATTGAAATCCAGCCGCGTTCCGTTACGGCCTTCATTGGCCCGTCCGGCTGTGGCAAGTCGACCTTCCTGCGCACCTTGAATCGCATGAACGACACCATAGATATCTGTCGTGTCGAAGGCTCCATCAAGATTGACGGCGAAGACATTTACGATCCGAAGGTCGATCCGGTGCAGCTGCGAGCCAAGGTGGGCATGGTGTTCCAGAAGCCGAACCCGTTCCCGAAGTCGATCTACGACAATATTGCCTATGGTCCGCGGATCCACGGCCTGTCCCGCAACAAGGCGGAACTGGACGATATCGTGGCCTCGAGCCTGCAGAAGGCCGGCCTTTGGGAAGAAGTCAAGAACCGGCTGGATGAGCCGGGAACAGGCATGTCCGGCGGACAGCAACAGCGTCTGTGCATTGCGCGCGCAATTGCCGTCAGCCCGGAAGTGATCCTGATGGATGAACCATGTTCTGCACTTGATCCCATTGCTACGGCAAAGGTTGAGGAACTGATCGACGAGCTGCGCGAAAACTACACGATCGTGATCGTGACCCACTCCATGCAGCAGGCGGCCCGTGTCTCTCAGCGCACCGCGTTTTTCCACCTGGGAATTCTGGTTGAGGAAGGTCAGACAGAAGACATCTTTACCAACCCGCAGGACAAACGCACGCAGGATTACATCACCGGACGCTTTGGCTAAGCGTATTTGCGAAATCTGAAGGGGACACAGGATGTCTGAACATACAGTCTCGGCTTATGACGAGGAACTGACTGCCATGGCCGGCAAAGTCGCCGAGATGGGCGGCCTTGCAGAACGGGCGTTCGCGGATGCGGTGCATGCGCTGGTCAACCAGGATCTTGATCTGGCCAAGGCTACCATTTCCGGCGATGAACGCCTGGATGGGTTGCATCAGGACGTGGAGATGAAGCTGATCGAGATGATCGCCCGCCGCCAGCCCATGGGGCAGGACCTGCGCGAGATCACTGCCGCCAGCCGCATCGCCAATGACCTGGAGCGGGTGGGCGACCTGGCCAAGAACGTGGCCAAGCGTGTGATTGCCATCGATAGCAATCTCCAGTCCAAAAAGCTGGCCATCGGGGTCGAGCACATGACCGAGCTGGCCCTGTCCCAGCTCAAGCAGGTGCTTGACGCCTATACGCGGCGCGATGCCGAGGCGGCGCGCCGGGTGCAGGAAGGGGACGCGGAAGTCGACGCGATCTATACTTCCCTTTTCCGGGAATTGCTCACCTACATGATGGAAGACCCGCGGGTGATCACCCAATGTGTCCATTTGCTGTTCTGCGCCAAGAACATCGAGCGGATCGGGGATCACGCGACCAATATTGCGGAGAATGTCTTCTTCATGGTCACAGGCGAGCGTCTGCCGGAAGAGCGGGAAAAGCTCGACGAAACGACCAGCGCATAAACCTCTGCAAAAAACAGTGCGCAATTTCCGGCCGGCGCCTGGGCGCCGGCCGCCTAGACGGAGCAAGAACGAATGCCGAAGGTCCTCATCGTTGAAGACGAAGAACCGCTCAGCCTTCTCTTGAGATACAATCTGGAAGCGGAAGGATATCAGGTGGATTCCTGTGTCCGAGGCGATGAGGCGGAAATCCGCCTGCGGGAAAGCCTGCCGGATCTGCTGCTTCTGGACTGGATGCTGCCGGGCCTGTCCGGCATTGAACTGTGCCGCCGCCTGCGCACCCGCGAGGACACCGAGCGCCTGCCGGTTATCATGCTGACGGCGCGGGGCGAGGAAGCGGAGCGGATCCGCGGCCTGTCGACCGGGGCAGATGACTATGTGGTCAAGCCGTTCTCCGTGCCGGAGCTGATGGCGCGGGTCCGTGCGATCCTACGCCGGGCCAGCCCGGAAGTGGTCTCCACGATGTTGCGTTCCGGCGATATTGAACTGGACCGGGAAACCCACCGGGTCCGGCGCAATACCAAGGAAATCCACCTGGGCCCGACCGAGTTCCGCCTGCTGGAGTTCCTGATGACGTCGCCTGGGCGGGTGTTTTCCCGCGAGCAGCTTCTGGACGGTGTCTGGGGTCATGATGTCTATGTGGACGAGCGCACGGTTGATGTGCATGTGGGCCGTCTGCGCAAAGCCCTCAACAGGGGCAAGGCCAAGGACCCGATCCGCACGGTCCGCGGCGCGGGCTACGCCTTCAACGATCAGTTTTCAGCTGTCGGCTGATATCAACCTCACCAAACAGGACCCTATTCGACCGTGACATGAGAGCGTTCCGCAAGGAACGGGTCACAGGGTGATGTGCGGCTTCGTCCAAGACGCGCGACACGGCGGAACGCTCTCGTGTCGTAGCTTAAGGTGGCTCCTACCAACCTCAATAGATAGGAACCGATCTGACCGTGTTTGGGGACTGTTCGTCAAGGAGCAGGTTGCAGGGCGATATGGTTTATCGTTCAAAACTTGGGACGCAGCTGAACAGTCCTCAAACACGGCCTCGGTGGCCTGCTCCGGCCCGCCGGACTGCGTTGCGCCGCTTGAACGGCCAACAGGCCGGTCTGCGTGCCTCTCCTTGCCGGTGAACTTGCCCACTCCAATAGGGACCTTTTGGGTGAGGTTGGCATGGGGCCTAGTAGGGGGCTGGAAAATAAAAGCACGCTTCAAACTGAAAAGCCCGCCAAAATGGCGGGCTTTTCTCGTTTAAAAGAAGGTGGGGCGTCAGCCGGCCTTCGCAATCACTTTGCGGTCGCGGCGGCGGTCAGCGACCGGCTGGTAGGCGATCTTGCAGTGATGGGTGCAATAGGGAACACCGGCTTCGGACTGGCGGCCGCAGAAGTAGAAGTCGTCCGTCGCCGGGTCGCCGATCGGCCATTTGCAGGTGCGCTCGGTCAGCGTCAGGATCGTGGCACGCTGGGAGATCGGCACCACCAGTTCGGCCACCGGCTCTGGCTTGATCTCTGCAACGGGCGCAGGGGCTGTATCCGCCTTGAGCGCCGTCGCCCCAATTGTTTGCGGCGGCTGCTGGGCCGGCTTCTTCGGAGCTGAGCTGGTGTTGGTGTTGCTGGCGGTTGCAGAGCGCGGCCGACGGGGCTTGGTGCTTGCGCTTGAGGTCTTTGCCCGCCCGGACAGGCCAAGCCGGTGAACCTTGCCGATCACGGCATTCCGGGTGACGCCTCCAAGCTCGCCAGCGATCTGGCTTGCGCTCAAGCCGTCACCCCAAAGTTTCTTGAGGAGTTCAACCCGTTCGTTTGTCCAACTCATTGCCCGCACCTTTTATTGCGGCCTCTGCGGCCATTAACCCCGTATTAAGCATGCTGGTGCATGCCTAAGTGTGGCATATCTAGTATCTTCGAGTGATTTGCCTTACGAGATGTCGTGTCTGATTGGTCACAGATTACAATAACGTTAATTTGTGAGGCAACCATTGGGCCCAAACCAGTTGGGGATGAAGGGACTTTTCCCCAAGTATGGCGAGGGTATTGAGAATTTTACGAATTCTGTTCCGGTGACTCTACGTATGCGGCCTGGCCGCAGGCCCATTGACAGATAATGGGGCGGCCAGTGTATAACGGAACCGCAACGTGCCGCCTCTCAGGGGCGGCACGTTGCGTTTTGGCCTTGTGCAGGTCTGACGGTGTGCGCGTGCACCGCAGCCAGCCTGCCGGAGCTGAAATCCCTGAAAACCGCCAGTCCCTGCCACACTCGACAGCGCGGGGACGGCCATGGAGTTGAATGAGGTTATGTCCGCGACCGCACTGTTTGGGAATTACGCAAGATCATCCCTGAGCTTTGATCACGGGGAAGGTGTCTGGCTGGTGACCAAGGACGGCCGACGATACCTCGATTGCGGGTCCGGCATCGCTGTGAATTCCTGCGGCCACAGTCACCCGCATCTGGTCAAGGCGCTTCAGGAACAGGCGGCGAAGCTCTGGCACATTTCCAACCTGCACCAGATGCCCGAGGGGGAACGGCTGGCGCAGCGGCTGGCGGATGCCTCCTTTGCCGACAAGGTGCTGTTCGTGAATTCCGGGGCCGAAGCCATGGAAGCGGCGATCAAATGCGCCCGCCGCCATCAATATGACAAGGGCCATCCGGAACGGTTTCACATTGTCACCTTTGAAGGGGCTTTCCACGGCCGTACCATCGCGACGATCGCCGCCGGGGGGCAGGAGAAATACCTGGAAGGCTTTGGCCCCAAGGCGCCCGGTTTCGACCAGGTGCCGGCGGGCGATCTGGATGCGCTCAAGGCGGTCATAGGCCCCCAGACAGCGGCCATCGCGATTGAACCGGTTCAGGGCGAGGGCGGTATCCGGGAAATCCAGCCGGACTTTCTGCGCGCCCTGCGCAAACTGTGTGACGACAACGGCCTGCTGCTCATTTTCGATGAGATCCAGACCGGCATCGGCCGGACGGGCAAGCTGTTTGCCCATGAATGGACCGGTGTCAGCCCGGACCTGATGGCGATTGCCAAGGGGATCGGCGGCGGTTTTCCCATGGGCGCGTGCCTGGCGACGCAAGAGGCTGCCGGCGCGCTCGGGCCTGGCACTCACGGCACCACATTTGGTGGCAATCCGCTCGCCATGGCTGTTGGCAATGCGGTGCTCGACATCATTCTTGAAGAGGGCTTTCTGGGCGAGGTTCAACGCAAGGGCCTGAACTTCAAGCAGAAGCTTGCCGGTCTGGTGGACGGCCATCCGGATGTGCTGGCGGAAGTGCGCGGCAGCGGACTGATGCTAGGTCTCAGATGCGTGGTGCCCGTGGGCGAATTTTCGGCTGCGGCCCGGGAGGCCGGGCTCCTGGCCGTTCCGGCCGGTGACAATGTCCTGCGGCTTCTGCCGCCGCTGACAATGAGCGAAGACGAAATTGCGATCGCGCTGGAGCGTCTGGAACAGGCGGCGCAGGCGGTTGAGGCGAACTTGGTGGAAGGAGCGGCCGGATGACCGCACATGCAGCTTACCGGAATTTTCTCGACCTGACGGACCTTGAGGGCGACGAACTGCGCGCCATTCTGGAAACCGCAAAGACCATCAAGGCAAACCGCAATGGTGTGCGCCCGGGTGAGGGGCCGCTGGCCGGCAAGGTACTGGCCATGATTTTCGAGCAACCTTCCACCCGGACCCGCATTTCCTTTGATGTGGGCATGCGCGAACTCGGCGGCGAAACCCTGATGCTGACCGGCGCGGAAATGCAGCTTGGCCGGGGCGAGACCATTGCCGACACGGCCCGGGTTCTGTCCCGGTTCGTCGATGCAATCATGATCCGTATTCTCAGCCATGAGGATCTGACGGAGCTGGCCGAATATGCCACGGTTCCCGTGATCAACGGCCTTACCAAAGTGTCCCACCCGTGCCAGATCATGGCGGATCTGATGACGTTTGAGGAACACCGCGGGCCGATCTCCGGCAAGAGTGTGGCATGGACCGGCGACAGCAACAATGTTCTGGCCTCCTGGGTGCATGCCGCGCCGCGGTTTGATTTCGAACTGCGCATTGCCACACCGGCCGAGCTGGCACCACCCCAGGACCTGATCGACGCCGCGCGCGCCAAGGGTGGTTCCATTCTTGTGACCACAGACCCATATGAGGCCGTAAAGGGAACCGACTGTGTCGTGACCGATTGCTGGGTCTCCATGGGCGATGATGACAGCGAGAGCCGTCACAATCTTCTCAGCGCCTATCAGGTCAACGAAAAGCTGATGGAAGAAGCCAACGCCCGGGCAGTGTTCATGCACTGCCTGCCGGCGCATCGCGGCGAAGAAGTCACAGCCGAGGTTATGGACGGTCCCAATTCCGTGGTGTTTGATGAAGCTGAAAACCGGCTCCATGCCCAGAAAGGCGTTCTGGCCTGGTGTTTCGGCAAAGGATAAGGCAAGGCCGACGTGGCATTCAATCTTGAGGAACTGGGGATTGCCCCCGCAGGGCTGGACGCTGTCCGGCCTTTTGCCGTGGAAGGGCTGGACGTTCGGGGGCGCGCTGTTGCTCTTGGCCCGGTACTGGAAGCCATTCTGGAACGGCATTCCTATCCGGAGCCTGTCTCCAGGCTCCTGGCCGAAGCTATTGTTCTGGCAAGCCTGTTGGGGACATCGCTGAAATTCGATGGCCGCTTCACACTGCAGACCCAGACGCAGGGGCCGGTGTCGATGCTTGTGGTCGACTTTGCCTCGCCGGATGCAATGCGTGCCTGCGCCAGCTTTGACGAAGACCGGGTCGCAGCGCTTGTGGCCGCAGGCAAGGCGACGCCGGAGGCGCTCCTTGGCCATGGCCATCTGGCCATGACCATCGACCAGGGCCAGCACATGCAGCGCTATCAGGGCCTTGTGGAGCTGGACGGGATTTCTCTGGAAGAAGTCGCCCGCCGCTACTTCGAACGCTCTGAACAGATCCCGACCGAAGTCCGGCTTGGGGTGGGAGAGCTGTTCACCCGCCAGGAAGGCGAGGGCCATGCCAGAACATGGACCGCAGGCGGGATCATGGTGCAGTTCCTGCCCGAGGCGCCGGAGCGGTTGCGTCAAGCGGATATCGACCCCGGGGATGCCCCGGAAGGCACTGAAGCGCCCGAAGTTGCGGAGGATGATGCCTGGGTGGAAGCCAAGGCGCTTGTCGACACCGTCAAGGATGTGGAACTGACAGACCCGGAAGTGAGCGTTGAAATGCTGCTGTTCCGGCTGTTTCACGAGCGTGGGGTGCGGCTGTTCAACCCCCAGCCGCTGGCAGACAAGTGCCGCTGCTCCCGCGAGAAGATTGCCTCCGTCCTGTCCGGCTTTTCGGCGGAGGAAGTGGAGAGCATGACCGTTGACGGAAAGATTGCTGTCACGTGTGAATTCTGCAACGCCAAATATGAGTTCGATGGCTGATCTCAATCTACCGTTTGGGTAGAATATGCACTGATTGCATAAACAGTTCAGATCCTTGGGGCTGGATGTGATGGCCCTTCCGGGCAGAGGGATCTGTCCGCAAAGACAGCTTAAGTCTGCGCAAACAGACACATTTCGTTACACTTTTCACGCCCCATTTGCGGTTTCTACGCAGGTCCGGGGTTGAATTTTGCGGTGCGAAATAAAACTATCCGTCAATCATTGACATAAAGACACCCGCAGTCCCTTTTAAAGCCCGGTGTACCAAACATGCTGCAAACGCTTCCCCAGGAAACCGGACCCCAGGAAACCGGACCCCAGAAAACCGCAGACAAGCCGGTTTCAGACGTTCTTCCGCCGCAGGCTCCGCAACCGGGCGAAGGCTGGCGGCGGACGTTGCTGATCCTGAAGGCCCTGCTCCAGGCACTGATCGCCTTTGCGATCCTGATCGGGGCGTTTATTGGCATGAATGCACTGGTGGCAAGCAAGCCAGAAGTGCCGAAACAGGCCATCCGGGAAAAAAGCTATCCCGTCGAGACGCTGACCCTTCAAAAAGGGGACTATGCTCCGGATATCAATGTCTATGGGGAAACCACGGCGGGCCGGGAAGTGGAACTCAGGGCCCTTGTCGGCGGTGAGGTGAGCCAGATTCACCCGAATTTGAAGGCCGGCGGCTTTGTGGCCAAGGGTGACCTTCTGGTGGCGATCGACCGGTTCGACTATGAAGGCGCTGTCACGGAAGCGGAGGCCAATCTGGCGGAAGCCCATGCTGCGCTTGTGGAAAGCCAGGGGCAGGTGGTTCTGGAACGGGCCAATATGGCGCGGGCGAAGGAACAGCTGGAATTTGCCACACGCGACTTGCAGCGGGCAGAGGATCTGGTCAACCGCGGCGCGGTAACGGAGCGGACCGTCGACGACCGGCGGCTGCTTGTGTCCCAGCGCCAGCAGGCGCTTGAGCAGGCTCAAAACACGCTGACCCTTTATGAAGCCAAGGTCGAGCAGCAGAAAGCGGCGGTCAAGCGCCTGGACTGGCGCCTTGAAGATGCAAAGCGGCAGCTTGAGAACACGGTTCTGCGCGCCCCGTTTGATGCCATTGTGCGCTCCGAAGCGGCGGAGCCGGGGCGGCTGGTGAGTGTGAACGATTCTGTGGTTTCGCTTTACGCGGCCGATGAATTTGAGGTCCGTTTCACCTTGTCGGACAACCAGTATGGCCGCCTGGTTGCCGACAGCGGCACGGTTGTCGGTCGCCCGGTGCAGGTGACCTGGTATCTGGGCACCACCCCGGTTACCTATCAGGCGACGGTGAGCCGCATCGGTGCGGATGTGGCCAGCACGCGCGGCGGGGTAGAGCTGATTGCCTCCATCGACAGCTCGGATGCGGCTGTTCCCCTTCGCCCCGGCGCCTTTGTCGAGATCTCCCTGGCTGATGAAACCTACCATGACAGTTTCCGGGTCCCGGAGACCGCCTATTACGGCGAGGGCAAGGTCTATGTGGTCAAGGACAGCCGGTTGGAGCCGCGCAAGGTGGAGGCGCTCGCCATTGACGATGGCAACATCATCGTGCGCGGCAATCTGACTTCCGGTGAGACCCTTTTGACCACCCGGATCCCGGAAGCCGGCAAGGGGCTGCTGGTGGAAGACGTCACCAGCACCGACAAGACGGCGGGCCCGGCAGCCACGGCGGAGCGCCGTGACACCACCGCCCGCTGACGGAGGCCGCCATCATGCGAGAGATACAGTCACGCGGCTTTCTGGAAATGATCGTGCGCCATGCGAATGCGGCGAACCTGATCATGGCGGTCATGGTGCTGTTCGGCGCGTATGGCCTTGCCAAGCTGAACACCCAGTTTTTCCCGACCATCAAGACAGACCGGATTTCGGTCACCATCGACTGGCCCGGGGCCAGTGCGGAAGACGTCGCCTCCAACATTCTGGAAGTGATCGAGCCGGAGCTGCGCTTTATCGACGGTCTGGACGAGATTGTGTCCTATGCCCGTGAGGGGGCGGCTTCGGTGCAGATGGAGTTTCTTGAAGGCACCAACATGCAGCAGGCGCTTTCCGATGTGGAGCAGGCGGTCTCAGGTGTCACAACCCTGCCGCTGGATTCCGAAACCCCGGTGATTTCCGCGTCCACCTTCACCGACAGCGTGGCGACGCTTGCCCTGCGCGGGCCGTTTTCCGAACAGGCGCTGAAAGTGTTTGCCCGCAAGATCCGGGATGACCTTCTGGCTCGGGGAATCGACAAGGTCGAGCTTTACGGCTACCGCTCCCCGGAATATCTGGTCGAGATCCCCGAACGGGAGCTGCGCCGTCTGGACCTGACCATTGCCGGTGTAGCCGAACAGATTGCGGGCAACACGATTGACCTTCCGGCTGGGAAACTGGACGGGGCGGTGGAGCGCCAGATCCGGGCCCTGTCGGAGCAGCGCTCGCCGGAAGCGGTGGGCCGGGTCGAGGTGAAGTCCTATTCCTCCGGGGAAAAGACGCTGGTGAAGGACATCGGGGTTGTCACCCGGGACTTCAATTCCACCGAGAACCAGGGCTTTTCCAAAGGCACCCGCGCCATTGAAATCAAGATCCTGCGCACGGAAAAGACGGATACGCTCAAAGCGGCCAAGATTGTGGATGACTATCTGGCCAAGGAAACCAGGGAACTGCCCAAGACCCTGGAAATCCTGACATATGACGTTACGGCCGACGCGGTGAAGGGGCGGATCTCCCTGCTGGTGGAAAATGGTCTCAGCGGCCTTGTGCTGGTGGTGGCCATCTTGTTCCTGTTCCTGAATGCCCGTATTGCGCTCTGGGTGGCCGCCGGCATTCCGGTGGCCATGATGGCGACGCTCGGGATCATGTGGCTGATGGGGGAAAGCATCAACATGATCTCCATGTTCGCGCTGATCATGATGCTTGGCGTGATCGTGGATGATGCGATTGTGGTTGGCGAGCATACGGCCACCCGACAGGCCATGGGCGACCGGCCCGAGGATGCCGCTGTCAACGGCGCGACCACAATGCTGGCCCCGATCTTTGCCGCCAGCCTGACCACGATTGCCGCTTTCCTGCCGATCCTGCTGGTGGGCGATGTGCTTGGCCAGATCATGTCGACCTTGCCAGTCGTGGTGGTCGCGGTGGTGATCGCCTCCTTGATCGAGTGTTTCATGGTGCTGCCCGGCCACCTGTCCCATGCCCTGGGCAGCCGGCCGGGCTGGAGCTGGTGGCGGGTTGTTATTGTTGCGGGCGTTCCCGCCTTCTTCCTAAGCGCGTTGGTGTCTCAGCCGGATATTTCCGTGCCGCCCTATCTCGACTTTATCGATGATCCGCTGCGCAGCTTCCGGAACGGAGCCGGGGTCTTCGCTTTCGAGATGGTTCTGGTCAGTGTTTGCTTCCTGCTGGCTTTGGCGGTGGAATCCCTGCTCATGGCCCTGCGCCGCCGCAAACAGCAACAGGAGGCGCCGGACCGGCCGAGCTGGTTCCGCAGAGGTTTTGATGCCGGGTTCAACTGGGTGCGGGACTATCCGTTCCGCAGCTTCGTCACGCTGGCGGTCAACTGGCGCTATGTCACGCTGGCCGTTGCCGTTGCCGCCATGGTGCTGGCGGTCGGGCTTGTGCGTGGCGGCCGGGTCGGATTCACCTTCTTCCCCTCGCCGGAGGCGGAAAACCTGACCGCGTCGATCTTCTTCCATGCGGGTATTCCCGAAGCTCAGGCCATTGCCGGGATCAACACGATTGAACAGGCGCTGAAACAGGCCGAGGCAAAGCTGACAAAGGGCTCCGGGGAAAAGCTGGTTGATGCAACCTACGCTACGCTTGGCAAAGCCGGCAACAATCATGGCGACAATGTTGCCAACATCACCGTGCAGCTGACCCGCTCGGAAGAGCGTTCCATCCGCACGCCGGACATCGTGCGGGCCTGGCGCGCTGCCCTGCCGTCCATTCCCGGAACCTCGCGTGTGGCGGTGGCCGAGCGCCGGGGCGGGCCTCCGGGCCGGGATCTTGATATACGTCTGAGCGGGGCGCGCTTAAGCGTTCTGAAAGAGGCCGCGCAGGAGCTGCAGCAGGAACTCTCCGCCTTTCCCGGCACCAGCGCCGTTGAAGATGATCTGCCTTATGGCAAGCCGGAGCTGCTGGTGGAGCTGACCCCGCGCGGGCGGGCGCTCGGCTTCACGGTTCAGAGCGCGGCCCGCCAGATCCGCAACGCCTTTGAGGGCAATATTGCCAGACGCTTTGCGGAAGGGGACGAGGAAGTCTCGGTGCGCGTGAAACAGGTGTTCGATGCGGACGGCACCGCCGCCCTCAGGCAATTGTCCCTGCGCACCCCGGCGGGGGAATTCGTGCCGTTGACGGAAGTGGTCAAGCTGACCGATGCCCAGGGCTTTTCCATCATCCTGCGCCGGGACGGCAAGACCGTTGTGACGGTGGTGGCCGATGTGGACAGCACGGTGACCTCCAACAACGAGATCATCGCGGAATTGAACAAACAGTTCCTGCCCGATCTGGCGCGCAAATATGGTGTGGACTATTCGTTTGCGGGCAAGGCAGAGGAACAGGCCAACGCGTTTTCGGATCTGTTGACCGGTGTTCTGATGGCCATTGCCGGGATCTACATCATCCTGGCGGCAATTTTCGGCAGCTATGCCCGGCCGGTCGTCGTGATGTCGATCATTCCCTTCGGCATCGTGGGGGCAATTGTCGGCCACTATGTCATGGGCTTCAACCTGACCATCTTGAGCATGATCGGGCTGCTTGGGCTCGCCGGTATTCTCGTCAACAACTCGATCATTCTTGTGGCCCGGTTCGAGGAGCGGATTGCGGAAGGCGAGGGGCTGGACAGCGCGGCCATCGGCTCAAGCTGCGACCGGCTGCGGGCGGTGCTGCTGACATCGATGACCACAATTGGCGGCCTGCTGCCGCTGATGTTCGAAACCAGTCTTCAGGCCCAGTTCCTGCTGCCCATGGCGATCACCATCGTCTTCGGCCTGTCCTCGGCCACCGCTCTGGTGCTGGTGCTGGTTCCGGCGCTGTTAAAGATCGGCGATGACATCGGCAGCATCATCTTCGTGCGCAAGCACCACACCCCCAGCAGCCATCAGGGCCCGGCAGGGGGCGGGCGCGGCCTGACACCGGCGCAGTAGCCGGGTCCGGCGAGACGGGCGGAGCCGGGCTCAACGGCCGCATCCGCCCGTTTCTAAAGCGTTGCTGCGAAGGCGGCAGTGGCTTCTGCCGCCTGTCTGATATTGCCGTCCAGCGTGGCCGGGGATTTGCCGCGCGGGCCAAAATCGTGGTTGCCGTCTTCCAGATAGGTCAGGCGCACATGGCCGGGCAAAGGGACCGCGTCCAGCTCGGATTTCGAGCCGAACGGGTCCCGGTCCCCTTGCAGGATCAGCACCGGACGTTTGGCCTCTTCCAGCGGCGGCAGCCGCCAGTCGGCTTCCGGGCGGCCCGTTGGATGGAACGGATAGCCAAAACAGCAAATGCCTTTCACCCGGGCAGGCAGCGACCCGCCGCCGCCCAGCATGGCCGCCACCCGGCCGCCCATGGATTTGCCGCCCAGGAGCAGCGGGCCCTCACACTCTGCCATCAGCTCCTGCAGGGCGGTCTGAAACTCGGCAATCAGTTTGTCCGCCCGGGGCGGGGGTTTTTTGGGGCCGCCGGTGCGCCGGCCGGCCATATAGGCAAATTCGAACCGGGCCACTGCAAGGCCTGCCTCTCCCAAGGCGCCCGACAGCATGTTCATGAAGGTGGAATCCATCGCGGCGCCGGCGCCGTGGGCCATCAGCAGCGTGGCAGTGGGGGCGGCATCGGGACGGCGGGTCCAGAGAAACTCGGTCATGGGGATGTGATCTGTCTGCGGTTCAAAAGGGCGTGGTCCGGCGCTAGGGTGGGACCCGATGTGCCTGCGTAGCGGGCCGGGCTCTGCTTGGCAAGCCGCCTTGCGCGGGGCGCGCGGGGTTCAAAAGGGGACTGTGACCTTGGACGGGATTGGGATCGACCAGATGCGCATGGCTGCCTTTGGCGGCGTGTTTTTGCTGATGGCGCTGCTGGAAGCGGGGCTGCCCAAACGGCAACGCAAGAGCAGCCGATGGAGGCGCTGGCCCGCCAATTGGGGGCTGATCCTTTTGGATTCCCTTCTCGTCCGCCTGGTCTTTCCCATCGGCGGGGCTGGTCTGGCTCTTCTGGCGCAGGACAAGGGCTGGGGTCTGTTCGCCCTGTTGGACTGGTCCGCTTGGCTGGCCGGGGTCTTGACCTTCCTGGCTCTGGATCTGGCCGTCTGGGCCCAGCATGTTGCCTCCCACAAGGTGCCGCTTTTCTGGCGCATCCACCGGGTTCACCATGCAGACAGCGAAGTGGATGCCACAACGGCCCTGCGCTTTCACCCGGCTGAGATCCTGCTGTCTTTCCTTTGGAAAGGTGCCGTGATCTGCGCCCTTGGCGGGCCGGTGGAGGCGGTGCTGACGTTTGAAATCGTGCTCAATGCCTCGGCGGTCTTCGGACACGCCAATCTGCGCCTGCCGGGGTCTTTCGACAGGGGCTTGCGCTGGGTCCTTGTCACGCCGGACATGCACCGCATTCACCATTCGGTGATCCGGCGGGAGACCGATTCCAATTACGGCTTTTATCTCTCCGTCTGGGACCGGCTTTTCGGCACCTACATCGAGGCCCCGGAAAAGGGCCATGAGGGGATGGAAATCGGCCTTGGCCCTGCCTTGACCCCGAAAGCCCACAGCTTTGCCTTCAGTCTGAGCATGCCGTTTTTGAGGACCGGCACGGCGCCGGAATGTCCTGCCGAAGCCGGTCAGGACCAGAAGGCCCTCAATAAAAGCTCAGCGGAAAATATCTGAGATAGAGTTCCCGGTAGATGCCCTTCTGGTGAAGCTGGCGGAGCGCGTAGTTGAGGGCGGCGGCCCGTTCCGGATCGCTGGAGCGGGTGGCAATGGCCAGGCCCTGGTCAAAATAGCCGGGCTCCAGCCAGGGGCCTCCGGCAAACACGCAGCAGTTTTCTGCCGCCTCGCTGGGCAGCCAGAAGGCCAGGCTGAGCCCGTCGCCGAAATGGGCATCCGCCTCGCCGGTCTTCACCGCCTCGCGGGCGGAGGACACGCTGTCCAGTGCCAGAAGCTTCGCCTGCGGAAAGAAACGCTTGGCGAAGGCCTCGTAGCGCGAGCCGGCCACCACGGCGATGGCGGTTCCGTTCAAGGCCTGTTCGTCAAAAACGCCTGCCTTGTCCCTGGCAACGACGAAGCGGGCCGGGAGTTTCAGATAGTCATCGGTGAAGTTCAGTTGCCGGGTGGAGGGCAGATCGCGGGCCAGACCAGAGATGACAGCATCGCCTTCCTCCTCGTCCAGAGCAGCCACGAGCACTTCGAAGTCCTTGATCCTGAGGGCGCAGGAACTGCCAAGTTCCTGGCAGAGCGCGCGGGCCAGATCCACATTGAAGCCGGTCAGCCGTCCTTGCGGGTCACGGAAGACAAACGGCGGATAGGCATCGCTTGCCAGAAACTGGATCTTGTCGGGAATGGAGGCCGGCCGGTCCTGGACCGCCTTCGGGTCCCAGAAATTGGGCACCCGTACACCTGGGTCCTGGGCATGGCCGGGCGGTGTGGGCAGAAGAAAGAGAAGAACCGAAAACAGGAAAGCGGCCGGAAACGGCTTCATGACTGTCAACTCTTGCAACCGGTTGCGCCCTGTCGTCCACGGGCGCCTGAAAGGCGGTTATGCGGTCCGGGCGACTCGGGCCATCAAGGCCTGACCATAGCCGAAAACGGCGTGCAACGTCACGCGCGCAAATGGCTGTTCCATGGAAAGAACCGCCTTATGCCCTTTCTGGACCTTGCGCCTCAGCCGAAAGCGTACTTTCCGGTTGCGTATGATATGTCCCTTCTGGCAGGAACATCCGGTCAAGTGCGATCTGCGCTAGTGTGGTGAATTTGAAATACGCCTCATTTTATCAATACCCGCCGGAGCGTATTGCAAATTCGCAAACCACACTAGAAACCTGAACTTTCTAGTCGCCTTTTGAATCTGAAGTTCGTTCGAAGCGTGCCGGGAAATGTGATGAACGTCAGAGTCAGGTGACTAGCGCAGATCGTCCTTTTCAAGATCGGTGAGGCTGATCCGGTCGGCCATCTTGACCAGCCAGTTCAGGGTCTTTTTCTGTTCGGTGTCGAGTGTGTCGATTTCGGTAATCTTCAAGATGGTCTGCCGGTGGGTGTTCCACGCCAGAAAGAAATCAACCACATCTGTCACGTCGTCGATGAGGGAGCTTTTTTCAGTCAATTCACGCGCTCGCATGTCTGGTCCTTACAGCGCGAGTTTAGTGGGTCTTCCCTGGCTGTGAGTGTGAAAAAAGTGTGAGCCGCTTGGAGAGTTGCTATAAGTTTGTTCTATAGAATTCGTACTTTTCTCGAGGCAATGGGGCATGCGCGCAAAAGTGTTGGAAATCAGCCTGTTCGGATCCTGTATCGTCCGCTCAGTTGAGCCCGGCGCGTTTGAAATCACGGGCAAAAAGCCCCGTGCGCTGTTCGCTTTGCTGGCGACCGCCCCCCATGGCTGCCGCAGCAGAACATTTCTTCAGGAAACACTTTGGGGGGCATCCTGTTACGACACTGGCCGTCAGAGCCTGCGCCGGGCCCTGTCCGACATCAAATCGGCCATGGGGCCATATTATGCTCAGCTGATCACGACCAACAATTCCGAGGTTACTCTGGATCTGGGGAAGGTCACATTCTCTGGCCGTCCCGGACAAGGCACTTTTCTCGAAGGGCTGGATATCCCGACGCAGGATTTTGTGAATTGGCGAGAGACGATCCGGTCCAATCCGGATCAGATCAGTTCCCTGTTCCGTTCTCCCTCTGCTTCGGTCCCAAGGCCACCGGTCCCCTCGGTCACGGTGGTGCCGCTCCTGAGCGTTGAAAGCAATCCTGAACTTTCGATTTTGGGAGACTGGTTTGCAGAAGAAATCTGCCGGTCCTTGTCGCGCTCCAACCTGCTTGCTGTGATTTCGCATCTGTCGAGCCGGGCTTTGGCCGGACGCCAGATCGATATCGAAGCAGTCAGGTCGAAACTGTCGGTTGACTATTGCGTTTGTGGCAGTATCCGGCAGGCCGGAGACGAGGTGATTACCGATGTCGACTTTCTGGATGCGGAAACGGGGCGGATCTTGTGGACCCGTCAGTTCAGCAGCAGGCGTGCCGATTTTATCAATCATGCCGGTGAGGGGCTGACAAACGTTGTAACGTCGGTCGGCAACGCTATTGCGACGGATACACTTCGCTATATTCGGGGCCGTCCCATCTCCGAGATTGCAGACCATAGGCTTCTTATGGCCGGGGTGAGCCTGATGCATAAGTCGACCTTGCGCAACTTTGCTCAGTCCCGGGAGTTGCTTGACGAAGCGCTCCGCCGTTCGCCGCGGTCGGCGGAGGTGCATGCCTGGCGTGGTAAATGGCACGTGCTCAGCGTGGTCAATGGCTGGAGCTCTGACACCCTGAAAGATACGAAAAGCGCTGTTAGCAGCACGGCGAAGGCGCTTGATATCGACCCAGACAACGCTTTTTGCCTGACAATCGACGGGTTCGCACATAACAATCTGCTGCGCAGACTGGATGTGGCTTCAAGCAGATATGAGAATGCGCTGGAGGAGAATCCCAACGAAGCGCTGTCTTGGCTACTTCGAGGCGCGCTTTTGGCTTTTCAAGATTCCGGAGGACAGGCCGTCTATGCGGCCGACAAAGCCCGCCGGTTGTCTCCCATTGACCCGTTCAGATACTTTTACGAGTGCTTGAGCGCCACAGCCTATCTAGCCTCTGAAGATTATGAAACGGCCCTAAAATTTGCCAACAGTTCATTAGATCGAAACCAAAGGCATCTGTCGACTCTGCGAGTGAAGATAACGGCTTTGTATTTCTTAGGTAGGGTCAACGAGGCTAGCGTTGTTGCTGATGAACTTCGGCGGAGGCAGCCGAATTTCTCGGTCGAAGGATATATGCGCGCGCATCCTGCAGCCGATTATAAGAGTGGACAGAATGTTGCGCGTGCACTGCGTGCGGTTGGTTTTCAGTAGTTGATTTCTCAAGGGAGGCGTAAATGGCATATTTTGGCGGGCTGGGCGGTCTTGGTGGTCTTGGTGGTCTTGGCGGTCTTGGTGGGTTAGGAGGTTTAAACGCCACGGGATTGGGTGGCTTGCTCGGAGCTGGTGCTGGCGGGGCTTTGGACCCCATAACCGTCCAAGGTCTTCAAACCAGTGCCCAGGCAATTGGCTATGTTGCGGGAGAAGAGCTCGGGCACCCTTCCCGTGAGATGGCATTTTCATCCGCTGAGAATTTGGGAAGTTGGGCTGACTGGGTCCGAGCGTCCATCTATCTCAGCGATTTCATGAGTGAATTGACATGGGACACCCAAACAGGTGCTTCCGATGCAGTAACGCTTTCCTACCGGCCTCGCTCCGGTGCGGCGTCGCAACCTTTCTTTTCCATTGTCCGGCCTGACGGGGAAGTTTTTGACAAGCAATTGGACTTGGTAAAATCCTACATTGATCAGCGCCCGGAACGGACAGCTGAAATCACTTCGCAACTTGGGTTTCCAACACCATACTTTGCGATGATTTTGGGCCTTGTTCCTGCCCGAAACCGCAAGACGCTTGAGTTGATCACGCTGACGCAGGTTTTGGCAGCGCATGTCGCCATGATTGTAAAGCATCATCTTGCCATTCGGCGTCCGGACCGGATCGGGGCATCGATCTTACCTATGATTCCAACACCGGGACATGGCAGCTTCCCGAGCGCCCATGCGACAGAGGCCTTCGCTGTTGTCCGTATGCTTGAGGGGCTTGTCGATGCGTCGGGATCTCACTACCCGGATGCGGATAAGCGGAAGAGATTGCTTCGAAAACAGGCAGAACGGATCGCTGTAAGCCGGACCGTGGCCGGAGTTCACTATCCAGTGGACAGCTGGGCAGGCTCGCTCATAGGCAAAATGGTTGGCGAGATTGTTCTGAACAAATGTGGCGCCACGGCTCAGATGCGCGGCCTGAAATATGAGGCAAAGGCCGAGTCCGATTTCATGGTCTCTGACTACGATCCGTCCAAATGGGGCAGACATGGTGTCAGCGAGATGGACCTGTGTACCGTGGCCAAAAGTGACCAGTTCGAGTGGCTCTGGAAGAGCGCGGTTGAAGAGTTCGACCTCTAGTTCAACAAATGTTCAACCGAGGCGAGTTGAGCGGGATAGTTGTTCTAAAACAATGAACTAGAGCATTTCGCGCCAATTTTTGGTGTAGAATGTTCTTGGACGAGGAGGCTCGGCAATGACTGATGCAAACACCTCTGTCTTAGCTGGGGCAGACGATCTTTCGATTAAGAACTACAGCGGTCCTTATGAAGCTTGGAATTTCGGCGTCGGCAAGGAATATGCCTTTCCGGTGTATCGCCGAAAGAACCTGAAGTATTTCACGGCTTTGGCCGAGCACTCGGAGCCGCATGTGCCAAGAGCGGCGCAAGCGGGGGCTTTCAAGTCTGACCTTGACCCGTGGCTGCCGACACTTTGGGGCGCCGAAGAAGGAGTTGCGTTGCGGTTTTGGCCGATCGTCGTAGAAAGCCCTTTAAAAGGCGATGGTGCTTTTGAGGGGCTGATGCAACGGCTTCGCACAGCGCTTGACCGAGAAGCTGTTTCAAAGGCGCGCTTTCGTATGGCGTTTCCTGTTGAAGAACAAGCTATGCACCAACTCTCGGCACCGGGGCCAGGTGAACCTGATTGGTTTCCCGACCCAGCGGTATCGGTCGATCCGACGGGCAAGAAGACCATCAATGTGCTGGGTGTGATAGATGATGGTATCCCGTTTGCGCACAGCAATTTTCGGGCGCCTGATGGCTCAAGAACGCGTTTGGAATTCTGTTGGCTGCAATCTGCCCCTAAGGAGGAAGGGAACACGCAACCGGGCGTTCTGTTTGGCAAGGAGTTTGACCGCAAGACCATAGAGGATCTGATCCGTGATCATGGCGAGGATGAGGACGCACTCTATGCAGCTGCTGGCGCAGCCCGAGATAGTTTTGGAAGCGGAGCTGCGATCAGGCGGCTTGTGACGCATGGGGCACATATCATGGATGTCGCCGCTGGATATGACCCCAACAAGGCCAGCGAACCCCCGGAAGAAACGCGTCTAATCGCGGTACAGCTGCCCAATACGTATCCCTGGGATACGTCAAGCTTCGGCAAGGATATGTATCTTTTGGCAGCTGTTCACTACATTTTGGAAAGGGCAGAACGGATTGCCAGAGGCTACGGCGTTGATGACATTCGGGTGACGATCAATTGCAGCTACGGATTTTCCGCAGGCAGACATGATGGGCACTCCGAATTGGAAGCAGCTATTCATGAACTTGTCACTGCTCGGCGTAAGCTGGGTCGGCCAACCGCCTTTGTTCTTCCTTCCGGAAATACGTTTCAGGACCGCCTTCATGGCGAAGTCACGGATAAGGATTTGGAAGCGGGAGAATTTTCATTCCGTTGGGTAATTCAGCCCAATGACAGGACGTCAAACTACCTGGAAGTCTGGTTTCCTGATGGGCTCGATCCAAAAGGCTTTTCCATCTCAGTTCAGTCGCCTTTCGGCACGGTTAAAGCAAGCATGGACCTGACGCCGGACAGATCACACCAAGACGGTGACCCAAGGCGCTTTGAGGTGTTGCGGGCTGGAGATCCGCCAATTGGGAGCCCTGTCGGATTGATCTGTCTGGACAACCACAGAGGATTGGGCCGCTGGCGTGTGACCTTGGTTGTTGCGCCAAGCGAACCCGAAACGGCCGGTCTTGCAGCGGGGCCAGCGGGGGAGTGGAAAGTTACTCTCAGCCGGTCTCAGGACGCTCCAGAACTTCATGGTCCGCTCTATGTGTGGGTGCAAAGGGATGTTGATCTGGAAGCGTTTCGAAAGGGCAACCGGCAGAGTTACCTGAAAGATGACAACTACAGGGTCGTGGATGACACAGGTGGTCAAGCTGACGGGGATGTGCCATGCAGCTATGTCAAGCGTTTTGGCTCGATGAACGGTGTGGCAGCTGCCTCCTCCTCTCTGATTGTCTCCGGCTGCCGTCCGGCTGCGGGCACCGATTGGAGCAGGCCCCAGCCGGTGCCGTCCGGATACAGCTCCGCCGGCAAACCCGGGGCAGGGGATCTGGTCGGCCAGGTCGATTGTACGGCGCCGTCGGACCGGTCCCATGTGGTGCCCGGCATTCTGGCGGCGGGTACACGCAGCGGGTCCTATGCCCTGGTCCAGGGAACCAGCGTGGCCGCGCCCCTGGTGGCCCGAAGACTGTCCGAAGCCTTCGCAAGATGCACCGATGAACAGGTGCGGCAGGCGGAGGCTGACAACTATCTCTCCATTATCGAGAGCACAGAACTCCAATCTCAAAGTGTGGAAGACTCTGCCCGGCTTGGAAAATTTCTTGTTCTTTGAACGAGGAGATATGAAAAAACTCTGAAAGGCCCGGTTTTGACCGGGCCTTTCGTTTTGTGAGACGGACTTTTCACGCTTTACTCACGCGCATCACAGCAGCGGATATTGTAAATACTACTCTTAACGGAAGGGAAGCCAGACGCGGTTTGGGTTTCATCTTCGGAACAGGGCGAACTACAATTTCAGGTCGTGTTCCGGGTCTTCCTGGGTCAATGGCGGTTCAAACGGGTCCGTTTGAGCCAAAGAACATTGATCAGCTGGAAAAAGCGCGGGCATCTGCAGCGCGGTTTCAGAACCGGCGGACGCCCAAGGGGGAGGGAGGTGATGCGTCTTCCCCCGGCTTGGATGTGACATATCCGGGCCCTGAGGGGCCCGAAGTGAGGAAGCCGGCCCCATCGACCATCCTTGGGCAGGCTCGACGCCTGTCAAAGGCACCGGCTTCCTCAGGTCACGTCAGCACAGAGGCAGCGGTCGGCAAGGGCAGTGGAGGTTGTCATGTACGTTGATATTCTGGAAGCGACGGTTCTGAACAACACGCGCTATGAGAAAGACCCCAACCGGTGTCTCACCTATCATATTCTGGACGACAACCGGGTGCCTTTGACCCAGGAACAGGTCGCCATCGAGTGGTCCGCATCGGGCAAGGGGGAAGACAGCGCCCCAGTCCGCATCCGCCGGTCTCCGCTGCGGGTCTGCGCCGGGGGCGATGCCTGGATCAATGTGGTGATCGAGGTCTCCCGCTACCTGGGCTACAATAGAACCTTTTTCGATATTCTTGAAAATTACTACCACACCGCCAGCACCGCCTGGCCCGAGCAGTCTTTTGACGAAGTGATTGCGAAAAAACCGTTCCGCATTCATGTAGATACAGGCGTTTATGACTATTTTGTCTTTTCCGGCGGGGCCAATGAGCTTCTGGGTGGCTCGGCGCTCACCCGCCTGCTGAAAGACCGCAGCGCGGCGCTCGGATCGGATCGAGCGGAGGATTTCCTCAATCTGGACCGGCTTGACGCAGTGCTGGAGAAGGTCAGACAGGGCTATCACGAGCTTGCCGGCTATGTTTTGAAAAAAGCGCCGCGGACACAAATCCTCGTCCATGGCTATGACTACCCGGTGGCCCATAGCGATGGCCCCTGGTTCGGACGGCCTTTTGTGAAGCGCAATTTCAGGATCGAGGCGGACAAGAAGTTGATCTCCGGTATCCTGCACCTTTTGGTCGACCGGTTTTACACCATGCTTCAGGAGATTGATGCGCTCTATCCGAATGTGACGCTGGTCGACATCCGCAATGTTGTGCGCGGACGCTGGACAGACGAATTTCATCCGGACCTTGAGGCGTCAAAAGACATTGCCGGATTTTACCGTAACGTCATTGACGGCTACCCCATCGTTTAGTGAAAATAGCGCTTAGGACAGATTTGCCCGCCGCGGCCTGACATCAGAACTTTTCTTGACCCGGGCAAATGTGACGACAGCTCAAGGTTCGCGGCACGCTCCACAGGAGCGGGAAACAGTTTTTTAGCGGGACACCGCACCAGACCTTTTTGCTGAATGCCCAGAACAGGCAGGACGCGCCAAACCTTTGATCCAGGACTTTTTTTTAATCTTGTTCAGTGGCGGAGCCTGGCTCCGCCACTTATTTTTTGGCCTTGCCCAGCGAGGCGCATGCCAAAAGTCTCTTGCAGAAAGACGATTGACAAGGCTGCTGGATCAGGGCCAAAAATGCCAGGTCAACGGTTTCCGGCGCCAGATCCTGGCACCGGGATTAAAAGGGAACACGGTGAAGCGTACCCATCAGGGACTAAAGCCGTGGCTGCCCCCGCAACTGTAGGCGGTGAGCTGAAACCGACAAAGCCACTGGCGCAAGCGCGCGCCGGGAAGGCCGGTGGATGCCTTGACCCGCAAGCCAGGAGACCTGCCGCTGATTGTCATGGCCGGCCAGCCGGACCTGACACCGCAACCGGACGCCGGGGTGAGCGTCACGCGGCCAAGCGGCGGGACACCCTCCATCCGCTTTCCGCTTCTTTCCCCGACCGTCCTTTCAGTCGACCAGACCGGGCAATCCGTCCCGGTGGCCCATTGAGAGAGACGTCATATGACACTTCGCAAGCTTGGCCTTGGTGCGCTTTGCGCGGCCACATTGCTGACCCCTTTTGCTGCCCAGGCCCATTTTCAGCTGGCGTATACGCCTGAGGTCAATCTGGACAAAGCCGGGGATGTCCCGGTGAAACTCCTGTTTTGGCATCCGTTCGAAAACGGCCATGTCATGGATATGGCCGAGCCCCTTGAGGTTTATGCCGTGCATCGCGGCCAGAAGATCGACCTGAAGGACAGCCTGAAGCCGATCACCTTTTCCGGGTCGGAAAATGAGGCCGCAGCCTTTGACGTCACGCTTCCGGTTAAACGCAGCGGGGACTATGTGCTCGTCGTGGAACCTGCACCGTACTATGAAGAAAGTGAAGACATCTATATCCAGCAGATCACGAAATCCTACGTGACCAGGAACGAGATCCCGACGGACTGGATGGAGCCGCAAGGGCTTGCGACAGAAATCCTGCCGCTGAACCGGCCGACCAACATTGTGGCCGGTTCCACCTTCTCCGGCCGGGTCCTGTCAGAGGGCAAGCCTGTGGCCGGAGCGGAGATCGAGATTGAGTATATGGCCGCAGAGCCGGACATGGATGCCAACACCCCCACCGCACCAACTGCGTCTCCCCTGCCGGGCGGGGGCATCGTCGCAATCTCCGATGACAACGGCTATTTCACTTTCGGCATCCCGAAGGCCGGGTTCTGGGGATTTGCAGCTCTGGGCTCCGGTCCTGCAAAGGAGCATGAAGGCAAGGAACTCAGCCAGGATGCGGTGATCTGGATCCGCGCCTACGACGTCGACTAGAGCAAAGCGCGTTTCATCGGATTTGCCTTTCGCAGCCTGAAATCAGAGATTTCGACACAAAAGACAACACGAATTGAATCCCGATGAACGCGATAGCTTCTAAAACTCCTGGACATAGCGGAGGGAGACCAATGCATATTGTTGATGGCGCCTTGTCGATGCCGGTTGTTCTGGGCGGTGCAGGGCTTGCGGCCGGGGGCATAGCCCTTGGCCTGCGCGCCCTGCCCATGGAGAAGATCCCGGCGGCAGGGGTGCTGAGTGCGATGTTTTTCGTCGCCTCTCTCATCCATGTGCCGGTCGGTCCCTCCAGTGTCCACCTCATCTTGAATGGTCTGGCCGGGCTTGTTCTCGGCTGGGCCGCTTTTCCCGCCTTGTTTGTCGGCCTCTTGCTGCAAGCTGCCTTTTTCGGCTTTGGCGGGCTCACCGTGCTCGGGGTCAACACGTTGAACATCGCGCTGCCTGCTGTTGCGGTCTACTATCTGTGTGGCCGGGGAGCGGCCAGAGGGTCGCCTTTGGTGGCCGCTCTTTGGGGAGGGGCGGGCGGGGCGCTTGCCATTGTTCTGACGACGTTTCTGGTTGGCGCAGCCTTGGCCTTGAGCGGAGAGGAATTCGTTCCGGCCGCCAAACTGGTGTTTTTCGCCCATCTTCCGGTGGTGGCCGTCGAGGGACTTTTGACCGGCTTTGCCGTCTATCTGGCGCGCAGGGTCAAACCGGATCTGTTTTCCGCTCTTCACTCGCCCATCAGGAGGACCCCATGAGACGCGCTGCCATCTTTTTGCTGTCAGGCCTCTTGTTTGCCGGCATGGGCCTGCTCCCGGCTCAGGCCCACAAGGTGATTGCCTCGGTTTTTGCAAACGGGGACGTGATTGAGGGGGAAATCGGGTTTTCCAACGGCGACATGGCCACAGGTGCCCTGGTTGAAGTCTTTGACGAAGATGGCGCCAAACTGGGCGAGGCGATCACTGACAGCGATGGCTTTTTCACCTTCACGCCCAGCAAGCGGGTTGTCCATGTCTTCAAGGCCAATCTCGGGGCCGGTCACATCGCCCAAGTGCGTATGGAGCTGGAAGACCTTCCGGAGATCGGTCAGACGGCAAATACTGGTGGGGGTGAAACGGGGACAGGGCCACAGAAAACACGCCCGGCAGCCCTGCGGCAAACCGCACAGACGGTTGAGGAACAGGCAGGCCAAGCCTCCCTTGCAGCACTTGAAGAAAACCGGGAGCAGTTACGGCAGATGATCCACAAGGAGGTGACACCTTTGAGGCGGGAGATTGCCGCCTACAAGGAAAAGAACGACTTCCAGACCATTCTGGGCGGGATCGGCTACATTGCCGGGCTGTTCGGCCTCTTTTTCTACCTTGCCGCACGGCGCAAGCTGGCTCAGGCGGAGGGGCAGGCCTAGGCATGGGGCACCTCGTTTCCACCGGGGCGCCGGGTCTCGTCCGCTCCGGTCAAGTCCAGGTCAAAACGGGTCTGGACGGGCTGGACCCGCGCACCCGCATTCTGGCGGCTGCCGCCTTTGCGGTTCTGATGGTCAGCCTCAAGAGCCTCGCCGTGCTGCCCCTCGGGTTAGCTGTTGCCATTGCAGGTCTGCTGGTGGCCCGTATTCCGGTCAAGGCAACCTTGCGGCGAATGGCGGCGATGGACGGTTTTGTTGTCTTCATGCTGGTGCTGTTGCCTTTCACGGTTCCAGGCTCACCGCTTTTCACTGTGTTCGGATTCGGCTTTTCCCTAGAAGGGCTTGCCCGGGCGGCGGAGATTGCCCTGAAGGCAAATGCCGTCATTCTCATGCTGATGGTGCTTGTGGGAACGCTTGAACCGGTGACCCTTGGTCATGCCCTGAACCGCCTGAAAATGCCACAGACACTGGTCCATCTCCTGATGTTCACCGTGCGCTATATCGACGTGCTGCATCAGGAATACCTGCGCTTGCGCGGGGCGATGAAGGTGCGCTGCTTTCGACTGCAAAACTCGCTGCACACCTATAGATCTGTTGGCTATCTGGTGGGCATGATGCTGGTGCGCTCAGTTGACCGGTCCGAACGCATTCTTGCAGCCATGAAGTGCCGGGGATTTACCGGAGGGCTCCCGTTGCTCGACACGATGCGGTTCACCGGCCGGGACGGCGTGTTCGCTGGGGGCGCAGTCCTGCTGGCGCTCTGTCTCTTGGGCTTGGAGGGAACGATTGGCGCCGCTGCTTGAATTGACTGGCCTCCGGTTTGGCTATCCCGGCCATACACCTGTTCTCAAAGGCGCGTCCCTGTGCCTGTCAGAAGGGGAACGGCTGGTGATCAGCGGCCACAATGGGGCTGGCAAAAGCACACTGCTGCGCCTGATTGTCGGACTGTTGGTGCCTGAGGCAGGCACTATCCGCGCCTTCGGGAGGCAGTGTGCCACTGAATCGGATTTTCAGGCTGTCCGGCGCAGGGCCGGGTTTGTGTTTCAGGATCCGGACGATCAGCTGTTTTGCCCGACCGTTGCCGAAGACATTGCCTTTGGTCCGCTCAATCTGGGCAAGAGCCGGGCAGAGGCGGCGGACATCGTTGACCGTGTTTTGGCCGAGCTGGATCTTTGCCCGCTAAAAGAGCGCATAACCTACAAGCTGTCGGGCGGCGAAAAACGGCTTGTCAGTCTGGCGACGGTACTGGCCATGTCCCCGGATATTTTGCTGCTGGACGAGCCGACCAATGCCCTGGACGGGAAAAATGAAGCCCGTTTGATCGAAATTCTGTCGGGCCTGCCGCAGGCCATGATCATCGTCTCCCACGACGCGACCTTCCGGGACCGTCTTGGCACCCGCACGTTGGCCTTGGAAGATGGTGTGCTGGTGGCAAAGCCTTAAAACAAACCCCGTCAGGTCTGTTTCTGCCAGGTAGCTTCGTCAAAGACCGGAGAAGACTGTGAAATCCGCGTCCGAACGGACCGCTTGATGCCCGGTTCGCCCGGGTGCTTCAGTTGCCCAGAGGGCTCATATGTGTGACCTGCTTGAGCGCTTCGGTAATCAGGGGAACAAGGGCTGCGTTCTTTTCGTGCAGATAATGATAGAGATGCACGGTTTTGACCGGGGTTTGCAGGTGCCGAATGCAGTCCAGGTCATGTTTCGTCCGATATTTCTTCAGGACGGCTTTGGGGCCGAGAACCGCATCAAGACGCCCGGCCTTCAGCATGTCGAACAGTTCATCGAAGGTCTCGCCGGTCCAGACGTTTTCATAGTCTTGTGTCAGGGTCTCAAGAACCACGGCCCCGGACAGGCGGCCGACGCGCTTGGACGGCAAGGCGGCCCGGAAGAGCGCATCCTCCCCCACGTCCTCACATACAAAGACCATGACGGGGATGGCAACAAGCGGGACATTGACGCGCATAAGGGTTGGAAATTTGTCTTCCACCGCAGCACTGGTCGCAATTTCACCGTCGGCCCGTCCACTGGACGCCATCAGCAAGGTTCGTGAGTGCGGTGCGCGGACAATCTTGACCGGGATCTCCAAAATGTCATAGGCGGAGAGAACGAACTTGGCAGCCTGTTCCGCCGGGGCCGCATTGTCTGCCATCGTTAGCACGAGCGCTTGCTCCGCTTTTGCCAGGGAAACAGACAGCAGGACAACCGCAAAGCTGAGCCAGACCGCGTGGACACAGCAGGATCTGGCAGAAGTCGTTAAGCGCGTTGGGACAAGGAACATTCCAAACGCTAGCAAATCGGCACGAACTTGGAAATGCCGGTCTTCCCGGTGTGGGGCAAAAAGCGGGCAAGAACCGTCACGCATTTGAAACAGGTCAAGCCCACTCCAAGCCATTGTCGCCCGAGGTTCTAGGTGTGAGCTTTCAACAGGTTGTCCCTTCGGGGCTTTACGAGGAGACTGGAGTTCCCACACTTCACGCCTTCCCGGAGCAGCCGAATGAACATTTACCAGAATGCCCGATTGACGCCTCTTGGTCGAGTGCGGCTCGTCCGTTTGATGGACAGCGGGCACACGCCGGAAAGCGCCTCACAGCTTGCAGGCGTTTGCCCGCGAACCGCGCGCACGAGCGTGAATGACTTGCCGATGGGACCGAAGGCGCTGCGACAAAATTTCAACTGAAAATCGCAAAAATCTGGTTGCGCACCTCTCCGCATTATTGCTAATGTTTTCTTAACGCTATCAAATATTTCTGAAAGATGGCTCTGACCGAAGGCGTTGTCTTAGCAGGATGCGTGATCCGGTAACGGCAGGGGACTGGGGCAAGGTGGACAGAAGAGAGTTTGATCTCTCCGGGCACAGGGAAAGTGTGCCTGGCGAAACGAGAACGGCTGTGCAGGCGGGTGGCGCGGCGGTGGATGCCAGGTTATTCGGCGGCGCGGCCGACACGGCGCGGGTCAAAGGCAATATGGTGGTCCGGTTGGCGGAGGAGTCCGAGGCGGACTATCGCGCTGGTGTCTATCTCGCCCGTGAAGCGCATCAGAACACGATCTTCCGTGACATTCCGTTTTCTGAAGCAAAAGCCCGCGCGATTTTCGACAAGGCGATGGCACAGCCGAACCGGTTCGGGCTGATCTATGCCGTTCCAGCCGGCAGTGAGCCACTTGCAGAAGAAGGCCTCTACGGCTTTGCCTCGGTTCTTGCGGGGGAGTATTTCCTGGGGTCTGGAGCGCTGATTGCAACAGTGCAGACGCTGAATATCAGCCAGCAGCTCTCCGGGAAGGTGCTCGCAGGTAAAGTTGCTCTCCGGCTGATGCAGGCGGTCCGGCATTGGGTAAAGGAGCGGCGTTGCGCGCACGTAATGGTGCATGTGACGAATGGAATAAACGTGGCTGAGAGCGACATTTTTTTTCGTCGCTGTGGGTTTGCGACATTGGGGGGGAGTTATGTGCAAAACATCTATGGTGTATAATTCTACAACCTTTGTTGTATCCATGTTGGTTGTAAGGTGGATTGTGCGAACAAATAGTTTCAAGTGCCCGTCATTTATTTCGTTTAATACGCAAAAATTCTTATCGATTTTCGATATCTACTTGAGAGCTCAGAAGAAAATTTCGATAGAAGTAGTATTGGTGAAAATGAGATGTCTCTTTGATTTTTATTTTTTAATAATCAGTTTTCTTGTGGGAATTAAAAGCAAAAGAGAATTAAAAAATTCATATATTTAACTTTATATCTTGAAGTATTCAAATATATGTTTGGTGATTCGTTGTCCTTGTTAGTTTTTTGTGAGGTTATTTGTCTCAAGAAGCGCTCAAGTAGGAATGTATTCTTTTTTGGATTTTGGTCGGAGATATTTTAGAATGCTTAGATTGATATATGGATCCGCTTTACTTCTAATAAATGTACCAATTGTTTTTTTTATTGCTTATTTATTTGATGGAAAGATAGAATATTATGTTTTGATTGTGTACGCTTTGGTTTTTTTGTCAATTTTCATCATTTTAATGCGCAGATTTTAGGAGGGGCATATGGCTGGCGGTAGCAAAGTAAAAATTGGAGCAAAAAGTGAAGCCCTCGTACTATACGGCTCGAAGGAAGAAACACCCATCTGGGATGGGTCCATATGGAAGCACTCGCATATTGGTCAATACAATATTCCAGACACGTACTACACTATACGAGAAGAATACGTGAATGATGAGTACTATGCTCCTGATATCGGTGGAACTGTAACTTATGGTCAGAGAGGAACAGGGGCGATCGTTTCGCTGTCCGCGGATCCCAACACATTTGTTGTTGATCTTGAGTTTTCGGGTGCTTTTAGGGGCTTTGGGCTCAATTTCAGCAGCAAAATTGATCTGCCAAACTTGAAGGTTGATGATTTCAAGTCGTTTGTCGGTGCTCAGTTTATTCAGGGGGACTTTTGGACTGCGCTGGGGGTGGCGCAGGGCTACTCAGTCAAAGGCAACGCAGGATTACACTACGAGGACGGCAAGTTTAGAGTTGGAGCGGAAGGGGTTGCAAAGTTTGGAATTATCTTAGGTAGTTTGGAGCATCAGTCAAATATAAAAGCGGATCTTACCGATTTTGTTCGAAGATTAGAAGAAATATTTGTAGATCGTTGCTTTGCTGGCGGGACTCCGATTGTTTTGTCGTCTGGTACGTTGCCTATTGAGGAAATTCGCCCTGGCCATACCGTTCTTTCATTTGATTCAACAGTTGAATTGGGTCGGGGAGCGCTGTTGCCGCGAAAAGTCGTTCGGGTTTTCGAAAATATAACAGATGTTTGGCTTAGGTTGTGTTGGGTAGACAACGGTGAAGAAAAAGAACTGGTGACGACACCAGAGCACCAGTTTCTCTCCGCGAATGGCGGCTTTCGTGAGATCGATAGTCTAGTTCAAGGCGGTAAAGGAGTTTTGGTGTTAGCCGACGGCACAGAAGTCGAAGTCACTTCAGAACGTATTGTTTATTCCGCAGAGACCGCAGATATGTTCGAACAGGGTGAAGGTTACTATTACCCGGAGAGCGGAAGTCTTGCGCTTAAGCCTGTTTATAAGAAAGGTTGGAAAACATACAACTTTGAAGTTGATGAATTCCATACCTATGTGGCCGGTGGTGTAAGAGTCCACAATGACTCTTGGGCAGATGGGAAAGGGTTTGAGTATCAGAAAGAAAATTTTGCTAGTGGAAATGCCGTTGCCGTTACTCAACTTGAGGGAGTTGTGCCGCTAAATGGGCATGCGGTCATTGGATACAGAGCGAACCAAAACTCATCCTATGATTCAACGTCTCAAGGCCGAGCAGAAGCCGTTGCATTTGGTGCTGCGGCTGCGGGCGGAACAAACCGCGAGGTGAATGCTGCGGCATGGAGTGAATACCGCGCGAAAAACATAGATAAGTCTGGTGTTGGCTGGACGTCCGCTTTCATGAGTGCGAAAGACTTTTCCCGTCTGGAAGCGTCGATCAAACACGGTCGCGACAAGGGTAGAGACTTTGCTGCTTCGTCGGCCTCGGACAGAGATTCGGGCCGTGACTCGGAGGGCTCGACCGTCGACACGACCCGTTCCCGGGAGACGGGCATTGGCAGCGGTGGCCTTGGCGACTACGACAATGATGGTGAGGTCAGCGCACGCGAACACAATCGCGCGGAGGCCGAAGGGAAGTACGGAAACAACAAAAGCGAAGGCGAATCCGGCGGCGATGGCGACGGCAACGGCAAGCCTGTTCTTCTTGATCTTGACGGTGATGGGATCGAGGTCACGGCGCTGGATCGGTCGACCGTATTCCTCGACTCTGAGGGCGATGGGTTTCTGCGCCGCACGGCCTGGGCGGGCGAGGGGGACGGGATCCTTTACTTTGACCCTGACGGCCGCAACGAGATCACCGAAAAGCGCCAGTTTATCTTCACCGAGTGGGATCCGACCGCAACCAGTGATCTGGAAGCCCTGGCCTCCGTCTTCGACACGAACAGCGACGGCGTCCTGAACGCCAGTGATACGGATTTTTCCAAATTCAAACTGATGGTGACCAATGCGGATGGGTCGCTCGTCTCGAAAACCCTGGCCGAGCTTGGCATTACGGAACTCGACCTGACGGCGGACGCAACCCATATCGAGCTTGCCGATGGCTCGGTGATCACCGGACAGACGACCTTCAAACGCTCCGACGGCACCACAGGCACGGTCGGCGACATGCTGCTGGCTTCCGAGGCCCAGGGACACCGGGTCGAGCAGGTGGAAACAACCGATGGCAGCGGCAACCGGGTGCTGACCTCGGCCGCCTATGCGGCGGATGGCAGCAAGGCTTATGAGATCCACTCGACCTTCAGCCCGGACGGGCTCGATATCACCAACCGCTATGACGACAATGGCGACGGGGTGACCGACCGCATCCAGACCATCGTGACGGTGGTCAATCCGGATGGCAGCCGCACCGAAACGGAATCCAATCTCAACGGCAGCGTTGCGGCAACGGCGGTGCTGGAAACCCGCATTGTCACGACGACGAGCGCGGACGGCAAGGTCGAGACCATCGAACGCGACCTGATGGGGGGCGGCTGGTTCGACCAGCGCGAGGTTCGCACCGAGCATGCCGACGGCAGCCGGACGATCGTGCTCAGCGATCTGGCGCAGGACGGTTCGGTGATCACCAGCCGCTCCGAAACCGTCTCGGTCAACGGTCTTGTCCGCACCGAAGGGACGGATCGGGATGGCGACGGACTGGCCGACACCACCGTGACCCACACGGTGACGGTTCATGTCGATGACAGCCGTACCGAAACCGTGGCAACCGCCAACCGGGACGGATCCCTGCGCGCGCATGTTCAGGAAGATGTCAGTGCGGATGGTCGTACCAAGACGATCCTGCGCGATCTTGATGGCGACGGCGATACTGACACGCGCGAGGACCTGGCCATCACCGTTGCCCCGGATGGTGTTACGACCTCCGTGCTCACCGTCAAGAACGGCGACGGCTCGGTGCGCAGCAGCTCGACGACTGTCCAGTCGGACGATGCCTTGACCAAGACGACCGAGCTCGATCAGGACGGCGACGGCGACATTGATGTCAAGACCGTCGAAGAAACCGTGATCAATGCCGATGACAGCCGCGAGACGGTGGTCACGGTGACAAACACTGATGGTTCGGTGCGGGCAAAAACGAAGGAAACGCTCGGCGCGGACAAGGTCAGCTCCACAACCTGGGCGGATCTCAACCAGAACGGGAGTTTTGAGTCTACGGACCTTGTGTCTTCTGTTGCGGTCAGTGCTACAACCAATGAGAGAATCGCGACAAGTTACACACGTAATGCGGATGGGTCCGTCAATGCCGTCACAACTTCAACGACAAGTTCCGACGGTCTGACGAAGACCGTTACAACCGATGCAGACGCTGACGGCGACACGGATCTGAGCGTTTCCGACGTCACGGTTCTGAATGGCGACGGCACCTCCACACGGACGGTTACGACCAGCAATCAGGATCAGTCCCTAAGGACTGTAAGCGAGACCGTCACCAGCGCGGACGGACTGACGACGACAGTCCGGACCGATGTTGACGGCGATGGCGCTTATGAGGAAAAGTCCGTCGAGACGCGGGTTCTGGAGACCGATGGCGGCACCACGCGTACTTCGTCGAGCTATGCCGGTGATGAGACGAATTTGCTGGCGCGGACAATTGTGCATGACAGCGCCGACCGGCGCGTGCGCACGGTCACGGTCGACAGGGACGGCGACGGCAACACCGATTCGCTCTCGGTCAGGAACGAAGGCAGTGACGGGGCGATCACACTGACCGAGACGGTGACGGCCAATGACGGCACGGTGCTGGGGCAGACGGTGACCAGCACCAGCGCCAACGGTCTTGTGAGCGAGACGGCAACGGACCTTGACGGTGATCTGACCGCTGACGTTACGGCGACGCGCACAAGTGTTTTGAATGCTGATGGCAGCCAAACAACCACGCAACAGACGTTGAACGGAGATCAGTCGCTCAGAAGCGCGTCTGTTGTGACTGTCAGCGATGACGGGCTGGAGACAAGCACGGCGACAGACAGCGACGGAGACGGCACTTTTGAGCGTGTCGTCACCGAGACAAGCGTTCTGGAGAGCGACGGCGGCACCACCGCGACGGTGGATATCCGGTCTTCGAATAATACGCTTTTAAGCCGGACCCGGACGGAGGTCAGCGACGACGGTCTCGTGACCACCGTCAGCACCGATGCCGATGGTGATGGAACCTATGATCTTGTCGAGACGTCCACGACGGTTCTGAACACCGACGGATCGACAGTTGTGTCCAGCGAACTGCGCGATGGCGCTGGTCTTCTGCGCAGCGCATCGACGCGAAGCGTCACCGACAATTCCCGTTCTGTCGTCACGACCGAAGATGTCGACGGCGACGGCAATACGGATATCCGGACCACGCAGACGATAGCCGATACCGGCATTGTCGAAACGCTGACGGAGTATCTTGCATCCGACGGCAGCCTTCAGAGCCAGACCAGATTGGTCACCAGTGCCAATGGCCTGATCACCACGGCTGAGGCCGATCGGCTTGGCGATGGAACTTTTGAAACGGTGGCAACCACCACCCGCGTTCTGAATGCCGACGGGTCTGTTACCGAAACCAACGACCTCAAGGGACGTGACGGCACACTTTGGTCCCGCTCGGTCGCGGCAACCGGTGACGACGGTCTGTCGAGCAGCCTTGCCGACGATCTGGACGCGGACGGCCAGGCAGATCGAACAACGGCACGCCAGACGGTGATTGCCCAGGACGGCACGGTCACGACGACGACCGACGTGGCTGCACAGAGTGGCGCGCTCATTGAAAAGACGGTTGAAACCGTCAGCGGAGATGGCCGCACGACCTCGCTTCATGTCGACCGGGATGGCGATGGCCAGAACGATGAGGATATGGTCACGACCGTCGGCGATGACGGTGCCACGACAACGACTTCGTCTTATTTTGCTGCAACTGGCGCGCTGGTGGCACGGATGGTTGCCACGGAAAGCGGCAACGGTCTGACCCGGACGATGGGTTACGACCTTGACGGCGATGGTCGCGATGATCGCACCCTTGCGGCCAGTATTACCCTAGGTTCCGACGGCAGCCGGACTCGAACCGCTGAGCACCGGGACGGTGCGGGAGCGCTACTTGCCAGGGAGCAGGTCATCACATCCGACGACGGTCTTTCCAGCACAGCTTCCCTAGATCTTGACGGTGATGGCAGCTTCGAGACGGCTACATCCTTCAGCACGACCTTTGCTACAGACGGCGAGACTCTGGAGACCTGGGAAACGCGCAATGCTGCAAATACGTTAACAGCGTCTCAGACACGTACGACCAGCGGAGATGGCCTTGATGTCGCGCAAACAACCGACTTTAACGGAGACGGTACAGATAACCGGGTGAATTCCCTTCAGCTTGGCGCGTCAGGCGGCAGTACGGAAACGGTGAGCCTTTACGGCTCAGGTGGCGCGCTCCTGCGTAGCTCGCAGACTGTTATCAGCGCTGACGGGCGCACCGTGACCTCCACGCTCGACCGGGACGGCGATGGATCTGATGACCTTCAAATGGTAACGCAGATCGATCTCAGCCGCACCGAAACGGTCACCTACACCGACAGGGCAGCGGATGGGTCGACCGAGGCCGTTATCACCAAGACGATGTCGGCCAATGGGGCCACTCAGAGCTACGCCTTTGACATCGACGGTGACGGTACGGCGGACATCACCCGTGTCACCACCATGTCCCATGATGCGGCAGGCAACGAGATCAGCACGTTTGAGGAACGCGGTGCAGACGACCGTCTGGAATTCTCCAGCACGACAACGACTTCGGCCAACGGATTGCACTCGACAACTGTGGTGGATTCCGACGGCAACGGAGAGGTGGACAACACCGAGATCACCGTCACCACCTTGAACGCCGACGGGTCGACGACGACCAACAGCACCGACTGGTTCGACAACGGCGCTTTGCGTTCCAGCTTCGAGGAAACCGTCAGCGCCGATGGCAGAACGGTTAACCGAGCGTATGACTTTGACGGCGATACGGCTGTCGACAAGACATTCGTATCCGTGACTGGAGCAGACGGCAGTGTCACGATCACCGAGACGGCTTTCGGTGACAAGGGCACCCGGAGTTCCGTGACCACGACGTCTGCCGACGGTCTTCAGACAACGATCCTTCGAGATGACGTCACCCAGACGATCGACCGCTCTCCGGTTGAAAACGGCAGTTATTCCTGGGGCAATGGCGTCACGGCAACATCGACGGATGCGCATATCATCGTCGCCCATGCGGTCGATGGCCTGGGCCTGGAAACCTGGGAGATGCGAAAGACCGTGAATGGCACCACGGCCGTCTTCACCCAGACATTCGACGCCGAGGCCAAGGAGCGTCTGCTCGCCGAAGCCGCGCGGATCTACGATGCCGTTCTCGATCGCGATATGGATCTGTCGGAAGTCGAGGTCCTTGTGGAACACGCGGCCGACAGCCAGCTGAATCGCGTGGCGCTGACCAAAGCGTTGCTTTTGTCCAACGAATATGCGGTCCGGTACGGCACTTTGAGTGATGCAGGTTTTGTCGCGCGGCTTTACCACAACACACTCGGGCGCGAACCGTCTCTTGACGAGTTGGAAGGCCATCTCTCGGATCTCGACGGCGGCACGGTCACACGTGCGCAGATTGCGGCGGATCTGGCAGAAACGGCGGAACATAATGTGGTCGGCAACGGCCATACCGAGACCACCAACCACGATGTCTTCCTGATGGATCTGGAAAAGGAGGACCCGCTTCAGGTCTCCTTCGACGGTGGTGCGGTAGAGATCGAAACCGACGATGCCAATATCCTGATCGGCACCGCGACCGGTGAAACGCTGAACGGTGCGGGCTATGACGCAATCTACGGCCGGGATGGCGACGACACCCTGATCGCCTCGACGGAAGCCACCGCCCTGATCGGCGGAGCAGGAAACGATACGCTCAAGGGCAATACCGGTGAGGATAACCTTGCCGGCGGCACCGGAGACGATCGCCTTGAAGGCGGTGCAGGCGACGACACCTACACGTATGAACGCGGAGACGGCGACGATGTGATCGCTGACACCGGCAGCGGCGCAAACGGCGACACGCTGGTGTTCGGCAAGGGGATCGGCGTCAGTGACCTCTCGTTCTCCCTGTCGGGCGCGAATCTGGTCATCAGCTTCCATACTGAAGGAACGGCTGAAGCTGCCGCAGCTGCGGCGGCTGGTCTGGCGCCTTTGACCGGAACAATCACGATCGAAGGTTGGACGTCCTCCACGAAACGGATTGAGCGCATCGCTTTTGACGATGGCGACAGTCATTGGATCGGTCATCTGACAGCGTTCAATGAGGATACGTCAGGCACGGGAACCCTAACTGGCGGCAGCGCCAACGAATGGCTCTCCGGTCTTGACGGTGATGACACTTTGAACGGCGGCAACGGGCACGACCTGATCAATGGCGGCGCGGGAAATGACGTGCTTGATGGTCAGAGAAGCAACGACACATTGCTGGGCGGCGCAGGCAACGATGATCTGCGCGGTGGCCTCGGGCACGATGTTCTTGATGCCGGTGCGGGAGATGCTGTGTCTGGCTGGCAGTTGCTCGCTGGTGCTCTTGGCAATGACCAGTACTTGATTGGGCGGGATAGTGGACGTGTCAGCGTTGCTGAGCATGACGGCGACGGCTTCGACACCGTTTCATTTGAAGATCTCAGCTTCAAGGACATCAGTCTTTCAACATACGATTATTCGACTGACACCGACAATCCGCTCGGCGCGACATCAGAAACAGAGCCGGATGCTCTGGTGTTTTCCTGGGATGACGGCAGCGCGACCGGTGAGGTGTGGCTGAACGATAGCGGAAATCAGATTGAACGGTATGAATTTGCGGACGGGAGCACCGTTAGTTCGTTCTCCATGGGCGATGACGGTAGGCTTGAAATCACTGGCGCACAGCGAAATCTGGAATACTTGACGCTCGTTAACGGCAGCTTTGAGGCGCTCAATCTCAGCAACGGTCAGCACGTCTACAACAATTTCTCCGGCTGGTACAATTCATCGAGCAACAATGGTGTGTTCGATCCAAGCGCCGGGTCGTTGACGGACGTTCCGGATGGCGAGAACATAGGCTTTGTCAATCACAGCAGCCGGTATATCCGCCAGGACACGCCGCATGCCGTCGAGGCCGGGGCGACTTATACGTTCTCGGCGGAACACGTGGTTCGCATCGATGATGGCCCAGCGCCACTGCGTTTGAGAATAATAGTCGGTGGCGTCACCGTGGCGGATGAGATTTTCCAGCCCGGGGAGCGCGACACATCTGCGCGCGTAGGTGTGTCCTTCGATGCCGACGCCTTTCCGCAACTGATCGGTAAAACGATCCAGGTCATGATTCAGTACGGCAGTAGCGGCGGTGGGGCGGCTGTCTGTTTCGATGATGTCAAGCTGGTCAAGGAAAGCGGCGGGGCGCTTGTCAACGGCACTGACGCCAGTGAAGTCCTTCTTGGCACCGGTGGCAGGGACTTCTTGTCAGCCGGTGCCGGTGATGATGAAGTTCATTATGGTCTTGGAGACCAGTTCTGGACGTCGACCGGGGCGCGGGATGTTGGTGGCGAGGGAACCGACAAGCTTGTGGTTGATGCGGGCTCCGGTTTCGTGACGGACGCGCTCTCCTCGCTCGGATTTGAAGCCTTTGAAGGGGCCGAACTCAACGACCGCGTGACCGGAGATCTGGACAGTATCGATTACGTGCTGGACGGCGGTGCCGGGAATGACATTCTGACGGGCAGCGCTGGCAGCGACACGCTCATAGGCGGCGATGGCGACGACACGCTGGACGCAGGGGCCGGCGTTGCAGGTAAGGAACAGAGCGCTGACGGTGGTGCCGGCGACGACACCTACATCATCGGGCCGGAGACCTCCCATCTCTGGATCAGCGAAGATGCCGACACGGCCATCGGCGGCAACGACACCTTGCAATTTGTCGACATTGCCGAAGACCAGCTCGACATCGAAATCGTTGACGATCCCTTGCTCGGCGTGTTTACCCAGATCTCCTGGGGAGATGCTGCAAGCGGTAAATGGATCCGCTTTGCCGGCGCGAGCGTGCCAGTCGAACGCTTCAGCTTCACAACCACCGAAGAAATGAACACAGAAGCATATGTTGTTCGCGATCTTGCGACGAATGCGCTTGAGAAAACCGGAGGTGGCACTTCCTGGAACGGTGGGGCTTTTTCTTCAGAGGGTTTTTTCGGTGCGGGAACGGTCCTCACAACAGCCAGCCAGACGAACAAGACAGCTGTGATCGGACTATCTGCCGGCCCTGGAGATCCGGGCTACGCTTCGATAGACTACGCGCTTTACCTAGCTTCAAACGGGACACTAAGCATCTATGAAGCCGGTGCGCTCAAGGTGTCGTCGATCTCCTACCATACCGGTGACGCTTTTGCGGTTGAACGTCTTGCTGACGGCACGGTGCGATATCTCCAAAACGATGAATTGATCTATACGAGCGCAACCGTTTCCGATCCGTCTGTTGAACTGCACGCAGATGCAACTCTGCTGCAGGTTGGCAGCCGTCTTGGCGACACGTTTGTGAAAGTCGGAGCCAGCGAACCTGAACTCGTGAACTGGATCGTCGAGCCGGTCGTGGCCGTTGCCGCATCAATCGGACCGGTAACTACAAGCTACGAAGACCTGAACGGCGACAACAATGTCGATGCTGTTCTAACGTCTGAGGACGGTTCGATCTGGACACGTCTTGGCGATGGTCAGGGCGGGTTCGGTGAGGCTCAGGCGCAGGGCCGCGACTTTGCGACGAATGTGCTTGAGAAGGTTGGTGGCA
>NZ_JBSWYG010000031.1:0-54534 GCF_056160985.1 Roseibium sp. AWQ4_290
AATCCAACATACTCTGACATGGTCACTCTCCTTTTATGCCTCTTGGGGCGTGTGCTACGACCCCGCATCATAGGCTCAGGAGAGTGGCCGCCGGAATTACGCTATGTATTATTCGCAGAGCCCGATTGACCCCGATCACAGGTTGGCAAGGGGGGCGCCAATTTCCTTCTGTCCTGCTTGAGCTCGAGACGGTGTCCGGCCGGGCCTTGCCCAGATGCAAATATTGCGGGCGGCGCGGGTGCGTTATGCGTCATTTGACGTGCAGTTCGATACATATCCGCAGCGTTTCATTCAATCTCAAGTTTATTTCAGGGCCTTATTCTGGTTGGTTTGGATGCGTTTTTTGGATTTTTGTTTGCCATTTTGAGTAATTTTTCTTAAATATTGGTTTGTTTGGCCGTGGCTCCAGGTCCTGTGAGTTTTTGTTTATGCGTTAAAATTTTATGACGTGTTGATTTTTATTTTTTTGCACTAGATACTTAGTTGTTATCATTTTTGGATTTGGCTGTTTATCAGGAAACCAGATGCGGTTTTATTTAATTCAGCTGAAGTTAATCCTTGCGCTGCTGTGGTTGGTCCCGCAGCCAGCCTCCGCACAGGCTGTGCTGAAATTCACCCTCTCCGAAAATCTGCCCCAGTTTGAGCAGCTGGCTGACATTCTGCGCCATGCCTATTCGGAATTGGGTATTCAGATCGAGTTCCAGCGCATGTCGCGCTCCCGGTCTCTGGTTACGGCAGGCAAGGGGCTGGTGGATGGGGAGCTTGCGGGAACGCCGTCCATTGAAAAGAAATTTCCCACTCTGATCCGGGTCAGTGTTCCGTTGATGCAGGTCAAGGTCGGGACGATTATCTGCACCCGGCATTCGGACGAGACAATTCTGGACAAGATTCACGAGAAAAAAGTCGGCTATATCCGTGGGGCGGTCGTTTTTGAAAACTATACCAAAACCTTTGACGAGGTCTGGGTGGCGGACACGTATGACGAGCTTTTCGGGATGCTCAAACTTGGCCGGCTTGATGTGGTGCTGGGAGGCCAGATCGCGCTCGACAAGTACGGTCTGACACATGAGGCCGGGTGTCTGGAAATGGCCGGAAAGCCTATCCGGACGGTCAAACTGTATCATTATCTCCATGAGAGGAACGCGCAGTTGGTCCCGGCGATTACATCCATTCTGGAAAGCATGGCCGCGTCCGGCGAAATGTAGCAGACGTCATGAGGCTGCCAGGCCTGATCAGAGCCGGGGTCCATCACCTGAGTTGAACCCGCCGCGTTTCACCGGATATGCCTGACTGGCGTAGTCGGACTGTTCGCTGTTCAGAATGGCTTTCAGCTCGTTCAAATGCCGGCCTAGAAGATCAGGATAGTCTTCCAGCTCCCAGGCGGTTTTTCGGCGACCTCACGGAAAAGGCCCGCAAGGAGGCGGTCTGGAGAGCGCGGACATAGGTTTGTGCAGTACGTTCGAAATAGTAGAGCCGGTTGAATGTGTCGGCGACGGTCTCGCCTCTTCCCAGGACCCCGTGATTGCCCATGATCATGGTTTTGGTCTTGGGGACGCCCAGCATGCCGGCGCAGCGTTTGCCTTCCTCTTCGAGGGCGAGGCCGCCAAACTCTTCATACACCACATGCGCCCGCTAAAGGCGGCAGCGTGCAGTCCTCCAGCCAGGCCGGAATGGTCGCATGGATCGAATGCACATGCATCACGCCGCGGGCATGGGGGCATCGACCGTGGATGGAGCGGTGCAGACCTCCGGCAGTGAGGTCCGGTGCGTCGGCCGTGTCCATGGTGGCCGGATCATTGGCGTCCAGTAGCAGGTCGGAGGCCTTGTTCCTGGCAAAATGCCGGGGTTGGGGGGGCGTGAGGAATTGGGTGCCGTCCGCATTGACCGCAAAGCTGAAATGACTTGCGACAACCTCATGCATGCTCAGACGGGCTGTTCAGCGGATGGCGGCAGCCAGACCCACACGGTCCCGCCAATGGGTCAGGTTGGTGTTTTCAGCATACTGCACCATTGCCCGCCCTTTCCTTGAATTCTGCCCTTTCTGCCGACCATGCCCGACGGTTGCCAGACAAGGCTGCGCTTTTTGGAAGAAGGGGGGGGCTCGTTTCCGATGACGACTGCAAAGTTAAAGGTGATCGTGGTCTTTTTCTACTTAAGTATAAAAAAATACCAATTCGCAATTTATTGTGTCATAAGATATGAAGATGCTTCGAAGTTTCTGGGAACTGACGATGTCCAAGTTGATGTTGGGGCTTTTTATTCTTGTCATTTTTACACAAGCCAATGCAACTTCTGCTTGGTCTTCGGATCGACTCGTTTATAATCTTCGCTTGGATGAGGTTGAGTATGTCGAGACGCTGCTGGAAAAAGTGTTGCTGCGGACATCTCCTTTCGGCGGGGCGTCGGAAGTCGGACGCTCCGCGGAGTTCTTTTCCCGGGCCCGACTGCTGGAAGAGCTCATTGTTGGCGACAATATCCAGATTGTTGCTGAAGTGCCCAAACCGGGCTGGGAGGAGAAGCTCATTCCCATTCGCATTCCCTTGCGGAAGGGAATTCAGGGTTACCGGCTTTTCCTGATCAACCGCCAGGACCAGGAACGCCTGTCTCAGGTGAGGTCTCTGGAAGAACTGAAAGCCATCCCGACGGGCACAGGGGTGCAATGGTCGACTTACCTGATCCTGCGTAAGGCCGGATTTAATGTTGTCCCTGGAGAAACCCACGCCCGGCTGTTCGATATGCTCAAGGTCCGCCGATTTGTCACCTTTGGCCGCGGCATGAACGAGATCTTCGGTGAGCTGGAGCGTTTCGGCCCCGACAATCCGGATCTGGCTATTGAGCAGACGCTGGTCCTGTTTGTGCCTCTGCCAACCTATTTTTTTGTCAGTCCAGCGCGGCCGGAACTCGCCAGCCGGGTGCGGCAGGGACTGGAAGAAATGCTTGCGGATGGATCGTTCGATGCTCACTTTCTTGAGTATCATCAATCGGATATCGACCGGGCACGTTTGAAGCACCGCAAGATCTTTACTATCGAAAACCCAAATCTCAGCCAGGATCCTCCTCTGAACGATCCGGCTCTCTGGTTCGATCCGGCAACCCATATTCCTGAAGACGGTGATCATAGCGGATAATACAGCGTAGTTCCGCTATATATTGGCAGGCATATTTTAGCTTGCCTTTGTGGTCTGGTTCAGGCCGGCAGAGATCGATTTGGCGCGGATTTGTCAGAATTGAGTCAAATTTGCACGGGCACTTTCTGCCTGTCGGTTACATTGTTTCTGGATAGATCCAACTGGCTGTTGATTTGGAAGGGTGCAGTTGATTCAATGACAGAATCAGTAAGACTTCCCAGTTTTTGCGGTTTCGCTGTTTGAATGCATGGAGAGCGGTTTGGGCAAAACAGCTAAAATCGAGTTTATCCGTCGCGTTTTACCTTTGAGCCTCTGCGTCCTGGCCATAGTGGGCGGGGTGTTTTTCATGTCGGTTCTGATGAGCCTGATGTGTATTGCGGCGGCGGCCGGAATATATGCGGCGATGCCGCATCCGGTTGTCCCCTCGGGGGCTGTCCGGCCGGTGTCGAAACCGTCGCCGGTGGTGTTTGACGCGGCCGGGTTCGGCCTCGGCATCGTGTTCTTTTCCCTCAGTTTTGTCGGCCTCGGGCTGACAACCGGCGGTCTGGCTCTGGTGTCGCTTCTGGCGCTTGCCCCGGCCTGTGTGTCTTTCATCTTTTTCGCCGCCGCCGTGCGTCAGAAAACCTCCTGGGTCCGGTTTTTCGGCAATGGCTTTGAATTCACCCAGTTCGGCCAGCGCGCACGCGTGCCTTATGAAGAGCTGAAAAAGATGGAGATCCGCCTGTGGGAGGCCTCCGGCTGGGTCGCCCGTTTCCAGGCCACCATCGGGTCCATCGGCCACAAGAAGGCGGTGCTGTTGAATGGGGAAGAAAGCACCAACACGCTTGTCTTTAAACATCCGGTCAGCGGCACCTTCACGATTTCCTCCGAACTCATTCCCGATCTGCAGCGCATCCTGATCGGTATGGACCGGGCGGGGGTGGATCTGCCGGACGGGATCAGCGAAGGCCAGCGCAAGAAAATCCGTCAGCGCCGGGAGCGCATGTATGGCGGGCCGGAGCCCGAGCTGCCCAAGTCGGAAGAGGCAGGTGTGGCCCGTATCGCTGCCTTGATCGAACATGCCCGGCGGCAGACGGGGTGAGATCAAAGGCGGAAAGCCGAGTGTGGAGTGGTCAGCGCACCGCCCAATCCGGCTTTCGCTTGTCGAAAAAGGCTGAAATGCCTTCCCGGGCTTCCGGTGTTTCCCATGTGTCTGCAAGGCGGTGGATTGTGTCTTCGATTGCGGCTTCGTCAATTCTGGGGCCGAGCACCCTTGCCAGGGCCTTGGAAGCGGCGACCGCCGCCGGAGCGGCGGCAAGATAGGGTTTGACTTCAGCGTCCACGGCCGAATCGAGTTCCTCTACGGGCACCACCTGTGCAGCGAGATTCAGATCCCGAGCCTCTTGCGCGCTGAAGAGGCGCGCGGACATGAAGACGCGCCGGGCCTTGCCCTCACCCATACGGGCCAGCACATAGGGGCTTATGGTGGCGGGGATCAGGCCCAGGCGGGTTTCGGTCAGGCCGAATTTCGCGCTGTCGGCCGCAATCACCGTGTCGCACACGCTCATCATGCCGATGCCGCCGCCAAAGGCCTGGCCCTGAATGCGGCCGATCAGGGGCTTTGGCAGCTCGTTGAGGGCTTTCAGCATGGCGGCCAATTTACGCGCTTCAGCGATCCGGGTCTGCCGGTCCGCATCAAACTGTTCTCTCATCCAGCCAAGGTCGCCGCCTGCGCAAAAGCTGTCTCCGGCCCCTGTCAGGATCACAACCCGCACGCTGTCATCCGCACCGAGCATTGACGCAGTCTTGGTCAGCTCGGCAATCATCGTTGCCGAAAGGGCATTGTGTTTGTCCGGGCGGTTCAGCGTCACCGTGGCAACACCCCGGTCATCCGTGGCAAGGGTCAGTGTTTCGTAACTCATGCGGGCGTCTCCCTCAGGCTCCGGGCGAAGGCGGCAATTTCGTCCAGCTTTTCTGTCTTTATTCCGCAGGTGAAGCCTTTTCGGGCCAAAAGGGCCGCAACGGCTTCTGTGGCGACATTGCCCTTTGCGCCCGGAGCATAGGGGCAGCCGCCGAGGCCGCCGATGGCGCAGTCAAAGGTGCGCAGGCCTTTTTCCAGACTCACCTCGATATTCTCAAGGGCTCTGCCCTTGGTGTCGTGAAAATGCCCGGCCAGCTTGTCGGCTGGCACATGGGCAAGCACGGCGTCCAGCATGTTTGAAATCGTCTCCGGCATCCCGGCGCCGATCGTATCCCCAAGGGAGATTTCATAGCAGCCAAGCGCATAAAGTTCCCTGGCTACAGCGGCGACCTGCTCCGGCGCGACCGGCCCATCATAGGGGCAATCGGTGACGCAGGAGACATAGCCACGGACGGGCATGCCGTCCTGCGCGGCCTTATCCAGAAGCGGCTTGAAGCGCTCGATGCTTTCTGCGACCGAACAATTGATGTTCTTTTTCGAAAAACCTTCTGACGCTGAGCCGAAAATTGCCACCTCATCGGCGGAGGCCCGCTTTGCTGCAGTATAGCCTTTCACATTGGGGGTCAGTACGGAATAGACAACCGCCGGATGTCGGTAGATGCCGTCCATGACCTCCTGGGCATCGGCCAGCTGGGGCACCCATTTGGGACTGACAAAACTCGTCACTTCAATCTTACGGAAACCGCACTCTGACAGCCGGTCCACCAGCTCGATTTTCTGGCCGGTCGGAACAAAGCGGCTTTCATTTTGAAGGCCGTCACGGGGGCTCATTTCAAAAAGGGTGACAAAATCGGACATGTCAGAACTCATAAGAACTTTCAGCACAGGGTCAAAAGGGGCCCGGAAATTTCAGAACGGGCTTAGAAAGGGCTGTGCGCCGAAAGGCGCTGGATGCTGGCCGCCGGTCATGTATCCTGTTCCGCCCGGATGCGCAGGTCGCGGCGGATCACCTTGCCGGTGGTGGTCATCGGCAGGGCGTCGACAAAGGCGACTTCCCGCGGATATTCATGGGCCGCAAGGCGGATCTTGACGAACTCGGCGATGTCTTTGGCCAGGGTATCGTCCGGCTCCACGCCTGCTTTCAGCACGATATAGGCCTTGACGATTTCGGTGCGCTGCGGGTCGGGTTTGCCAACCACACCGGCCATGGCGACTGCCGGGTGGCGGATCAGGCAGTCCTCGATTTCCCCGGGGCCGATGCGGTAGCCGGACGAGGTGATCACGTCGTCATCGCGCCCGACGAAGCGGATCCAGCCATGTTTGTCCATGACGCCGGTATCCCCGGTCAGCAGCCAGTCGCCGGCGAATTTGGCGGCTGTGGCCTCAGGATTGTTCCAGTAGCCGAGAAACATCACAGGGTCCGGCCTGCGCACGGCAACGGTCCCGTGTGTGTCCGGCGGCAGCTTCTGGCCTTCGGGGCCCACCACCGCGACCTCATGGCCCGGAACCGGCCGGCCCATGATGCCGGGCCGGGCGTCCATCAGGCGGGCACAGCTGGAGACGATCATGTTGCATTCGGTCTGGCCGTAAAACTCGTTGATGGTCAGGCCGAAGGTCCGCCGTCCCCATTCGATCAGCTCGGCGCCGAGGGTTTCCCCGCCTGAGGCAACGGACCGCAGACTGAACTGCCAGCTTGTTGCAGCATCCGGCACCTGGCGCATCAGCTTCAGGGCGGTAGGAGGCAGAAACGTATTGCGGATTGCCTGGTCTTCCAAAAGCTGGAAGGCGGCTTCTGCGGTGAATTTGCGGAAGCGGCAGGCCACTACGGGCACTCCCAGGTAAAGGGCCGGCAGAAGCACGTCCAGAAGGCCGCCGATCCAGGCCCAGTCTGCGGGGGTCCAGATTCGGTCGCCCGGCTGGCCCAGAAAATCGTGGCTCATTTCCACGCCTGGCAAATGACCCAGCAGCACCCGGTGGGCATGTAAGGCGCCCTTGGGCTGGCCGGTCGTGCCGGAGGTGTAGATGATCAGGGCGGGGTCATCGGCGGCCGTGTCAACCGGTGTGAACTCAGGGGTGTGCCCGTCCATGGCGTGGGCAAGATCGTCCGCACCATCCCTGTCCCCGTCCACGCAGAACACCGTGGTCAGATCCGGCAGCTGGTCCCGAAGAAGCGCAAGTTTGGCAGCCCCGCTCTGGTCGGTGATTATGGCTTTAGCGCCGGAGTCTTTCAGCCGGTAGGCTAAGGCCTCTTCGCCGAACAGGGTGAAAAGGGGGATCGTGATCGCGCCCAGCTTCAGGGCGGCCAGATGGGCATAGGCAGTTTCCGGGCGCTGCGGCAGAAGCACCCCGATGCGGTCGCCCGGCGCCACGCCCCGGCTGTTCAGCAGATTGGCGAGCTGGTTTGAGAGCCGTTTCAAATCGACGTAGGAATAGCTGTGCGACGGTCCGTTTTCCTCGCAATAGACAAGGGCCTCCCGGTCAGGGGCTTTGGCGGCCCACTGGTCGCAGGCGGCAACGGCAATATTGAAACGGTCCGGAACCGCCCAGGCAAAGTCCCGGCAGAGCTTGTCATAACTGTCAGCGTCAGGCAGCAGCATCGGCGGTCTCCTCAAGGGTCAGCAGCACGGTGCCATCTGTTACCTGATCGCCTTCGCTCACAAGGACCTCAGCAACAATCCCGTCGCGCGGGGCCTTGAGCGTGTGTTCCATCTTCATGGCTTCCAGAATGATCAGCGGCTGATCCCGTGTGATCGTGTCACCGGCCGTGGCGGAGAGCATCTTGACAAGGCCCGGCATTGGCGCCGTCACCTGATCCCCGGACGCGGCCACATCGTCATTGCTGCTCAGGCTGTCGGGCAGGCCGACGGAAAAGGCATGGCCGTTCAGGAACACGGTGAGGCCGTTGGAACCGTGGACCACTGTTGCCCTTGCCCTGTGGCCGTCGCAGTCATAGGTCAGGTGTGTGCCGTCCGTCTCGATCAGCGCAACCATACGGGGCCCGCCTGGGAGATGAACGGAAAACCGCCGCTGGCCGAGGGCGTGCACTTCAATGTCGTGGCGCTCCCCGTCGATTTCCAGAAGGGCGAACTGACGGGACGCACTCCACAGGCGCCAGCCGGCCAGGGTCTCGAAAGGGTCAGAGCCGGAGGCGGGTTTTGCAAGACCAAGGGCCGATAGGGCGGCTAGGGCAATTGCTTCATCGGGCAATTCGGGCTCGCCGATCAGCACCGCCAGATCCCGGTCGATCAGGCCGGTATCAACATCGCCTTTGGCAAAGCCCTCATGGCGGCAGAGGGCTGCCAGAAAGCCCGCATTGGTGACGCAGCCGGCCACCTGTGTAGCGTCCAGGGCGGCCAGCAATTTGCCAAGGGCTTCCTCACGGGATGCGCCATGGGTGATCACTTTGGCAATCATGGGATCGTACCAGGGCGTGATCTCATCGCCTGCGCGCACGCCGCTGTCGACACGGGCAAGATGGTCCGGCAGGTGCACATGCTCCAGTGTGCCGATGGCGGGCAGAAAGCCTTTGGGCGCATCTTCCGCATAGAGCCGGGCTTCAAAGGCCCAACCGGAAAAGCTCAGCTCTTCCTGAGTTTTGGGCAGGGGCGCGCCGGAGGCAACCTGCAGCTGCCAGTCCACCAGATCCTCGCCGGTAATCAGCTCGGTCACCGGATGTTCCACCTGCAGGCGGGTGTTCATTTCCATGAAATAGAAGCGGTCGGACTGCAGTCCATCCGCAACATCGGCGATGAACTCGATGGTCCCGGCGCCGCAATAGCCGATGGCCTTGGCGGCGGTAACGGCAGCCTCACCCATGGCCTTGCGCATCTTCTCCGGCATGCCGGGGGCAGGGGCCTCTTCAATGACCTTCTGGTGACGGCGCTGGAGGGAGCAATCCCGTTCAAACAGGTGCACCGCATGGCCATGGCTGTCGCCGAACACCTGGATTTCGATATGGCGCGGCTTGGTCAGGTATTTTTCGATCAGTACCCGTCCGTCGCCGAAACTGGCTTCGCCTTCACGCTGGGCACCGGAGAGCGCGTCCAGAAAGTCGGCCGGGTCGTCAACCCGGCGCATGCCCTTGCCACCGCCGCCCGCGCGAGCCTTGATTAGAACCGGGTAGCCGATCCGGTGCGCTTCCGCTTTCAGAAATGCCGGGTCCTGGCTCTCCCCGTGATAGCCGGGCACCACCGGTACGCCGGCCTTTTCCATCAGCGCCTTGGCGGCGTCTTTCAGCCCCATGGCCCGTATGGCCTTTGCACTCGGGCCGATAAAGGTGATCCCGGCCTTGTCGAGCGCATCGACGAAGTCGGGGTTTTCGGACAGGAAGCCGTATCCCGGATGCACCGCCTCCGCACCGCTTCTGGCGCAGGCCTCCAGGATCTTGCCGATATTCAGGTAGCTTTCGGCCACCGGGGCCGGGCCAATCGGAAAGGCTTCGTCCGCCATGGCGACATGTTTGGCGTTTGCGTCCGCGTCCGAATAGACCGCGACCGTGCGGATCCCGAGCCGTTTCGCCGTCCCGATGACCCGGCACGCGATTTCGCCGCGATTGGCTATGAGGATTTTCTTGAACATCAGTCTTCGTTCCCCTTCAGCGCGTTCAGCAAATGGGCAAGCGCCGCGTCATCGAACGCGACCAGCGCAACCGTTTCGATTTCCGGCAGCTCAGAGAGCGTCTTCTGAATGGTTTTGACTGCCGTTTCAGCTGCCAGCTCCGCCGGATAGCCATAAATGCCTGTCGAGATTGCAGGAAAGGCAACGGTGCGGCAGGCATTGGCCGCGGCAAGCCGGAGGCTGGTTTCGTAGCAACTGGCAAGCAGTCCGGCTTCGCCCTCGTTGCCGCCGCGCCAGACCGGGCCAACCGTGTGGATGATGTGCCTTGCCGGTAATTTGTATCCGGCGGTGATCTTGGCGTCGCCGGTCTTGCAGCCGTTCAAAAGGCGGCATTCCTGAACAAGTTCCGGTCCGGCCGCCCGGTGAATGGCGCCGTCCACTCCGCCGCCGCCGAGCAGCGAGGAATTGGCTGCATTGACGATGGCGTCGACCTTCAGCCGGGTGATGTCACCGACATGCGTTTCGATATGGCTCATGGCATCACATCCTGAAGAGACCGAAGCGGGTATCGTCGATCGGCGCGTTCAGCGCGGCGGACAGGGACAGCCCTAAAATGTCGCGGGTCTTGCGCGGGTCGACAATGCCGTCATCCCACAGGCGGGCGCTGGCATAAAGCGGGTGACCCTGGTCCTCGAACTGGTCGATGATCGGCTGCTTGAACGTCTGTTCTTCTTCTTGCGTCCAGCTGCCGCCCTTGCGCTCGATGCCGTCCCGGCGGACGGTGGCCAGAACGCCTGCAGCCTGTTCGCCGCCCATAACGGAGATGCGCGAATTGGGCCAGGTCCACAGGAAGCGCGGCGAATAGGCCCGTCCGCACATGCCGTAATTGCCCGCACCGAAGGACCCGCCAACCAGCATGGTGATTTTGGGAACGGAAGTGGTGGCAACCGCCGTCACCAGCTTGGCGCCGTCCTTTGCAATGCCACCGCTTTCATATTTCTGCCCAACCATGAAGCCGGTGATGTTCTGCAGGAACACCAGCGGCACCTTGCGCTGTGAACACAGTTCGACAAAATGGGCACCCTTGACCGCGCTCTCCGAGAACAGCACGCCGTTATTGGCAATGATGCCGGCGGGCATGCCGTGGATATGGGCAAAGCCGCAGACAAGGGTGGTGCCGTAGCGCGCCTTGAATTCGTCAAAGCGGGACCCGTCGACCACGCGGGCAATCACCTCGCGAATGTCATAGGGCGTTTTCAGGTCCCCAGGCACGACTCCAAGGATTTCCTCCGGGTCGTAAAGCGGATCTTCCGGCGCCTGAAGGGCGGCTCCGGTTCGTTTGGTGCGGTTGAGGCTGGCAATGGCGCGCCGGGCCAGGGCCAGAGCATGGGCGTCGTCGCGGGCCAGATGATCGGCGACCCCGGACAGGCGCGTATGCACATCACCGCCGCCCAGATCTTCCGCCGTCACTTCCTCTCCCGTTGCCGCCTTCACCAGGGGCGGTCCGGCAAGAAAGATAGTGCCCTGGTTTTTCACGATAATGGTTTCGTCCGACATGGCGGGAACATAGGCGCCGCCTGCGGTGCACGAGCCCATGACCACGGCAATCTGGGCAATGCCCCTGGCCGACATATTGGCTTGATTGTAGAAGATCCGCCCGAAATGATCCCGGTCGGGAAAGACCTCGTCCTGGTTCGGCAGATTGGCGCCGCCTGAATCCACCAGATAGATGCAGGGCAGATTGTTTTCGGCGGCAATTTCCTGGGCGCGCAGGTGCTTTTTCACCGACAGGGGATAATAGGTGCCGCCTTTCACCGTGGCATCATTGGCAAGCACCATGACCTCCTGGCCTTCCACCCTGCCGATCCCGGCGATCATTCCGGCAGACGGGGCGGCGCCGTCATAAAGGTCATGGGCGGCCAGCATGCCGACTTCCAAAAAGGGCGATCCGGGATCAAGCAGGCGGGAGACCCGTTCGCGGGGCAGGATCTTGCCCCGGGCGAGGTGGCGCTGGCGGGCGGATTCACCACCGCCATCCAGGGCCCTTTGCGCTGCGGTCCTGACCGCGTCCATGGCCGCCTCATGGGCCGCCCTGTTGGCGGAAAAGGCGCTGCTTTTCGGCGAGAGGCTTGATGTCAGGATGCTCATGTCATCCGGTCTCCGTTCGGGGCTGTGGTCTGGGAAAGGGCCTGGCCTGGAAGGGGCGCGACCGCTTTGCGCACCATGGTGAGATAAAGGTCTTCGACCTCACGCTCGCTGAGGCTGCCGCCCGCCCGGTACCAGGTGGGGATGCCGGTCAGCATGGCGATGATGGCCCGCGTCGTAACCCTGGGATCGCCGGTGCTGTAGCGTCCGGCCGCCGTTCCATCTTCCAAAATGCCGGTCAGGATGGCCTCGTAGCGGCGGCGTTCGGCTTCCACCAGCTTGAAATTATCCGGCTCCAAATTGCGCAGTTCCATATAGGAGATAAAGACTTCATCGGCGCGCTGCAGATGGTAGCGGATGTGAAAGCGCACAAACCGCTCCAGCGGGTCCATGGCGGCCGAAAATGGCGTGATGTCCCAGGCGGTCAGAAGCGCGCGCATATGGGCAATCATCAGGTCTTTTAAAATGTCCTGCTTGGTGGGGAAGTGATTGTAGAGCGCGCCGGGGCGAACCCCGACATCGGCCGCGATCTCGCGCATGGAAACGGCTGCATAGCCTGCGTCAGCAAACCGCTTGAGCGCCGCATCCAGAACACGGCGGGCGGTTTCCTGGCCTTTGGCACCGCGGGCGGCTGGTCTTGGTTCTGTCACGGCCACATCGTCCTCCCGTGAGTTTCTATAAATGAACGTTCATTCATTTTCAAGCCTTGCAGACACAACGGATGTGACAGGTCAAAACTGCCGCAACTGTTGGCGTCCGGATATGGGGATCCCTGTCTGGTCACCGCAGCAAAAGCACTTTAACGTGACGCCATGATCAGTATGGCGAAAATAGACGAGATCGAAGACTGGATGATCAGCCAGGCTCTTGGCTCTCCCAATCTGGGCAAGATGTTTGCCGAAATGTGTGAGCGGCTGCGCGCCTGCGAGGTTCCGGTCGACCGGGGCATGATGGCCTGGTCCACGCTGCACCCGTTGATCGAAGCCGAACTGGTGATCTGGGAAAGCGGCAATGAGCTGCATCACGAGCTGATCGCCCATTCGGAAGAAGAAACCGACGACTGGCTGCAAAGCCCGGTGCGGGCTGTTCTGGTCAACCAAGAGCCGCGGTTCCGCCGGCGGTTGACCAACTCCAATGCGCCGCAGGATTTCCCGCTGCTAACCCGCCTGAGCGAGGCCGGGTATACCGACTATCTGGTACTGCCGACGCATTTCGACATGCCGACCAATCCGGAGGATTATGCCAATAGCGGTATTATTGTCAGCTGGGCCACTTGCGACAGTGAGGGCTTTTCTGACGACGCCCTGAAGGCCATTGAATATATCCAAAAGCGTCTGGCGCTGGCCGCCCGGGCCAATATTGGCAGCCAGATCACCAAAACGGTTGCCGAGACCTATCTGGGGCAGACGGCCGGCAAAAAGGTGCTGAACGGACAGATCCGCCACGGCGACGGCGAGACCATTGATGCGGTGATCTATTATTGCGACATGCGCCGGTCCACCGCCATTGCCGAAGCTCTCGGGCCAGATGCCTATCTGACCTGGCTGAACCGGTATTTCGAAACCACGGCCGGATCGGTTCTGGATAACGGTGGCGAGGTGCTCGACTTTATCGGTGATGCGGTTCTGGGTGTCTTCCCCATTGGAGAGCAAAGCCTTGAAAATGCGGTCAAACAGGCTGTTCAGGCGGCCGATGAAACGCGGTTGAGGCTTGCGGCGGTCAATGACGAGCCGGCAAGCGCCATGCCCATGCAGGCCGGGGTCGCCCTGTCTGTGGGGTCGGTCATGTTCGGCAATATCGGGGTACCCCACCGGTTGACCTTTTCGGTGATTGGCCAGTCGGTCCATGCGGCCGCGCGTATCGAAAGCCTGACCAAGACCACCGGGTCGGATGTGCTGATGACCGAGGACATTGTCCGGTATTGCGCAGCCCGGGCCGAGCCGGTCGGCTCTTTCGAGCTTAGCGGCTTTACTGATCCGCAGCCCCTGTTTGCGCTCAAATGACGTGGCTGCCGTATTTCTTCTCTCTCATTCCTCGTCCCTCTTCGCACCGATGCGTCTCTGCGTTTCAAAAGTGATCAAAGACCATGACTGACTTGCGTCCCAATCCCCCGCGCCATCTGCCTTTTCATGACCAGCCTGCCGCCGGGGGGGCTGATGAGTGCCCTGTCGTGCTTCTGCACGGCTTTGGCGGAGACCGGCAGACCTGGGTGAATATCCAGACCGCGCTGGCGGCCAGAAAACGTTCTCTTGCCTTCGATCTGCCCGGACACGGCCAGGCGCTGGACTGGCCCCAGGTCGGCAATGCGGGTATTGCGGCGAAAGCCGTTGCCCAGTCCCTGGAGGCGCTGGAGCTGGACCGGGTGCACCTGACCGGACACTCCATGGGCGGAGCGGTGGCGGTTCTGGTTGCCCTGCGTGCGCCGGAGCGGATCGCCAGCCTGACGCTTCTGGCGCCCGGCGGCTTCGGCCCGGAGATCAATCACCGTCTGCTGCGCCGCTATGCAGCGGCTACGGATCAGGCGGACGTTGAAATTCTGCTGGAGCAGTTTTTCGGCTGGGAGTTCAAGCTGCCGAAACATCTGGCCAAATCCGTAGCCGAGAGCCGCGCCAAGCCAGGGGCAGCCGCCACGCTGGAGGCGATTGCGGACGAGATCATCGACGGTACCGTGCAAAAGACCTTGCCCCGGGACGCGCTGGCGGACCTGCCCATGCCGGTGAAAGTGATCTGGGGCACCCAGGACCGGGTTCTGCCCACCCGCCAGGCGCACAAGCTGCCGGGAACCGTCGCAACCCATATTTTCGAGCGCGTCGGCCATATGCCCCATCTGGAAATCCCGAAGGAGGTGACCCGGCTGATCCTGCAAAATACCGGTGTGAACTAAGTCTGTCCGGGAGGCTGCTGGGCCCCGCTCCAGGCCCCGGCTCAAGGCCGGGGCGGCTCTGAAGCTTAGGCCTCCGGCAGCAGATCTGTCCGCCAGGGCTCGCCGATCACCCGGCGGGACATCATATGCGAGCGCGGGGAATTGATGCTGTCGACCGCAACTAGGGCGCCGTCCTTCAGATAGGCGACATAGAACTTGTGATCGTCCGGTGATCCGGCAAGGACCGTTTCATCATAGCCTTCCGACAGGCCCGCGATCTGCAGCTTGATGTTGTACTGGTCGGACCAGAACCAGGGCAGGGGATCGTAGTCGACCTCCTCACCCATGAGGGCCTTGGCTGCGGCCTTAGCCTGGTCAATGGCGTTTTGAACACTTTCCATGCGCACGGAGCGGTGATAGCGGCTGGAATAAAACCGGGTGCAGTCCCCCACAGCATAGATATCCGGATCGCTGGTCTGGCCACAGCCATCCACCAGAACGCCATTGTCCACTTCAAGCCCCGCCTCGGCCGCCAGCTGGTCGTTGGGCTCGGCTCCCACCGCGATCAGAACCAGTTCGGCGTCCAGAATGGTGCCGTCGGAGAGTTTGACGCCGGTGACCTTGTCCGTGCCTTCAATCGCGTCGATGCCGGTTTCCAGGCGCAGGTCAACGCCATTGTCCCGGTGCAGCTTGGTGAAATAGCTGGAGACCGCCTCGCTAACGACCCGCTTCATGGGCCGGTCCTGGGCCTCGATCACGCTGACTTCCTTGCCGAGCGCTCTGGCCACGGCCGCCACTTCCAGGCCGATATACCCGGCCCCGATGATCGCGATACGTTTGCAGTCCTGAAGGCCGTCGCGGATGGCGTCCACATCGGCGATGGAGCGCAGGGTCAAGACGCCTTTTTTGTCCGCGCCGGCCAATGGCAGGCTGCGGGCTTTGGTGCCGGTGGCCAGAACCAGCTTGCCATAGGGGAGTGTATCGCCATTTTGCAGCGTCAACCGTTTTGCGCCCCGGTCAATGGCAACCACCATGGTGCTGGGGATGTGATCGATGCGGTTGGTGTCAAAAAACGCAGGCGGGCGGAGCCAGAGCCCTTCCGCTCCCACTTCGCCGGACAGGTATTTCTTGGAGAGCGGCGGGCGTTGATACGGGGGATGTGGCTCGTCACCAATCAGGCGCAGGGGCCCGTCAAAGCCTCCCTGGCGAAGGGAGTGTGCCAGCTGCGCGCCAGCCTGTCCGGCCCCGATGATGACAATGTGTTCCTGCATTCCGTAGCGCCTTTTTGCCAGGATTTCAGGCGCTTCAAAAACAGGGGCGCCCGGCTTTGGGTGTTGTGCTTTCAGACCGTCACCTAGCATGAAGAACCGCCCGCCGCCAGCAGGGCGAAACGCCGCGTCTGGGGAGCGGCTTTCTTCTGGAAAACGGGCGGGGCAGGCCGGACCTCTCCAAAGAGAGGATTGCAGCAGGCGGCCGACCATCGTATGACCGGCGTGGATCTTTCCCGCCTTCCAGCCGATGTCCCGGATCTGCCCTTCAGGTTTTGTGCCGGATCCCCGGTCCCGTCTTGGTCTTTGGGAGCCTGGCAGACCTGCCTGGTCAGCTGCTTGAACAGTCAAGAGGCCTCTTTTGAACGCTCTGACCAAAACCGCTCCGGTTCTGTTTGTCCTGTTGTGGTCAACCGGATTTATCGGCTCGAAACTGGGGGCTCCCTATGTGGAGCCAATGGTGTTTCTCACCCTCCGGTTCGCACTGGTCCTGCCTGTGCTGTTTCTGCTGGCGCTTGTCCTGTCCAAGTCCTGGCCGTCCAACTGGCGGGCGGTTCTGCACTGTGTTGTCACCGGCCTGCTGGTGCACGGGATCTACCTGGCCGGGGTTTTCTGGGCGATCAAACACGGGCTTCCGGCCGGGGCGGCCGCCATCATTGTGGGTTTGCAGCCGGTGCTGACGGCCTTGATGGCCGTGGGGCTTCTGTCAGAGACCGTCAGCAAGCGGCACTGGCTCAGCATGGCGATTGGCGCCTGCGGTCTGGGATTGGTTTTGGGGCCGAAATTTGATCTGGGCGGCACCGGCATCACCGTTGCGACCGTGTCGGCCGTCGTGCTGTCGGTGGCTGCGATCAGCCTCGGCACGGTCTATCAGAAACGTTTTGTGCCCAAGACGGACCTTCTGGCCGCCACCGTCTGGCAATATGTGGGCGCTCTTTCGATCACGGCCCCGCTTGCGCTTGGCGAAAGCTGGCAGGTCATCTGGTCGGGTGAGCTCATCTTCGCCATGGCCTGGCTGGTTCTGGTCCTGTCTGTCGGTGCGATCCTGTTGCTGATGCTGCTCATTCGCAACGGCGCGGTCTCCCAGGTCGCAAGCCTGTTTTACCTGGTTCCGGCGGCAACCGCCGTGGAAGGCTATTTGCTCTTCGGCGAAACCCTGTCTCTAGTTCAGATCGCCGGCATGGCGCTGATCATTGGAGCGGTTCTGGTGATCCGCCGGAACCCGCAGCCTCGGGACGCCGGGGCCTAAGTACCCGCCGAGGGGGCTTCGGCGGACGCTTTCGAGCGGGTTTTCCGCCGGTCCGCGATGCGGCGCTGGCGGGAGATTGATGCGTTCAGCTCGCCGCCCAAAATGAACACCATCGCGCAGATATAAAGAAAGATCAGCGCGGTCATGATCCCGGCGAGGCCCCCATAGGTGGACACATAATTGGCAAAGCTGGCCAGATAGGCGCCAAAGGCACTGCCGGCAATGATCCACATGACAAGGGTTGCCAGCACCCCGGGCCACAGGTCCTGAAAGCTGCGCTTTCCAGCCGGCAGCAGCCAGTGAGTGACAAACAGGCCGACAATCAGCAGGGACCCGGCAATCGAATAGCGGGCCACATTGATCGAGAGCAGAAACGCTTCCACCTTCGGCACATAGGCCTGCAGGGCTTCAAGCGCGAGCGGAGCGAGAACCACCAGAAACGTGTAGGACAGCAGAATGGCCGCCCCCAGGAGCACCAGCCCGAGAGACTGAAGCCGCAGCAGCACGATCGAGCGGTGCTCATGTTGCCGGTAGGCCCGGTTGAGGGCCGTGCGCAGGGCTTCCACCCCGTTTGAAGCGAACCATAAGGCGGCCACGGCACCAAAAGTCAGAAGGTCTCCGCGCCGGACCGTGAGCACATTGTTGATTTCCCGTACCACCGGGGCTGCCACCGTTTCCGGCCAGGCTTCAAACACAAGCTCCGAGACCGTGTTTGCCGCACCTGTCATGCCCAGAAAGGCGGCCAGGGAGGCGATGAAGATCAGCAACGGAAAGATCGCCAGGAGGCCGGACAGAGCGACATGGCTGGCCATGGCAAAGCCATCGTCTCTGGCGAAATGGCCAATTGCGTCCTTCAGGACCGCATAAACGGAAACAAATGTCTGTCGAACACCCATGGCCCTGATGTGGCCCCCGGGGCCTTGGGCCGTCAAGAGTGGAGGCGGCAAAAATGCCCCCCTCCAAAAGGAGAACAAATTCCGGCTCGACAAATCAGGGTGTGCGACGCAACATAGCTTCAACAAAAAGCGAATTTACGCAACAAATGAAAACGGAGATCGCCTATGTCCCCTGCAGCCCTTACGGCAGCAGATGCGCCGGAGAGCCTGAGCGAATATAGAGCCACCGCCATCGGGTCCCTGGATCGGCTGCTTGATCTTGCAGCGCAGCGCGTGAGCGCGAAGGTCACGGAAGGCGGACGCCTGTCCTCCCGGCTGATGGAGCAGGAGCAGCGGGCCACCCACGGTCTGGCCTGGATGGCGACCTATGTGGAATCCTTGCGCCAGCTGGACGCCTATGCGAGGCGGCTGGACGACGAAGGGCGCTGCGGGGGGCTGGAGGAGCGGCTGGTTCAGCTTGGCTTTGCCGAATATCTGGCGCAGATCTTTGGCGGCATCGCCATGAATCAGGGCGAGATAGTACGCCTTGCGGATCTGGGGCTCACGGGTGATGAGACCAGGAGCGCGCGCAGCGCGGAAATTGACGCCCTGATCGAGGCGGGCTCCCTTCCGGCTTTGAGGGCGCAGATCACGACTCTGATCCGGGATCAGGCCGGGCAGTCCACGTTTGGCGATTCCGGTCTGGATGAGACCATGGAGCAGATCCGCAATGAAATGCGGCGCTTTGCGGAGGATATGGTCACGCCTCACGCCCATCAGTGGCACCTGAGCAATGACTACATTCCGATGAACGTCATTTCCCAGATGTCCGAACTGGGTGTGTTCGGCCTGACCATTCCGGAGGCGTATGGTGGTCTGGGGCTCGGCAAAGAAGCCATGTGTGTGGTCTCCGAAGAACTCTCCAGGGCCTATATCGGGGTCGGCTCCCTGGGCACCCGGTCCGAAATCGCCGCAGAATTGATTCTGTGCGGGGGAACAGAGGCGCAGAAACAGAAGTGGCTGCCGAAGATCGCGTCGGGCGAGATCCTGCCAACGGCCGTCTTTACCGAGCCCAATACCGGGTCCGATCTGGCGTCGTTAAAGACACGGGCGGTGAAAGAGGGAGACAGCTGGAAGATTTACGGCAACAAGACCTGGATCACCCATCCGGTGCGGGCCGATGTCATGACCCTCCTGGCTCGCACTGATCCGGAACAGCCCGGCTACAAGGGCCTGTCCATGTTCCTTGCGGAAAAGCCGCGCGGCACGGACGAGACCCCTTTCCCGGCTGAGGGCATGAGCGGCGGCGAGATCGAGGTGCTCGGCTATCGGGGCATGAAGGAGTATGAAATTGCTTTTGACGGCTTTGAGGTCAGCGCGGACGGCTTGCTGGGGCAGGTCGAAGGCGAAGGCTTCAAGCAGTTGATGCAGACCTTTGAAGGCGCCCGTATTCAAACGGCTGCGCGCGCCCTCGGTGTGGCCCAGGCAGCGCTTGATCTGGGGCTGCGCTATGCGGAGGAGCGCAATCAGTTCGGCAAGGCGCTTGTCGAATTTCCACGGGTGTCCGACAAGCTGGCCATGATGGCCGCCGAGGTGATGATTGCCCGCCAGCTCACGTATTTTTCCTCATGGCAGAAGGATTCCGGCAAGCGCTGCGATCTGGAGGCAGGTATGGCCAAACTGCTTGGGGCCCGGGTGGCCTGGGCCGCAGCCGACAACGCATTGCAGATCCACGGCGGCAACGGCTTTGCCCTGGAATATGAGATTTCCCGGGTTTTGTGCGACGCCCGCATCTTGAACATCTTTGAAGGGGCGGCAGAGATTCAGGCCCAGGTGATTGCCCGCCGTCTTCTGGAAACCCGTGGGAATGCCTGAAAGCTGGGGGCTGTCGGGGGCTGTATCACGCTGCTTGACCGGCCAGCCAGGCTGATCTGCGCACCTTCTCTTGCCCTCGAACCTGAAAACCCCCTCCAACAGGCTCGTATTTATCTAGGTTGGTATGACACGCTTGAAGAGCCTTTCCCGTGCGTTGCACATGGGGCGGATTTGAATTTCTGCCCTTGCGCCCCCACATAGTTAGGTTATTGGAAAACGGGAGAGTGCATATGGCGTCTTCTTCGTCATTTGAAGAACTGGGCTTTGATCCGGAATATCTGGGGCCTGAAGACGAGCAGAAGACAACCGTGCGCCAGAAACTGCTGGCCACCGCCTGCAAGGCGGCCCGGCAGGTTCCGTTCATGGAAGATGTGGTGGCGGGCTATTACTGCGCGCTTGATCCCGCGACCCCGGCCAAGGTGCGGGCAACCGTGTTGGCGGCCCTTGCCTATTTTGTCCTGCCTCTGGACACGATCCCGGATTTCATCATAGGTGTCGGCTTTGGCGATGATGCAACGGTGCTGATGGCTGCAATCGCGATGATCCGCTCGCACATGCGCGACGACCATTACCATGCGGCGCGTGAGGCCCTGAAAGAGGACACTCTCTAGCGGGGGGCCGGATTCTCCTATGCCAATATCAACTGATATCAGGCGTCTGAGGTGTCGATCTTACCTGGGGCATTGTCCGCAGGCCTGTTTGCCATCCAGCACCCTGCCGTGCGCCCTGCAATGATCCAATAGACCAGACCGGCACAAAATCCGGCGGCCAGTGCCACGACACTTCCCGGCCGCAGGCCGCCAATGCCGGCCGCAGAGCCGAAGGTCCAGATCAGAAAGGCTATGGCCCCGCTTGCAGCCAGGTGGAATATGATGCTGCGCAGGCGGGCCAGTTCTGCAATAGTGATCAGGACACCGGCTGGGACCAGAACAGCTGCGCCGACGACACTTGCCCCGATCAGCCCACTGCCGACCATGGTGGCAAAGGCAATGGGGTCGCTGCCCGGATCGGTGGCCCTGAAAAAACCCCAGGAGAGGAAGAGGCCGCAGGAAATGAGCGCTGCGAGAAACCCGCAGACGATCTTCAGCAGCTGAAACACGAATTTTCCGCCGTCCAACGGACATTTCCTTCACTAAATGATCTATTCTGTTCTTACTTGTGATATTTTTCAGGACATTACAACAGGTGGTGGCTTTATCCGGGCGGGCCGGGCTTGCAGGAGGCTGCTACGTCACTTTATGGCGTACATTGTCGAAAACGCTGATTTCGGTTGACTTTTTGCCGGTTTCGCGGGAATTTGACGGATGCGCTAGGACAGATGCAACAGAGACCTTGGTACATGCGTTCCGAGGCCTTTTGTGCATCTTGAAAAGAGCCCGTTCTGGTGCTTGTTGAAACGATAGAGGAGATTGCGACCATTCGCCGTCCGTTCCGCGCCCCGCCCCCTACGAAGGAAGGCCCGCGCACTAACCAAGAAATTCGCGTTCGCGAAGTCCAGTTGATTGATCATGAAGGCGCTAACCGTGGCGTTGTGGCGACCGAAGAAGCGATGAATATCGCGTTGGATGCAGGCCTGGATCTGGTTGAAATCCAGCCCAATGCCAATCCGCCGGTCTGCAAGATCCTGGATTATGGCCGGTACAAATACCAGGCCCAGAAGAAAGCAGCAGAAGCCCGCAAAAAACAGAAGACCGTCGAGATCAAGGAGATCAAGATGCGTCCGAATATCGACACGCATGACTATGACGTGAAGATGAAGAGTATGCTGCGTTTTTTCAACGAAGGCGACAAGGTGAAGGTCACCCTCCGGTTCCGCGGCCGTGAAATGGCGCACCAGGATCTCGGCATGAACCTTTTGAACAAGGTGCGCGAAGAGACGTCGGAAATCGCCAAGGTCGAATCCGCACCGAAGCTCGAAGGCCGTCAGATGGTCATGGTGCTGGCGCCGCTGAAATAGTCTGCTTGCCGCATATGGTTTAAAGTAAGTAAAACCCCGCTCGGTGCGGGGTTTTTTTATGAACGCCTTTCGGTCGCCGGAGCAGAGCGGGAGGTCTTATAGCGTGTCACGATTAATCGGGTTTGCCTTTCGCTGCCTGAAATCAGAGATTTCAACGCAAAAGACAAAACGGTTTGAAACCATTTAAATGCAGACGCCGCCTAGAGCATCGTGCGATAAGTCTGCTTGCGGCGGCGGGCCAGAAGGCCAATCCCGGCCACGCCGGACACCAGCAACAGGGCCGTTGCGGGCAGGGGCACGGAGCGGGGGCTGCCCGTATAATAGATGGACGCATGGGAGAGGTCTTTCGATGCCTCCCAGGTTCCGGAGAGCGGGGTTGTTCCGGTCAGATCCAGAAGAAAGGCGGCAAATCCATCCCCGGCTTTCAGGGTGATCACAATGGAGCTCAGACCTGCCAGCGTGTCGAGCGTCCAGAAGCCTTCTTTGAGCCCGTTGGCCGGTGCCGTCGTAAATGTGATTTTTCCGGTGCCTGCGGTTGCGTCATCATTCTTGCCCGCCAGAGACCAGCCGGTGAATCCGAACAGGGTGTCAGTGTTGCTGATCTTGTCATTTTTTGTGCTGCAATAGGCCTGAGTGGCGTCGGTCAGCGTGAACGTTGCTCCGGACTTTCCCTTGCCCGTTACGGCACAACTTGCCGGGGCTGCGTGACCTGGCGCGGTCATGAGGGTGAGACCAACCGCCAAAGCCATAGTTGGCAAAAGGCTCTTCATCCAATCTTTTGAACACTTCACGACTGATAACCTCAAAATAACCTAAGGTTATCTGATGTAAAAACTTTTATTTGTTAATTAAATAAACGGATTTTCAGGGGGCTCTCGACAGAAATTACAACCTAAGCACACCTGTGACGTGTACTGAAGCGGCTCGCTTCGCCCCATGGCCGCTTTGATCAGCCTAAATCGGCCTCAATGTCCGCCGACATCAGCCGGTTTTTTGCGGAAGAGTGACCAGACCGGTTGGATGACTTTGCTGACAACCGGGATCAGGATCAAGCCCAGCAGCAGCCCGAAGCAGCCGTCGAGGGATGCGGTAACGGCCCAGGTCACGAACCCTTCCGCATAGCCGATCGCGTGCGCAGCCGCATGAGCGATGTCATGGATCAGCCCATAAGGTTGCTTCACGCCAAGGGCCTTTAGCCCGTGAATGACAATGGCACCACCAACCCACAGCATGGCGGCGGTTCCGACGGTCATGAGGAGCTTCAAAAATCCGGGCATGGCCGTCACGATCCCCCGGCCGAGGGCCCTCAGGGCGGCCAGACGGCTGCGGGTGGACAGCATCAGGCCAAAATCGTCGGCCTTCACGATCAGGGCCACCGAGCCATAGACCATCACAGTGATGCCGAAAGCGACAACGGCCAGAGTGGCCGCTTCCATCCAAAGCGTGCTTTGGGGAATTTCCGACAGGGCGATCGTCATGATCTCGGCGGATAGAATGAAATCGGTCTTGATGGCCCCGGAGACACGCTGCTCTTCCAGGTGCACCGCATCGACTGCTTCTTCCAGTGGCCTGTCCGCCGGGCCGTGGTCCTGTTTGGCCGCGAACAGGTGGTGGATCTTTTCCGCGCCTTCAAAACATAGATAAGACCCGCCCAGCATCAATAGCGGCGTGATCATCCAGGGCAGGTATTCATTGAGCAGCAGCCCGGCGGGCAACAGGAACAGGAGCTTGTTCTTGAGCGAGCCCCGGGCAATACGCCAGACGATCGGAATTTCCCGTGCGGGCTTGAAACCAGTCACATATTTTGGTGTGACGGCCGCATCATCGATCACCGCCCCGGCCGCCTTGGAACCGGCTTTAGCGGCCTGGCTGAGAACGTCATCCATGGACGCGGCCGCAACTTTGGCAATCGCGGCAACATCATCCAATAGGGCAAGCAATCCGCTCATCTGCACTCCAGTTTCTGATCAGGGCTTCAGGTCGGCCTCTCTTGTTGGGCCGTACCCTAGCGGGTCTTCGTGGCGTTCAAAAGGGCGCGGGTCCAGTGTGGTGAATTTGAAATAGGCCTCATTTTAGCAGGAACCGCCGGAGCGGATTTCAAATTCGAAAACCACAATATAAACAATCTCTTGTCAGTCACTTTGTTTAGTCTGAAGTTCGTTCGGAGCGTGCCGGGATATGTGACGAACTTCTGTTTCAGGTGACTAACGGATCTCCACCCAGGAACTTTTTTCCGCAGAGGCAAAGACCGCATCCAGGATTTTCATGTTCTGAACTGCGTCCTCCACACCGTAGGGAAGGGGAGCCTTGCCGGTCACGGCCCGCCCGAACACGTCGATCAGCTCGCCATACTGGTCGCAAGGCGCGATGGTCTCTGTCTCGGCGCTGGCGTCGGCAAAGCCGCTGCCATTGTCGAGGCGCAGCTTGACGGCCTCGCCTTGCGGCGCGTTGAAGGGGATGAGGATTTCCAGCCGCTTGCGCGTGCCCACAAGCTGGAGTCGCTGATACGGCGTCAGCTGCGTGGAGACGGTAAAGGCAAGCTGCCGCCCGCTGCCGAAATCCAGAAGTGCGCTGGTCAGGCGGTCCGTGCCAAAAGCCGGGTCCCGGTCCATCAGGGAGACCGCCCGCTGCGGTTCGGCGTCAAAGAAATACCGGCCTGCCAGCATGGTGTAGCAGCCGATATCCATCAGGGCGCCGCCGCCCATATCCGCCCGGTTGCGGATATTGTCCGGATCAGCGTTGAAATAGCTGAAAAAGCCCTGGATGGATTTCAGCTCACCCAGTTCCCCCGACCTGACAATCTCGCGGGCGCGGATCCATTGTGGATGGGCGCGCACCATGAAGCCTTCGGCCACCAGCCGGTCCTTGGGAAGCTCCAGCAGCGCCTTGGCCTCACGGGCGCTCAGGGCAACAGGTTTTTCGCACAGAACATGTTTGCCGGCGGCCACGGCCTGAAGGGTTACCGGCACATGCATGTGGTTCGGCAGCGGGTTATAGACCGCGTCAATATCAGGGTCGGCGAACAGTTCTTCATAGGAGCCATAGGCCTTGCCGATCCCTAGTGCCTCTGCGGCCTTGCGGCCACGGCCGAGATCGCGCGAGGCAATCGCCGCCGCCTGCCCTGTCCGGGATGCCTTGATGCCGGGAACAACCTTTTCCCGGCCGATTTTTGCAGTTGAGATGATGCCCCAGCGGACTTTGCTGCCGTTCATGATACTGCCTCCCGTGCCCCGGACCTCGCCGGTCTTGAAATCCTTTATATCTTGGTCTTGAGGTCGCATGAAAAATCCCGGCCCGCAAGGGCCGGGAGATCACGGTTGTGTCGTTGGGTCAAAGGCGTCAGAATTTCTGCGGAACGTAGAGGTGTTCGGGCAGCACTTTGCGCTCATAGTCCGGGTTGAAACGCCGCTCAGGCAGGGAAATCGGATCGTGGGGCACCTCTTCGTAAGGCATTTGTGACAGAAGGTGGCTGATACAGTTCAGCCGGGCCTGTTTCTTGTCATTGCCTTCCACGATGAACCAGGGGGCTTCAGGAATATTGGTGCGCTCGAACGTCTCTTCCTTGGCCTTGGTATAGTCTTCCCAGCGGATGCGCGATTCCAGGTCCATCGGCGACAGTTTCCACTGTTTCAAGGGATCATGGATGCGCATCAGGAAGCGCAGCTGCTGCTCTTCATCCGTAATAGAGAACCAGTATTTGATCAGCCGGACGCCGGAGCGCACGATCATGCGTTCGAATTCGGGGACATCGTTGAAGAACTGCTCCACCTGATCTTCGCTGGCAAAGCCCATCACCCGCTCCACCCCGGAACGGTTGTACCAGGACCGGTCAAACAGGACGATTTCCCCTGCCGCTGGCAGATGAGGCACATAGCGCTGGAAATACCACTGGCTCTTTTCCCGCTCGGTCGGAGCTGGCAGCGCAACAACCCGGCAGACCCGGGGGTTGAGACGCTGGGTGATCCGTTTGATCACGCCGCCCTTGCCGGCCGCATCCCGGCCTTCAAAGACAATGACGATCTTCTCCCCCGTATGCTGCACCCAGTCCTGAAGCTTGACCAGTTCCGCCTGCAGGCGGAGCAATTCATGGAAATAGGTGCTCCGGTCGATAGGGGACTTGTGCTTCTTGTCCGAAATGAACTGCAGGTCCCTGGCAACGAGACCGTCGTCAATTTCCATTTCCAGTTCTTCATCAAGGGAATCGGCCCATTCGGCCTCAACCCAGCTCTTTGCGCTGTCCTCGGTCATCCATCAGTCCTTATCAAAACTCACATCCATGAACCTCGGTCTGCCGCAACAAGAATGATGCCTTTCGGGCACATGCCGGTCAGTCTTGTGTCAACAGGCAGAGAGTCATCTCTCCCAGAGTGTGAACAGCTTAACCATGTAAGTTTTTTGACACTTTTGCCAGTTTGCTATGATCTGAGCACCCGGATCGCAGAAAGATCAGACAGGATGCGCCCGGCGTTGTCTATTGGACCGGCGCTTTGGCCACCTTGCCCGGAGGAATGATGACCCAGTTCACCCGGACGGGAGGGATGGCCGCCCCGGAGAGATAGCGGAAGGTCTGGCTGCCCTGGCGGACCGCCTTGGGATAATAGGCAAGCACTTCGTTGAGGGGCCGGTCCCTGTCGCCCCGCCAGACGATCATCAGGCCTTTTGTCTGCACATCCTCAAACGCAATCCAGGGGCTGAGACGGCGGCTGTGCAGATAGAACATGGAGGGCCGTCCGGGCGCATAGAGCGTGACATTTGCAGCGGACCACATGTCACCGGCCACATAGGCCAGATCCGTGCCCATCTCTGTGTGCCAGACTTTCGCCAGCGTTTCTGCAACCGCCTGGGCCGGATAGTGCATGCGGGTCTGTTTTTCCTTCCAATAGGGTTCGAGTACGGCCTGTCCGGCAAAGATGCCGAGGAAAAGCGCCTGAATGGCGAGGGCGGCGGCAAGGGCGCGTCTGGGGAAGGCCCACAGGCCCGGGAGGGCAGCGAACCTTACGGCAATGATCCCGGACAGGACAAACATCGGCGTGCCCCACATGTGCTCAAACTCGTTTCCGGTCAGCGCGGAGGCCAAGAGAACAACGGCCAGTGGCAGGAAGGCGAACCAAAGCAGGAACCGGTCGCCGGGCGGGGCCAGTGGCACGGCCTGGGCGGGCCGGTCGGAGCGGAAATGTTTGAGGCCCGCCCAGCCGAATCCGGTCAGACCGACAAGAAAGAGGCCTGCGTGGTTTCCGATTTGGGCTGCGAGGAAATTCAGCGGGTTGTAGACGTGACCGATCAGTGAAGACGCGGGTTTGCTGCGGCTGGCCGCATAGTCGAGGGTCAGGAAACCGGTTTTCAAAAGCCATAGGAAATGGGGCACCAGCAGAATGAGGCAGACCAGCGCACACAGCCAGGGGCCGGGCCGCCTGAGGAGCCGTCTGGCCTCTGCGAAGACCAGCATATAAAGCCCAATCGTGCCGATCAGAAGCATCACGAAATATTTCGTATACAGTCCGAAGGCTGCCACTATGCCCAGAAGCAGCCAGTCGCTCAGCCGGTCCTTCTCCAGAACACGCCAGAACAGCAGGATCATGCCGCTCCAGACCGGGATCTGCAGGATGTTTGGATTGAACTCCGGCATCGGCAGAGTGAAGTAGAAGGTGACGCTGGTCAGCACCAGCGCCCAGAAGGCTTGTTGCTGGTTCATGCCGAGACGGCGGGCGAGCTGCCAGATGAAGAAATAACCGAGACCGGCGGACAGGGCGCTTAGCCAGTAGCCCCCGAAATAATGGCCGCCGGACAGAAAGTAGGTTGCTTCCAGCAGCCAGGCCTGCATGGGGGGATGTTTGGTATAGCCGAGCTGAAGTTCCCGCCCCCAGGCAAAGCCTTCCACCACATCCAGCGGCGGGCCGGGAAAGGTCAGGCTGGGCACAAGGCCATAGAGCAGACAGACGCAAACAGCATAGAGCAAGGCCGCCTGCGCACCGGAAAGCTTTGTCATGGTCAGGGATCTTCAGGGGCAAGAGGGTCGGCGGCGGGATCTGCGGACCGGTGCGAAAAAGCCCAGAGCCGGGCGCCTAGAAACGAAAAGGCGGGCACAACCGCAATGGCCAGCCAGAGGCCGTAGATCTTCGGCCAGGGGGCAAAGGTGAGCCACAGCGCCAGAATTGTGGAATTCAAGGCAAAACCGCTCACCGAGATGATCAGGAAGCGGACAATGGTTTTCAAAAAGGTTCCGGCGCGTTTCAGGTGGCTGAAGCTCCAGAAATAGTGGCCGCTGAAGGAGACCGTGAAGGCGGCCAGAAACCCGCCAATGTTGGATGGGACCACCGGCAGCAGCCCGCTCTTGAAGAGTCCTGAGGCGACCACCGCATGGGTGAGGGTGGCCACCACGCCGACAATGGCAAATTTTCCGGCGGCGGCGGTTTCGGTCTTCAGGCGTTGCCGGTTCGCATCAGCCAGCATGTGTGTCCTTGCTGGAGGCAGTGGCAGCCGGATCGTCCGTTTGCGCTTCGTTGGTACTTTGGCTTGCCGGAGTGCCGGGCTGGCCTTCGATGACATCCTGCAGAATATAGACTGGACGCTGTTTGGATTCGCTGAAGAGGCGGCCGACATATTCGCCGATCATGCCGATGGACAGAAGCTGGGCCCCGGAAAAAAACAGCACGGCTACCATGAGCGAGGCATAGCCCGGCACATCGACGCCAAAAATGCTCACTTGCAGGATCAGGAACAGGGCATAGGCGAAAGCGCCGCAGGAAATCAGGGCGCCGCCATAGGACCAGATCCGCAGTGGCATGGTGGTGAAACTGGTCAGCCCGTCCAGCGCAAAATTCCACAGCTTCCAGTAGTTGAACTTGCCGCTTCCGGCCTTGCGCGGCGGGCGCTCATAGGGAAGTGCCATGGAGGGAAAGCCAACCCAGGCAAACAGGCCCTTCATAAACCGGCTGCGCTCCGGCAGCCGCAAAAGGGCATCGATGACAGCCCGGTCGATCAGCCGGAAATCCCCGGCATTGGCCGGCATGTCGATATTGGCGAGCCGGTTGAAGAGTTTGTAGAACAGGTTCGCGGTAGACCGTTTCATCAGCGTGTCGGATGACCGGTCGACCCTCAGGCCATAAATGACGTCATAGCCGGAGCGCCAGCCGTCGAGCATGTCAAGGATCAGCTCGGGCGGGTCCTGCAGATCCGCATCCATGATGACCGCGATGTCCCCCTTGACCGCTTCCAAACCGGCCGAGAGCGCGGCTTCCTTGCCGAAATTCCGGGACAGGCCCAGAAGACGTCCGGGCAGGCCCCCGGACAGTTTGGCGGAGATGATATCTGCAGTCTTGTCCCGGCTGCCGTCATCTATGAAGACATATTCGTAAGGCAGCCCGGACGTTTTTAGAACCGGCAGGGTGGCGTCCAGAAAATGGCCGATCACGTCTTCTTCGTTGAAAACGGGGACGATGACGCTGAGCATCGGGGCCGCCGGGCGGATGCCTTCGCGGCGGGAGATATAAAGTTTTGAAGCGGCCGTCTGGTTCATGAAGATGCCGGATGTGCAGTCAGCGATTGGATTTCGCGCAAACTGCAGCAGATTCGGGCAAAACACCAGCCCTGCGGAGAACGGTTTGCGCACACGTTCTTTGCAAGGCGCAAAAAAGCCGGCGCATTTTGAAGGATACGCCGGCGCTTCTTGCGTGTCAGACAAAGGGCAGGCTCAGACGAGCGCCCCGTGACAGTGCTTGTATTTCTTGCCGGATCCACAGGGGCAGGGCTCGTTGCGGCCGACTTTGCCCCAGGTGGACGGATCTTGCGGATCGCGTTCGCCCGGCGGCACATTCCGGAGCTGGGCGTCAGCTGCAGCCATTTCGTCTTCCCCGGTCAGCGGGTTGATGTGGTGGGCATGCATTTCCGGTTCGTCCGGCATTTGCGGCGGCTGTTCTGTCACCAGCTCGACCCGCAGCAGCTGGGCCGTGGTCATCTGGCGCAATTGCGCAAGCATGGATTCAAACAGGGTGAAAGCTTCGGTCTTGTATTCCTGAAGCGGGTCACGCTGGGCGTAGCCCCGGAACCCGATGACCGAGCGCAGGTGATCCAGATTGGCCAGATGCTCGCGCCACAGATTGTCGAGGGTCTGCAGCAGGATCGTCTTTTCGACCTGGCGCATGATGTCCGGGCTGTATTTGGCCACCTTCTGGGCCATGGCCTCGTCGGCAGTCCGGCGCAGGCGCTCTTTCACCTCTTCTTCGGCAATGCCTTCTTCCGCTGCCCAGTCTTTGACCGGAAGATCCAGGTTCAGGTATTTGCCCACCTCTTCTTGCAAACCTTCAGTGTTCCACTGTTCGGGATAGGCGCGTTCGGGAATGTGGTTGGCGACCAGATCGTCAATCACATCGTGGCGCATGTCCGTGACCGCGTCCTGGATGGCCTCGCTGTCCATCAGCTCGATACGCTGCTCAAAGACCACCTTGCGCTGGTCGTTCATCACGTCATCGAATTTCAGGAGGTTCTTGCGGATGTCGAAGTTGCGGGCTTCAACCTTCTGCTGGGCCTTTTCCAGCGCCTTGTTGATCCAGGGATGGATAATGGCTTCGCCTTCTTCCAGCCCGAGTTTCTGAAGCATGGAATCCATGCGCTCGGAGCCAAAAATGCGCATCAGATCGTCCTGAAGCGACAGGAAGAACTTGGAATGGCCCGGGTCCCCCTGGCGGCCGGACCGGCCGCGCAGCTGGTTGTCGATGCGGCGGCTTTCATGGCGCTCGGTGCCGATCACATAGAGGCCGCCGGCCTGAAGCGCCTTTTCCTTCAGAGCCTCAACTTCCGAGCGGATCGCGGCTTCTTTCGTGCTGCGCTCTTCGCCTTCGGGCATGTCCCCCAGCTCCATTGCGATCTGCATGTCCGCATTGCCGCCGAGCTGGATGTCGGTGCCGCGGCCGGCCATGTTGGTGGCAATGGTCACGGCGCCGGGCAGGCCTGCCTGGGAAACGATGAAGGCTTCCTGTTCGTGATAACGGGCGTTCAGGACCGCAAAGATCTTGGACTTGCCATCGTCCTTCTTTTGAGCGGCGGCAAAGGCGGCCGGGTCGCTGAGATCGATCTGTTTGTAGCCGTGTTTCTTCAGCATTTCGGCCAGAAGCTCGGACTTCTCGATCGAGGTCGTGCCCACCAGGATTGGCTGGCCCCGCTCCTTGCAATCATCGATCAGCTTGACGATGGCGTTGAATTTTTCCTGGACCGTGCGGTAGACCTCATCGTCGTCGTCAATCCGTTTGACGGTGACATTGGTCGGAATTTCGACCACTTCCAGCTTGTAAATATCCGCGAATTCGTCCGCTTCCGTCGCCGCCGTTCCAGTCATGCCCGCGAGCTTGTCATACATGCGGAAATAGTTCTGGAAGGTGATGGAGGCCAGGGTCTGGTTCTCGGGCTGGATGCGCACTTTCTCGCGCGCTTCCAGGGCCTGGTGCAGGCCTTCGGAGAACCGGCGGCCCGGCATCATGCGGCCTGTGAATTCGTCAATGATAACGACTTCGCCGTTTCGGACAATATAATCCTTGTCACGCTGGAACAGCTTGTGGGCCTTCAGGGCCTGCTGCAGGTGGTGAACGACCGACACGTTCTCGACATCATAAAGGGAGCCGCCCTTCAGAAGATCGGCGTCGCTGAGCAGGGCTTCCAGTTTCTCGTTGCCTGCTTCGGTGAAGGTGGCCGAGCGCTGTTTTTCGTCGAGCTCGAAATCCTCTTCCGCCAGTTGGGGGATGAAGGCATCAACGGTGTTGTAGAATTCGGACCGGTCTTCCAAAGGACCGGAAATGATCAGCGGGGTGCGGGCCTCGTCCACCAGGATCGAATCGACCTCATCGACGATCGCATAGGAATGGCTGCGCTGCACCATCGAGGCCCGGTCATGCTTCATATTGTCCCGGAGGTAGTCGAAGCCGAACTCATTGTTGGTGCCATAGGTGACATCGGCTGCATAGGCCGCGCGGCGCTCCTCGTCGGACAGGCCGTGGGTGATGCAGCCGACGGTCAGGCCGAGGAAGCGATAGACCTGGCCCATCCAGTCACTGTCACGCTGGGCCAGATAGTCGTTCACGGTGACCACATGAACACCGTTGCCTGTCAGCGCGTTCAGGTAGACCGGCGCGGTGGCCACAAGCGTCTTGCCTTCCCCCGTGCGCATTTCGGCGATCTGACCCGAATTGAGCACCATGCCACCGATCAGCTGCACATCATAGTGGCGCTGTCCCAGGGCGCGCCGGGCGGCTTCGCGGACTGTTGCAAATGCGGGGGCGAGAATGTCGTCAAGGCTTACGCCGCTCTCGAGCTGGCTGCGGAATTCGGCGGTGCGCGCTTTCAGGGCGTCATCCGAAAGGGCCTGAGTTTCTGCCTCCAGGGCGTTGATCTCCTCGACCTTTGCCCGGAATGTCTTGATTCTGCGGTCGTTTGACGAACCGAAAAGCTTACGTGCTAAAGCGCCAAGGCCAGCCATGTGGCGGTCCTTCCTTACCGGGCGGCGCTCAATGGCAATCTGGCGCGCGCCCATGAAATCGTCTCAATTGCTGTCCACGGTCCCGCCGGGCAGATCGCCCGGCCGGAAAACGCGGCCTTAAAGATGCCATCCGGCTCAAGAGCAGGACCGCCCGACAGATAAGAGGGGGCTCTAAGCTTGTCAACGCTGCTGGAATAGGCAAAGTACCCCCGCCCTGAAGATTGAGGGCAATAAAGAGACCGTTCCCATAGGTAAAGGACTTCTTATGTTCCGAATTTCGATGCGCAGGCCCGTTCAGGCTGTTGCCGTTTCCCTTCTGGCCGTGACGCTCGGATCCGTTTCGCTGAAGGCAGCCGAACCGGACGATGTGGTGGCCAAGGTCGGTGATCAGGAAATCACCGAAGCCGACATCGCTTTTGCTGCCAAGGACCTGGGGCAGCAGTTGCAGCGCTTCCCGCCGGCGCAATGGCGTCAGATCCTGCTGGATGTGGTGGTTGATATGGAGCTCCTTGCCCAAGCCGCCCGCAAGGACGGCATCGACAAGGACCCGGACTTCCAGAAGCAGCTGGAATTTCTGGAGATGCAGGCACTGCGCAACGCCTATCTGGCCCAGAAGGTCGATGGCGGGATCTCCGAAGACGATCTGAAGGCGGCCTATGACAAGCAGTTCGCCGATTTTGAAGGTCCGGAAGAAATCCAGGCCCGGCACATTCTGGTCAAGGACAAGGCGGAAGCCGAAGCCGTGATCAAGGAGCTGGACGGGGGCGCGGATTTTGCGGAGCTGGCCAAGGAAAAATCAACGGGCCCGTCCGGCCCCAATGGTGGTGACCTTGGCTATTTCACAAAAGGCCAGATGGTCCAGCCGTTTGAAGAGGCGGCTTTCGCACTGGCGCCGGGCGACTACACCAAGGAGCCGGTTGAGACCCAGTTCGGCTGGCATGTGATCAAGGTGGAAGACAAGCGCCGTCAGGAAAAGCCGGCCCTTGAAGCCGTGTCCAAAGAGCTGCGGCAGCAGCTGGTGCGCGAGCGCTACGAAGCCAAGATGGCCGAGCTGAAAGATGCCATCAAGGTTGAGGTGCTCGATTCCGCGCTTGCCCAGCCGGCCGCCGAAGCCGACAGTGACGGCGAAAAGAGCGAATAAGCGTCAACAAACCGGTGCCAGCCCGGCGGGGAACCGCCGGGCCAGGTCTTAGCGGCCGCTGCGGGCTCTGAGCTGTCTGAGCTGCGCTTGAAAAGACTTGCGCTTGCCCAAGGCGCTCTCTATGGACTGCTGAACTCTTCAGTTTACCGGGACCTCAGCCATGTCCACGACCGTTTCTCCACTTGCTCCCAAATCCTATCCGGACCTGCCGCCGCTGGAAGGGGTGACCTTCGCAACGGCTGCCGCCGGCCTGAAATATGAGGGGCGGACGGATGTGCTGCTGGCGATGCTTTCAAAAGGTACTGCGGTGGCCGGAGTGTTCACCAGGTCGAAATGCCCGTCTGCTCCCGTCGATTGGTGCAAGGCGAAACTGCCGGGCGGAACGGCGCGGGCTCTGCTGGTGAATTCCGGCAACGCCAATGCGTTTACCGGCAAGAAAGGCGCGGATGCAGTTGACCTGTCTGCGCGGATCGTGGCTGAAGCGCTGGACTGTTCCCAGGACGAAATCTTCCTGGCCTCCACGGGCGTGATCGGAGAGCCACTGCCTGCCGGGAAATTCGGCGGCGTGGTCACGGACCTTGTCGGCGGGCAGGATGGCACGCTCTGGATGGACGCGGCCAAGGCCATTATGACAACCGATACCTATCCGAAAGTGGCCACTGCCCGGATTGATCTGGATGGTGAAGTGGTCACGATCAACGGGATTGCCAAGGGCGCGGGCATGATCGCGCCGGACATGGCGACCATGCTGTCCTTCCTCTTCACCGACGCGCCGATCTCCCAGACGGTGCTGCAGGCTCTCCTGAGCGGCGAGACCGGGGACAGTTTCAATGCGGTGACCGTTGACAGTGATACGTCGACCTCGGACACGGTGCTCTTGTTTGCCACGGGCAAGGCAGAGGCGCGTGGTATCGCACCGGTCACCTCTCTGGACGATCCGCGTCTTGAGACCCTGCGGGCGGCCTTGCGGGATGTCATGCAGGACCTTGCCCAGCAGATTGTGCGGGACGGGGAGGGCGCGCGCAAATTTGTCGAGGTCCGTGTGACCGGCGCCACAAGTGATGCGTCGGCAAAAACGATTGCGCTCGCCATTGCCAATTCCCCGCTCGTGAAAACCGCCGTGGCCGGAGAGGATGCGAACTGGGGCCGGGTGGTCATGGCCGTTGGCAAGGCCGGGGAGCCTGCCGACCGGGACCGGCTGGCAATCTGGTTCGGGGATGTGCGGGTGGCGCTCGATGGCGAACGGGACCCGGACTACAGCGAAGAGGCAGCCTCGGCCGTGATGCGGGAAGAGGGCATTGTCATCCGGGCCGATCTGGGGCTGGGCAGCGGTCAGTCGGTGGTCTGGACCTGTGATCTGACAAAAGAATATGTCGCGATTAATGGCGATTACCGAAGCTGACCCTGCTAGGCAGTCTTGACGGTTATGGGCGCGTCAGGCTTTCCAAAGTCTTCCTTCCTGTCTCACAATTGGACACAGAGTGAAATGACCAAAATTGTACTTGTTTCGGCTTGTGCGCTTGTGGATGCGGATGGCCGGATTCTCCTGGCGCAGCGGCCGGAAGGTAAGTCCATGGCGGGACTGTGGGAATTCCCCGGAGGAAAGGTTGAGCCCGGGGAGAGGCCGGAGGAAACATTGATCCGGGAGCTTCAGGAAGAACTCGGCATTGAAGTTAACGAAGCCTGTCTCGCCCCCCTGACCTTTGCGAGTCACGCTTATCAAGATTTTCATTTGCTGATGCCATTGTTCATCTGCCGCAAATGGTCCGGTGTTCCCCAGGGACGGGAGAACCAGGCCCTGAAGTGGGTCCGCGCGGTCAGATTGAGGGAGTATCCCATGCCGGCGGCTGACGAGCCGCTCATTCCTCACCTGATTGATGCGGTTTAAAGACGAAAACCATTTTACGTCCCGACCGGTGGGGGATGACAATGATGAAGACGCGATTGACTTGCAGGGCAGCCAAACAGGTTGCAGCCCGTTTCTGGAAAGACGAGACCGGAGCGACGGCCGTGGAATATGGCTTGCTCGCCGGTTTGATCAGTCTGGCAATTATTACCGGGCTTGCTGTCATGGGCACGTCCCTCAGGGACAATGTCTTTGGGGTGCTGTCGAGCGCGTTGACGGCCGCGACGTCGAGCAGCTAACCCGCGCTTTCAAAATTGGTGGGGCGGGTAGCGGACAACACCCTCGCTTACAGTTTTTCTTCCCGGGTTCCCAGAACATCGGCAAGCCGAGACTGGGCCGAGCCGGGGCGCAGCGGCTTTTGCTGGCTGTCATGGGGCGCCCAGCCCGACAGGGTGACAAGAGCAAAGGTCGCCCGGATGCGGCCGTCTTCATCGCAATGGTTTTGAGCATAAAGGTCGGCGGCGCGCAGCAGGGTTGCCCGGGACAGGGGCTGCTCCGGCCTTTCCGTCAGGATGGATGTGGCGCCCATGGCTCTCAGATCCTGCAGCAAGGCGAACATCGTATCATAGCGCACGGTCAGGCTGTCGAGATCGGTGACAGGCAGGGCAAATCCCGCGCGTTGCAGCAGTCCCCCCAGATCCCGCGTATCGGCAAACGGCAGCACACGGGCAGCCGCGCCGCCGGTCATCTCCAGTTCGGCGCGTGTCAGACTGTCCCGCAATTCGCTCAAGGTTCCTGCACCCGGCAGCGTCGCCAGGAACAGGCCGTCCGGGGCCAGCGCGCGCCGGATCTGGATCAGGCTTCCCGGCAAGTCGTTGACGGCGTGAAGCGAGAGCGCCGATACAATCAGGTCAAGGGACTTGTCCTTGAACGGCAGCAGGGCATCATCGCACACGAGACCGGGGGGCGGCAGGTCAGGGTCTTTGAAAAAGAGATCTGCGCGGACAAGCCGGTCAACCTTGCCGCAGGCCTCAAGCGCTTTTGAAATCAGGCCGCGGTGTCCGCCAAGATCCAGAGCGGTTGGAAAGCGCCGGGTGACGGCCAGGAGCCGGTCTTCCAGATCACGGGCAACCTCGGCCAGCAGGAAGTCGGCGCCCGCAGTTGCCTGCCGCAGAGCCCGCAAGCGTCTTTGACGGAAAAGGCGGCGGTCGAAGAGATCCGGTTGTGCGCTCACAAGACATCCTGACGCTTGGCATGAGATCCGCCGCTGACATAGGGCATGGGCACAAACACGTCAAAGAGAGTGTCCCTCAAGATGCCCTTTCAGGGCGGCTTTGTGCCAAACTCACTTGATAATGCGCCATCATATGGGGTTCTATCCATAAAGCTTGGTCTGCCGTCCAGGAGCTGGCGGCAACGGTGTTTTCGCAAGGCGGTATATCGCCGATGGTCATGTCAAATTGCCTGTCCGCGCTGCCCCGCACTCTGGCGCGCGGAGCCTTGGATCTTCTGCTGCCCTTAAGGTGTCTGAGCTGCGATGAGCGGGTCGGGACCGGGGAAGGGCTTTGCCCCGCCTGCTGGTCTGCCATGTCCTTTATCGAAAAGCCGGTCTGCTACCGGCTCGGCACGCCCTTTTCCTATGATATCGGAGAGGAGGCCTGGAGCCCGCGCGCGATTGCCGATCCGCCGCCATTTGAGCGCTCGCGCTCGGTTGCCTTTTATCAGGGAACCGCTCAGGCTCTGGTGCTTGCGCTGAAATTTGGCGGACGGCGGGAACTGGCCCGGCCGATGGGCCTCTGGATGCGGGCGGCGGGCCGCGATTTCCTGCAGCCCGACAGTCTTCTTGTGCCTGTGCCGCTCCATTGGTCGCGTCTTTTGTCCCGGCGCTTCAATCAGGCGGCCGCCCTCGCAAAGGTGATTGCGGAGGCCTGTGACGCCCCCTTTGCACCGGACACTCTGGTGCGCATCAAACGAACCCGGCAGCAGGTGGGCCTGTCCGCAGGAGAGCGGCACAAGAATGTGCGCTCCGCCTTTGCGGTTGGACGGAACAGGGCATCCCTTTTGACCAGCCGCCACGTTGTTCTTGTCGATGATGTGGTTACGACGGGTTCCACCTTGAGAGCCTGCACCCGGACCCTGCTCGGGGCGGGCGCCGCGTCTGTCGATGTGCTCACTTTTGCTCTTGCCGACCCGTCCCGGCAAGGACATCAGGAGCATTTTTGAGCGGCTTTGCGTTGTGTCAGGCCTTGTGTTTGTACGCCCGGCGCGCATATATCGCCCGGGTTTGAATACTTGCCGGCAAACAAGACCGGCAACTCCTTAAGGTGAAAGAGGGCGGTTGAAATGGCCGAAGTGGAAATCTACACGCGGCAGCTCTGCGGTTTTTGTACAGCGGCAAAACGGCTGCTTGACAAGAAAGGCGTAACCTACACGGAATATGATGCAACCTTTGATGGAGAGTTGCGCAAGATCATGGTCCAGCGGGCCAACGGGCGCAACACATTTCCGCAGATCTTTGCCGGTGAAACCCATATTGGCGGATGCGATGATCTGCATGATCTGGACCGGTCTGGCAAACTGGACGCCTTGCTCGGGTCGTGATCCTCTGTCGGGCGTTGCGCTGCTTGAACGGCCGGCCAGGCCGTCTTCAACAACGCGCCTTGACTGCAAACAGGAACAAGCCATCCGTTCGGTTTCTATCAACTGAGATTGGTATGAAAGGACGCCCATGACCAAAGTCACTGCAGCCTGCATTCAGCTGCGAAGCGGCAAGGATCCGTTGCACAATGCCGATGCGGCCGAGGCCCTCATCCGCTCAGCGGCCCGGGACGGGGCCACCTATGTGCAAACACCGGAAATGTCGAACATCCTGGTGCGGACGCGGGAGGAGTTGCAGGAGCGTATCGGAGCGCCTGAAGACGATGCCTTCTTGAAAATGGCCCGCAGGCTTGCCCAGGAGCTCAAGATCTACCTGCATATTGGCTCCCTTGCGGTTGTCAGCGATGCTGGCAAAGCCGCCAACCGGGCGGTCCTGATTGCACCGGATGGCCGCATCCTTGCGGCCTATGACAAGATCCATATGTTCGATGTGGATCTGCCCAATGGGGAGAGCTGGCGGGAGTCGGCCACCTATGAGCCCGGCGGTCAGGCCGTTGTGGCCGAGCTGCCCTTTGCGCGGCTTGGACTGGCGATCTGCTATGACATCCGTTTCCCGGCTCTTTTCCGTGCCCAGGTCCGGACCGGGGCGGAGCTGCTAACGGCACCGGCCGCCTTCACACGCCAGACCGGTGAATCCCACTGGCATGTGCTCCAGCGCGCCCGGGCGATTGAAAATGGCGCCTATATCTTATCCGCTGCCCAGGGGGGGCGCCACGAAGACGGGCGGGAAACCTACGGCCACAGTCTCGTTGTTGATCCCTGGGGCAAGGTGGTTGCCGAGCTCGATCACAATGAGCCCGGGGTGCTTTTGGCGGAGCTCGACACGGAGGCCGCCGCCGCCGCACGGGCCCGGATACCGGCACTTGCCAATGAACGGGATTTTGCCTGTGCCGTCGTTACGTCAGCGGCAACATTGGAGGAGCCTGCTTGATCAAATATTCGCTCATTTGCGAAGCCGAACACGGGTTTGAAGGCTGGTTCCGGAATTCCGGCGATTTTGAAGCGCAGCAGAGCCGCAGTCTGGTGACCTGTCCCGTTTGCGGATCATGTAACGTGTCAAAACGTCTGATGGCCCCGGCCGTGGCAACGTCCCGGAAAAAGGCGGCACGGCCCCCGGTGCTTGCCCCCGGTCAGCCGGGTGCAGAGCCGGGATCCGGCGCAAAGCAAGGGGCTGCGGAGCAAGCCCCGTCTGGCGGGGCGCTGCAGCCATCGGCTCTGTTGCCCAGCGACCTGCGCCAAAAGGAACTTGTTGAGGCATTGCGCCAAGTGCGGGCCCACATTGTTGAAACGTCAGAAAATGTCGGAGCAGACTTCGCCTCTGAAGCCCGCAAGATCCATTATGGGGAAGCGGACGTCCGCAATATTTATGGGGAAACGACACCTCAGGATGCGGCAGACCTCGTGGAGGAAGGGATTGCTGTTTTGCCCTTGCCGGATCTTCCCGAAGAGAAGAACTGATCTGTGCACGGCGGCATCGCTGCGCCGGTACGGGCAGCGGTGCTCGCGTTTGACGAGGCTGAGATCCTGAGGAGGTCAGGCCTTCGCGGGGGTGCTGGACCGGGCGCGCGGTTTGCGTGCGGCGGGTTTGGTCTCTTTCAGGCTTTCTTCTGCGGCCTTGCTCAATTCGCCGACGCTTTCCAGCGCCGTCTCGTTCAGCTCTTCAACCACGGCTGCATTTTCTGAAAAACTATCCCGGAACAACGCCGCCTGTTTTTCGAAATGGTTCTGATATTCGCTGGCCATTCTGGAATAGAACGCCTGCAATGTTGCCATGGTTTCGTCGGGCCCGTTGCATTGGCTCAGCGATTTTGCGCACTCAAAATCCTCATGAAGCCGGTGGCTGACAAATTCCATCTGGCCGTCAAATGCCTTTTCGGCCTGGGACCACATCACTTCGCCCATTTTCTGAAAGCTGGCGACGGTCTTGGCTTCGATCCGGTCTTCACGCTCTGCAAAGGCCCAGTTTGTAAAGGCCGGCATAGGCCAGTCAAAGGTCATGGGGTTGAAGTCGAATGCACCTGCTGAACTGCGTTTTGTTGGCATGAGAGATCCTCCGCTTGTTTGTCTTTCATGCGTTGGCCGGTGCCTGGTCCTCCCGGCACCGGTGGAACCCCAAAGATGCAAAACTCCGGGGGTGTCCGGCCGCGGCCGGATTTAATTTTTTTACCGTTGCGTAATTTTACGCGCGCCGCAATCAGGATCTTTGACAAGGATCAATTTTCCCGAGTGTTTGAATCCGGTCGATTTTCCGGGAATGCAGCCTAGGGGCGGTTGAGGAAAAGCTTTAATGCGCCGGTCACTTGATCCGGTGCCTCAAGGGTCGACAGGTGGCCGCAAGCTTCAAGCAGGACCAGATCGCTTTGCGGGATGAGCTGGTGGATTTCAACCGACAGTTCCGGGGCGATCTGGCGGTCGCCGTCGCCGGACAGGACCAGCACGGGACAGGAAATGTCCGGTAGAGCGGGGCGGGAATCGATCCGGTTGCCATTGGCGGTGGCCTGCCGGATGAAAGCCTCCGCGCCGGTCTCGAAGGCCATTTCACGGACAACGGCTTTCAGCTCCGCATTGGTCTCGTTTTTTTCATGTACGAAGCCGGGAAAGAACAGGTCCGGAATCTTGGCGAAGGATTTCGTCTTTGCCACCTTGATCAGGGCGCGCCGCTTGTTTTTCTGCTCTTCGGTGTCTGCCCGGGCAGAGGTGTTCAAAAGGGCAAGGCGCGTCACCCGTTCCGGGGCGCGGCGCATCACCTCTAGGGCGATATAACCGCCCATTGACAGGCCGATCAGGGAAAAGCGCTCCGGGCCTTCCGCCAGGAGCTTCAGGGCGATCGCCTCGATGCTGTCATCGTCACGGTTGTTGGCCACCAGAATGGGGCGGTCGGCAAAGGCGGCGATTTGGGGCGCATAGAGCGCATGGGTGCACAAATGCCCCGGAACGAAGACGATCGGTTCTCCCATCAGGAAGCGTCCGGCCGCTCCGCCAGCAGCATGTAGTTGACATCCATGTCCCGGGAGCGGGACCAGGTGTCGGTCAGGGGATTGAAGGTCACACCGGACCGGTCAAGGATCGACAGCCCTTCCGCTGCCAGCGGGGTTTCGATCTCGTCCGGCCGGACCAGCTTCTCATAGGAATGCGTGCCTTTGGGCAGCCAGCGCAGCACGTATTCCGCACCGACAATTGCCAGCGCATAGGCCTTGAGCGTGCGGTTGATGGTGGCAACGAACATCAGGCCCCCCGGCCGGACCATGCTGCCGGTGGCTTTCAGGAACAAGGGCACATCGGCCACATGTTCCACCACTTCCATATTCAACACCACGTCGAAGGTTTCTCCGGCGGCGGCAAGCGCTTCGGCGGTTTCGGCCCGGTAGTCGATCTCAAGCCCGGAGCTTTCCATATGCAATTTGGCAATCCGGATGTTGGTTTCCGATGCATCGGCACCGACAACCTCAGCACCCAGGCGGGCCATCGGTTCGCTCAACAGGCCTCCGCCGCAGCCAATGTCCAGAAATCGAAGCCCCTTGAACGCATCCGACGCACGCGGATCGCGGTCAAAGCGTTTGCACACTTCCTGCTTGATATAGGCGAGACGCACCGGATTGAACTTGTGCAGCGGCTTGAATTTTCCGGTCGGGTCCCACCAGTCTTCTGCCATTGCCGAGAAGCGAGCGATTTCATCGCTGTCGATCGTGCCCGTTGCCTGTTGAGCCTTGCCTGTCATCGGACGATCCTTTCCATAGGTCATGCGTTCATGCCGTCAAGCGGGATGCATTGTTTAGCTGTCGTTTAGTGTCTTTGACCATTTGTCAAGTCAGCGCAGGCCAAGCAGAGTTGCAGCAAGGCAGCGCAGGCTGTATGCATGGCCGCCGATCCATCAGGAGTGCTTGGCGCTTTTGTCACAACGAACAGAATACGAGTGGTATGGCCCGACTGGTTTTAAAATTTGGGGGAACATCGGTTGCCGATCTTGATCGCATCCGCAATGTGGCCCGCCATGTGAAACGGGAAGTGGACGCAGGGCATCAGGTTGCGGTGGTGGTTTCGGCCATGGCCGGCCAGACCAACAAGCTGGTGGAGTTCTGCCGCGACGCGGCCCCGCTTCACGATGCGCGTGAATATGATGCGGTGGTTGCCTCCGGGGAACAGGTCACCTCCGGCCTTCTGGCCATTGTGCTGCAGGACATGGGCGTCAATGCCCGCTCCTGGCAGGGCTGGCAGGTGCCGATCAAGACAGATGAAAATCACGGAGCGGCCCGGATCCGCGAGATTGATGCCGGGTTCCTGAGCGAACGGCTGGAGCAGGGGCAGGTGGCGGTTCTAGCAGGCTTCCAGGGCATTTCGCCGGACAACCGGATTGCGACTCTCGGCCGCGGCGGTTCGGACACGAGCGCAGTTGCCATTGCCGCGGCCGTCAAGGCCGACCGTTGCGACATCTATACGGATGTGGACGGGGTCTATACCACAGACCCGCGCATCGTGCCCAGGGCGCAGCGTCTGGAACGGGTGTCCTTTGAGGAAATGCTTGAAATGGCGTCCCTCGGGGCCAAGGTTCTGCAGGTCCGCTCGGTCGAAATGGCCATGGTGCACAATGTGCGGACGTTTGTGCGCTCCAGTTTCGATGATCCGGACGCGCCCCAGGTCGGTGAAGACGGCCTCCCGATTGGTACTTTAATTTGCGACGAGGATGAACTCGTGGAACAGCAGGTAGTCACCGGCATTGCATATGCCAAGGATGAAGCCCAGATCTCGCTGCGGGACGTGGCTGACAAGCCCGGCGTTGCCGAATCCGTGTTCGGGCCGCTGGCCGATGCCCACATCAATGTGGATATGATCGTTCAGAACATTTCGCCGGACGGTAAAACCACAGACATCACCTTTACCGTTCCGGAAGGGGATTTCGACCGGGCGAAACAGGTGCTCGATGACAACCGCGAAGACATCGGCTTCCAGAATCTGGAAGGGGCCCGCGATGTGGTGAAGGTGTCCGTCATCGGCATCGGCATGCGCTCTCATGCGGGGGTTGCGGCCCAGTGTTTCCGGGGGCTTGCCTCCAAAGGCATCAATATCCGGGCCATCACCACGTCCGAAATCAAAATCTCCGTGCTGATCGATTCTGCTTACGCGGAACTTGCAGTGCGGACTCTCCATTCGCTATACGGGTTGGACGGATAAGTTTAACCGGCGGGCGGCCCCGGCACGATTGGGGTCCGGGCTGCCTGAAGCGGAATGAGATGGGGGCGCCATGCGCAGCAACCTAGCCGGACCGCGCCTATTGCTCCGCAGGCTCCGCGAAGTCATGGCGGAGCCGATTACGGCGCAAGAGCGACTCGACAAGATCGTTGTGCTGATCGCCTCGAATGTCGTCGCGGAAGTGTGTTCGGTATATATCCTGCGTGCCGATGGGGTTCTTGAACTTTATGCGACCGAGGGCCTCAATCGTGAAGCGGTCCACAACGCCTCCCTGCGGGTTGGTCAGGGTCTGGTCGGTCTGATCGCTGCCGAAGCGCGGCCCCTCAATCTTCCCAATGCCAGCGCCCACCCGGGCTTTGCCTACCTGCCGGAAACCGGCGAAGAAGCCTATAATTCCTTCCTCGGTGTGCCGATCCTGCGGGCCGGGCGCACCCTGGGGGTTCTGGTGGTGCAGAACCAGTCTCACCGAACCTATATGGAAGATGAGGTTGAGGCGCTTCAGACCACGGCCATGGTGATTGCCGAGATGGTTGCGGCCGGGGAGCTGGAAGCCATTTCCCAGAAGGCGACCGGTCTCGACATGTCCCGGCCTGTCACGGCAACCGGCGCCGGGCTGGCGGAAGGTGTCGGCCTTGGCCATGTTGTCTTGCACGAGCCACGGGTGGTCGTCACCAATCTGATTGCGGAAGACACCGATCAGGAAAAAGCCCGGCTCGAAGGGGCGATCAACCGGTTGCGTCTGTCTCTTGATGATCTTTTGGCGAGTGGTGAAATCGCCGCCACGGGCGAACACCGCGAGGTGCTGGAAGCGTACCGGATGTTTGCCTATGACCGGGGCTGGATCCGCAAGATCGAAGAGGCGATCAAAAACGGGCTCACGGCGGAAGCGGCCGTGGAAAAGGTGCAGAGCGACACAAGGGCCCGGATGCTGCGCCAGACCGATCCTTATCTGCGCGAGCGGCTGCATGATCTGGACGATCTTGCCCACCGCCTGATCCGCGAACTGATGGGGCGCGCGCAGGTGCCGGGGCTGGGCGAACTGCCGCAGGACGCCATCATTGTCGGCCGCAACATGGGCGCTGCCGAATTGCTGGATTACGGGCGGGACCGGATCCGGGGCCTTGTTCTGGAAGAAGGCGGGCCCACAAGCCATGTGACAATCGTCGCCCGCGCCCTTGGCATTCCCACAGTCGGTCTGGTGGACGATATCGTCAGCCTCGCAGATGCGGATGATGCGATTATCGTGGACGGGGACACGGGCGAGGTGCATTTGCGCCCGGCGGCCGACCTGGAAAATGCCTATGCGGAAAAGGTCCGCTTCAGGGCCCGGCGCCAAGCGCAGTTCCGCCGGTTGCGGACCAAGCCGTCGGTGACCAAGGATGGCGTGGAATTTTCCCTGCAGATGAATGCGGGACTGCTGATTGACCTGCCTCATCTGGAAGAATCCGGGGCGGCCGGTATTGGCCTGTTCCGCACCGAACTGCAGTTCATGGTGGCCTCTTCCTTTCCGCGCATGCGCGAGCAGCAGGCCCAGTACAGCCAGGTTCTGGATGCGGTGGACGGCAAGCCCGTGACGTTCCGGTCCCTGGATATCGGCGGCGACAAGGTGCTGCCCTATTTGCGCTCGATCCAGGAAGAAAACCCGGCCATGGGCTGGAGGGCCCTGCGTCTTGGTCTCGACCGGCCGGGCCTGCTGCGGACCCAGATCCGGGCGCTGCTGCATGCGGCGGCGGGCCGGGATCTCAAGCTCATGTTCCCGATGGTCGCGGAAGTGGATGAATTTTTGCGGGCCAAGGCGCTGGTCGACAAGGAAATCCGCCATCTGCGCCGCCATGGCCATACCACTCCGGAAAATATCCGCCTTGGTGTCATGATCGAAGTGCCGTCACTGCTCTTCCAGCTGGATGAGCTGATGACCCATGTGGATTTTGTGTCTGTCGGATCGAACGACCTGTTTCAGTTCTTTTGTGCGGTCGACAGAGGCAACACACGGGTGGCTGAACGGTTCGATCCGCTCAATGTCGCCTTCCTGCGGGCCTTGAAGCTGATTGTAGATGCGGCCAACAAGTTTCATGTGCCCGTGACCTTGTGCGGGGAACTGGCCGGACGGCCGCTGGAAGCCATGGCCCTGATGGGGCTCGGCTTCCGTGATCTGTCCATGTCTCCGGCCGCGCTCGGGCCGGTCAAGGCCATGCTGCGCACGCTGGATGCGGGCCGGTTGTCGGCCCGGCTGCTGCCACGCCTTGACCCGGGGCACGACAACGTTGATATCAGAGACGTGCTGAAACGCTTTGCCGCCGAAACGGATGTGGCTCTTGAGCCTTAGCGGCGCCTGTTCGTCTTGAGCCTGTTTTGTTCCTGTTCACATGATTGACCGGCCATCATTGACCCTTCAAGGGGACCAGAGGGCCTGATCTGACTTTGGAGTATCTGCGCGTATGCTAGCGCGTCACAAACTTGATAACCTTCTGGACCGGTTTGCCGAGATCGAACATCTGATGTCGTCGGGCCCGGATCCGCAGGCCTATGTGAAACTGTCGCGCGAGTATGCCGGGCTGGAGCCGCTGGTCACCAAGATCCGGGCCCTGATCAAGGCGGAAGAGGACCTCGCCGGTGCCGAGGCATTGATCCTGGATCCTGATTCCGATGCGGAGATGCGCGAGCTTGCCGAATTGGAGCGTGACGCGCTTTCCGGTCAGGTCGAGGCTTTGACGCAGGATGTGCGGATCGGCCTTTTGCCCAAGGACGAGGCGGACGCCAATGACGCCATTCTGGAAGTGCGCGCCGGGACGGGGGGGGATGAAGCGGCGCTGTTCGCCGGGGATCTGTTTCGCATGTATCAGCGCTTTGCGGAACTGCAGGGCTGGAAGGTGGAAGTTCTGTCAGCCAGCGAGGGCGAAGTCGGCGGTTTCAAGGAAATCATCGCTTCCGTGTCCGGAGAAAATGTTTTTGCCCGGCTCAAGTTCGAATCCGGCGTACACCGGGTGCAGCGGGTTCCTGCGACGGAGTCCGGCGGCCGTATCCACACTTCAGCGGCAACGGTTGCAGTGCTTCCCCAGGCAGAAGATGTTGATGTGGATGTGCAGGACAGCGATCTGCGCATCGACACCTTCCGGGCGTCCGGCGCGGGTGGCCAGCATGTGAACACGACGGACTCGGCCGTGCGCATCACCCATCTTCCAACCGGCATTGTTGTGGCGGTTCAGGATGAACGCTCCCAGCACAAGAACAAGGCGCGGGCCATGCAGCTGTTGCGCGCACGCATATATGATGAAGAACGGGAGCGGGCCGCCAGCGAACGCACGGAGGCCCGCCGCCTGCAGGTCGGCTCCGGCGACCGCTCGGAGCGCATCCGCACCTACAATTTCCCGCAAGGGCGGGTGACCGATCACCGGATCGGTCTGACGCTTTACAAGCTGGACCAGATTGTTGCCGGGGAGGGACTGGGCGAAGTGATCGAGGCCCTGATCGTGGACCATCAGGCCAATCTGCTTGCATCCGAAGACGCGTGACCATGCAGCTCGGCCAGCTCTACCGGCAGGTGCGGGATCAGTTTCGCGGCGCGGCGGTCACGGCAGCTGATCTGGAGGCAAAGCTGCTGATCACTGCGCTGCTGAATGTCAGTGTGTCCGACCTTGTGCTGGACGAGGCAAGGCAGCTCAGCACCGGTGACGAAGCGCGGGTTCTTGAGGCCGTCAGACTGCGTCTTGGTGGTATGCCGGTTGGCCGTATTCTGGGCGCGCGGGAGTTTTATGGCCGCAGTTTCAAGCTGAACCGCGCCACGCTGGAGCCCCGCCCCGACACGGAGACCCTGGTGGATGCGGTGCTTGCGCGCAGTGTTGCGGATGCGCCTCTGCTCATCTACGATATTGGCACGGGAACGGGCGCAATCGCCGTTACGCTTCTGGCGGAGAGGCCAAAGAGCCGCGTGGTCGCCATTGATTTGTCCGAAGAGGCTCTCGGCTGTGCGCTGGAAAATGCCCAGCTGCACGAGGTCGCGGACCGGTTCATTCCTGTTTGCGGGGATTATCTGTCGGCTTTTGGAGCCTGCCGGACGGCCGGGCCGGACTGGATCGTCAGCAATCCGCCTTACATCCGGTCCGTTGTGCTTCAGGACCTCGACCGGGAGGTCCTCGAACATGATCCGTTTCTCGCCCTGGATGGTGGCGACTCGGGACTGGAGGCCTATCTGCGGATTGTGGCCGAGGCGGCGGGGCTGATCGCTCAGGGCACCAGAATCGCCTTGGAAATCGGCTGGGATCAGGGCGAAGATGTGAAAAAACAGCTGCGTCTTCATGGCTTTGGAGCGATTGAAATCATTAAGGATCTTGCTCGTAACGACCGGGTTGTGCTGGCTGGGAAGATATAATTTTACTGTTTTGATCCAAAGGCGAAAAAGCACTTGGAAAACGCGCCGGAAACGGTTAGGTTCATCTCGCCGAGACCGGAAATGTTATCAACATTGAGCGGGGCACACGCAACCGGCAGGACGGGGGCAGGCGCAGTTACAGCGCGATGACCTCATCTGCAAGACGGGCTTCCGGTGTTTCGGACTGTCGAAGACAAAAACGAAAGCGTTGGCCAGTGGCCTGCTTCGCGCTGAGTGTGTTTTCAATGACAGCCGCGAACCAGCATGGTTGGTGTCGGCAATTACTTCGTGTCGGTTTTAGGCAATTCCGATGATGGGTCAGCGTTTTGCTGACCGCCGTTCCGCAAGAGAAAACGGCAGGATGAGACCAGGAAATCAAAGCAATAAGCGTATGCGCGGTCGGGGCCGCAAGGGCCCTAATCCGTTAACCCGGACCTACGAATCAAACGGTCCTGATGTGAAAATCCGCGGCACAGCGATGCATATTGCGGAAAAGTATCAGCAGCTTGCCAGGGATGCTCAAGCATCCGGTGATCGGGTGATGAGCGAGAACTACAACCAGCATGCAGAGCACTATCTGCGCATTGTCGCAGCCGCACAGCCGCAGCAGCAGCCATCCGCGCAGCCGTCTGCACGCGGTGAGGCCGAGGACAGTGCAGAGGCTGCACCCGTGAACGGATCTGCGCCTGCCATCGGGGCTGAGCGCCCGGCAGCTGAGCGCAGCGCTGACGGGGACCTTGTGGATGCAGACAGCCCGCAGCCCTTCATCGAAGACATGCCGGTGATCAATCAGGAAGGCCAGGTGAACGGCGCAGCCCAGAAGGCAGAGGCCGAAGAGGGCGAAGGCGAGGACAAGCCCAGACGGCGTGCGCGCACGCCCCGTGCCCGCACCCCGCGCCGGACCGCTGCCAATGAGGGCGCAGAAGCTCCCTCCGAAGGCGCTGGCGAGACCGCTGAAGCCTCCGGCGACCCCTCTGAAGACGATGCCGCCAAGCCGCGGCGCCGGGCGCCGCGTACCCGCAGGGCCAAACCGGTCGAGGATGCTCCGGCGGAAGCAGCTGCATCCGAATAGGGTATGTCACGCAGATCTGATGATGAGGAACGGCGTCCCGAAGGGCGCCGTTTTTTATTGTGCCTTGCGCTGGGTCAAGGTCTTTTGTGATGAAAATGCAACACTATATAGAGAGGGCAGCGCTTCTGGAGGCTGCGCGGATGCCCGCAAACGGGGTCCGTATCCAACAACGTTCCCCACGCTTCGGGTGGTGTGAACGGGTAGGAGGTAGATGATGAATTTTGAAAAATACACCGAGCGCGCCAGAGGGTTCATTCAATCGGCGCAGACTTTTGCGCTGGGGCAGGGCCACCAGCAATTTACCCCGGAACATGTGCTGAAAGTTCTGCTCGATGATCCGGAAGGCATGGCCAGTGGACTGATCGACCGGTCCGGCGGCACTGCCAAGGCTCTCAAAGGAGATCTGGAAGGCGTTCTGGAAAAGATGCCGAAAGTCTCCGGAGGGTCCGGTCAGCTCTATATGGCGCAGGCGACCGCGCGCCTGTTCGATCAGGCGGAGAAGATCGCCGACAAGGCGGGCGACAGTTACGTCACCGTTGAACGGCTGCTGCTGGCTCTTGCCATGGATGCGGGCAGTGAGGCCGGTAAGCTGATGAAGCGCCACGGAGTGACGGCCAATGGCCTCAACGAGGCGATCAACCAGTTGCGCCAGGGGCGGACGGCCGACAGTGCCACGGCGGAAAATCAGTATGAAGCTTTGAAGAAATACGCCCGGGATCTGACTGAGGTGGCCAGGGATGGCAAGCTTGACCCTGTGATCGGGCGGGATGAGGAAATCCGGCGCACCATTCAGGTTCTCTCCCGGCGGACCAAGAACAATCCGGTGCTGATCGGGGAGCCGGGTGTCGGCAAGACGGCGATTGCCGAGGGCTTGGCCCTGCGTATCGTCAACGGGGACGTTCCCGAATCCCTGAAGGACAAGCAGCTGCTTGCCCTGGATATGGGGGCTTTGATTGCGGGGGCGAAATACCGGGGCGAATTCGAGGAACGGTTGAAGGCGGTTCTATCCGAAGTCGAGGCGGCTGCAGGCGGGATCATCCTCTTTATCGATGAAATGCACACGCTTGTCGGTGCGGGCAAGGCGGATGGCGCCATGGATGCGTCCAATCTTTTGAAACCGGCACTTGCCCGTGGGGAACTGCATTGCGTCGGCGCCACCACTCTGGATGAATACCGCAAGCATGTGGAAAAGGATGCTGCGCTTGCCCGCCGGTTCCAGCCGGTCTTTGTGAGCGAGCCGACCGTTGAGGACACGGTGTCGATCCTGCGTGGGATCAAGGAAAAATACGAGCTGCATCACGGGGTGCGGGTGACCGATTCCGCGATTGTGTCGGCTGCGAACCTTTCCAACCGCTACATCACCGACCGGTTCCTGCCGGACAAGGCCATCGACCTGGTGGACGAGGCCGCGAGCCGGTTGCGCATGCAGGTGGATTCAAAGCCGGAAGAACTCGATGAGCTGGACCGGCGGATCATTCAGCTCAAGATCGAGCGGGAAGCGCTCAAGGCGGAAAGCGATGACGCCGCCCGAGACCGGCTGGAGAAACTGGAGCAGGAGCTGACCAATCTGGAAGAGCAGTCCAAGGCGCTGACCAGCCGCTGGCTTGGCGAAAAGGAAAAGCTCAATCTGGAACAGAAGATCAAGGAGCAGCTTGAGCAGGCCCGGATCGATCTGGAAATCGCGCAGCGCCAGGGCAATCTGGCCAGGGCCGGGGAATTGGCCTATGGGGTGGTGCCGGATCTGGAGCGGAAGCTGGCTGAGGCCGAAGCGTCAGAAGATGCTGATGCCATGGTCGATGAGGCGGTGACCCCGTCCCATATTGCCCAGGTGGTTTCCAAGTGGACCGGCATTCCCGTCGACAAGATGCTGGAAGGCGAGCGGGAAAAGCTCTTGCGTATGGAAGATGTTCTGGCAGACCGGGTGATCGGTCAGGCCGAGGCCATCCATGCGGTGTCCACGGCGGTGCGGCGGGCCCGGGCCGGGCTTCAAGATCCCAACCGGCCCATCGGCTCTTTCATGTTCCTTGGCCCGACCGGGGTCGGCAAGACCGAGCTGACCAAGGCACTGGCAAGTTTTCTGTTTGACGATGACAGCGCTATGGTGCGGATCGATATGTCCGAATTCATGGAGAAGCATTCCGTTGCCCGGCTGATCGGGGCGCCTCCGGGCTATGTGGGCTACGAGGAAGGCGGTGCGTTGACGGAAGCCGTGCGCCGGCGGCCCTATCAGGTGGTCCTGTTCGACGAGATCGAAAAGGCCCATGCCGATGTGTTCAATGTGCTGCTTCAGGTGCTGGACGATGGCCGTTTGACTGACGGCCAGGGCCGGACGGTCGACTTCCGCAACACGCTCATCATCATGACCTCCAATCTGGGCGCGGAATATCTGGTCAATCAGCCTGAGGGCGAGGACAGCGATGCGGTCCGCGGGGATGTCATGGGCGCGGTGCGCGGGCATTTCCGTCCGGAGTTCCTGAACCGGCTCGACGAAATCGTGCTCTTCCACCGTCTGCAACGCTCGCAGATGTCGGACATCGTCAAGATCCAGCTGACCCGCCTGCGCGCCCTCTTGGCGGACCGCAAGATCACGCTCACCCTGGACGAGGGGGCGATCGGCTGGCTGGCCCAGAAGGGCTATGATCCGGCCTATGGCGCCCGGCCGCTCAAGCGGGTGATCCAGAAGGATGTTCAAGACCCGCTGGCGGAAAAATTGCTGGCTGGAGACATTCTTGACGGTCAGGGCGTGGAGGTCTCGGCCGGAGCGGACCGTCTGATCTTCCAGGTGGAAGGCCCGGAAAGCGCCGCAGCCTGACTTTGAGGCTTGCGGCAACCGGCTCGAGCAAGCCGTGTTTCACCGGGTTGGCCTTTCGCTGGCTGAAGCCAGGGGGTTCAGAGCCGAAAAGATTGATGGTTTGAAACCGAAGAACCACGGCATGCGGTCAACAGAGCAGCTCAAACACCAATCCCGCGGTGCATTCTGCACCGCGGGATTTTCTATGAGTTTTGGGGATCTGGCCGGTGTCGCACCGCCGGTAAACTTATCGCACGATGCTTTAGTTCAAGGCAGCAATGCGGGAGGGCTTGCGCACCCGGTCCAGCAAGGTGTCGATCCGGAAGCGTTCGGCTTCGAAGTTTGCCCGCATCTGGCCTTCCAGGGTGCGCCCTTTCGGCAGTTTGATGCGCATCGGATCTACATAGCGGCCGTTGACGAGCACTTCGTAATGGAGATGCGGCCCGGTCGACAGGCCGGTCGAGCCCAGATAGCCGACGATCTGGCCCTGTTTGACCCGCACACCCTTCTTGATGCCTTTGCCGAACCCGCTCATGTGGTTGTAGGTGGTGACATAGCCGTTGGTGTGCTGCAATTCGACCCGGCGGCCATAGCCTGATGTCCAGCCGGCCTTGATGACAAGGCCGTTGCCGGCCGCAAAAATCGGCGTGCCACGGGGTGCTGCCCAGTCCACGCCCCGGTGCATCTTGGCGTATTTATAAATCGGGTGGCGCCGCATGCCGAAGCCGGAGGTGAACCGGCCGCCGGTCAAAGGCTTCCGGACCAGGAACTTCTTGGCGCTCTGGCCCGAGGCGTCATAATAATCGGTTACCCCGTCATCCGACGTCCGGTAGCGGTAGAATTCCCGGGTTGTGTTGCCCGTATTGAGAGAGGCGTAGAGCACCTTGGGCGCGCTGTCGCCATCGCCCGGTGTAAAGAACAGTTCCAGCGCGTCGCCCGGCTGAACGCGGGCATTGAAATCCACGTCAAAGGAGAACATGCGCACCAGATCATCGACGATATCCGGCGGGATGTCCTGCTCCAGGGCGGTCTGGTAGAGACTGTCATAGATGGCTGGTGTCGGACCGCCATAGGAGACCCTGTCCGCTTCGGCAAAGGCGTCGGCGAGGAATGTGTTCGGTTCCTTCGCGCGCACATAGGCACCGCTGTCGGAAATGGCGACCGTCGCCTGATGCTCAGTGGCGGTATAGAGTGAAATCCGTTCCGGGCGCATCCGGTCCGGATCGTCTGGGGAGCGGGCATAGGCTATGCGCAGGCGCTGGCCTTCCTCCAGTTCGGAAATGCCGAACAGCATCTTGAAGGAGCTGGCAATCTTGCGCGCTTCTTCTTCTGTGGCATCATGATCGCGCAGAAGCGGCTGGAGGGGTTGCGTTTCCGTGATCGGAACGATGCTTTCTTCCATGCCGGTATAAGGGATCTCTTCTTCCTGTTTGGAGACGAAAGAGACGTTCTCCGGCGTGATGCGGACCGCATAGCGTTCCAGATCCGGTTTCAGGGCCAGGCTGAAATCAAAGCGGCCGGGATCGACCAGGCTGCGGGTGGCCGTTTCCGCGGAATTGAGCGTCAGGTCGCGGGCGGAGGCACGCACGCTCAGCTCGACCTCGCTTTCCGAGGGGCCCTCGTCCTTGTCGATATAGGGGCTTGAGACCGGGAAGGGGGCAAGGGAAATGCTGACTTCGTTTTCCAGCTTTGCCCCGTAAAGGGAGTCCGCGATCTGGGCCGACCCTGCGTCGGCAATCAGCGTGTCCTCGCCATCCTCCGGCTGATCCTTGAACATGTTCATCGGATTGAAGGGCGGGATGCGGCCCGCATATTGCGGATCCTTGCGGGTGGCAAGGCTCGCGCTAACATAGATATGCGGCTGAACCCGGATGTGGTCCTTGTCGCCGACACGGGCGACCACATTCACGTCGATTTCGTGTTTGCTGGAAAACTCGGTTGCCGTCTTCAGAACCCGGTCGCCTTTGGTGCCGGTGCCATTGCTGTCGGACAGTCCGGCAAAATCCGCATTCACCGGAGCGGCGGCTTCCACACTGTATTGGCCGTCAAGGGCTGCCAGAAGAGCGCCGCCCATCAGCACCAGGGACGTGACACCTGTCAGGACGCTCCCGGCAAGCCAGCGCAAGGAGACCTGCCGCTTGTCCGACAATCCGCTTCGGCCTTCGTATCCCCGCAAGGGCGGTTCATCGCCAAGCTCGATGCGCAGGGACTGAGCGCTGTGGAACGGGCCAAAATGCATTGATACCTGTCCAGGTCCTTTAATAAGCGTTCAACGGATTTGAACCCGCCTGAGCTGAAACAGAGGGCAGAAGGGCTGATACCCTTTAATACCCGATCCTGCTACATGCAGTGTTTGATTTAAATCGTCAATTGGTTCCACACCAGAGAGTTCTGCCCCGCTTGTGCAAGAAAATGTGCGTAAAGTTGGAATTTGACGGTTTGATGGTCACTGTCTCCAAAGCAGGGTTGTGCAGGGCTGTTTGCCGACGATCCGGCAAGACGGCCTTTTTGCAGAAGAAGAAAGCTGCGGCCCTCGAGCAAGGCGAAAGAGCAGCGACAGGGCCGGACCGGCTGTCAGACAAAGGCTGGATCTGAAGAGGCTGTCCTGGCCGGGCCATTTGGACCAGCCGGTCGGACCCAGGCTTCAGGGGCCAGATGTCTTCAAGAATAATGGGCCGTGGGACAATGGCGGCAATGCTGCGTTGCGGCATTGCCGGAAGGTGGAAAGCCCTTGAAATCCGGGGCGGGCAAAGACCTGTTGAAAGGGAAAATCGAGAGCAGCCAAATCCATGGTTGGCGGATCTTTACGGGGAATTTAGCATATTCAAGCCATTGAATTTTCAAATGAAAAAACAAGTAACTTCATTCTATGAATCTTTTTTGACAAAGTCTGTTGACTCATGTTGGGGGCATGCGTATAACGCCCTCCATCGACGGCGGCGCCGCCACGCGGTGCTACTCACTGTCGGTCCTACCAGACAACACAGCCGAAAAGACCTGGCGACAGGGATGAGGCGAGGCGTCTTTGGGTGAGCCTTTTATGGCGACATTTGCGCAAGCGAATGGTTCTTTGACAGTATGATATGAAGGAAGGGAAGCGTAGGCGGCGTTGGTCTTGCGATATCTGGTAGAGATGCTGGGTGTTTTAAGGAGTTACGCAGGTACGCTGATCTTTCAGCAAGGATCGA
>NZ_JBSWYG010000032.1:0-53161 GCF_056160985.1 Roseibium sp. AWQ4_290
CACGCCCGAGGAATTTGCCATGAAGACGAGACTGGAAATGAAGGCCGCATGAGGCCAGAAACAAACCGACGGATTCTCCTCGCAGATGGAGGAAAGTCGGGTCTCAGGTCACCTTTTATATGTACACCGCGAAGCTCGCGACAGAGGCGGCCATTATCTGGAATGAGGTTTTTGGCGAGGAAGCTGAAGCGCGGCTCCATCACACCTTGGGCATGCACACGGTTGGAGACTCCAGAACAAAGGACCTTCTGGAACCGACCGACTGGAAGCTCTATGAGCCGGACGACTATGTCGATCCTCTCACCGTTTTTGACTCTCTCGCCGTAACCAATTACTTCGGCGGAAAGACGATCACCTTCGAGGATCTACGCCAGGACATCTTGGACGCTATTGCCGACCCCGAAGTCGACGCCATGGCGTATTTCCGGGACCTTCTGCTGACACCGGATTATCCGGGATCGATTCAAAACTCCTACAACGAGATGATCGAACAAAGGGAACTGGCCGACCAATACGGTCTCGACCTCATCATGTATGAGGGTGGAACGCACATCCAGCATTACGACGGCACCGATATGACGCCCGAAGAAGCGGCAACGCTTCTGGATTTCATGTCGGACTTCGCTGGAAGCGAATATATGGCCGAGCTTTATCAGGTGCTGCTTGAGAACTGGATGGAAATCGGCGATGGCCCGCTGATGCAATTCGGCACAGTCGGCGAGCATTCCATCTATGGTGTCTTCTCCTTCCTTGAGAACCTCCAAGACAGCAATGCCCGCGCCGATTGGTTGTATCAGACCAGTGAAGAAGTCGATCAATGGTGGGACGGCGCTGAAGGCGGCGAATACCATCAGCAGGGTGTTACGGAAGACGGTACGGAGGGCGATGATGTTCTCATTGGCACCAATCAGGAAGACTTCCTCATCGGCCAGGCCGGAAATGATATTCTTGTGGGCGGCGCTGAAGACGACGGCTACAACGGCGGCAGCGGTATCGACACGGTCGTCCTGTCCGGCACGTTGACCGACTACATTGTCTACCGGGAGGACGACGGCTTCAAAGTCGCTCACAAGGGCGGTTACGGGACAGACTATCTGGTGAATGTCGAGCAGCTGCAATTCGAGGATGGCAGCATCGCCCTTCTAGAGGATCTGCTCGGATCTGAAGACGCCAATTCCCCTGTCCAGGCGCAAGACGATGCCATTACGGTCCGGGAAGATATTGCGCTCAACCTCGGCGCCCTTTTGACTGGAAATGACAGCGACACCGACGGCGACACTTTGCACATAATAGATGCCGATGATCTCTATAGCAGCGGTCATGTTCTGGTGAACCCGGATGGAACCGTGACCTACACACCCGGCAAGGACTTTGTCGGCGAAGACACCTTCACCTACACCGTTACGGATGGAACGGCCCGGTCCGAGGGAACGGTCACTGTTACCGTGATCAATGAGCCGGATGCACCGGTCGTGGAACCGGAGCAGGTCTACTCCGTTCTGGATACGGCCGAAGTCGGTTCAACACTTCTGACCGTTGAGGCGAGCGATCTGGATGGAGACACGCTGACCTATTCGATCACGGCTGGAAATGACGAAGAGCGCTTTGACATTGACCCTGCGACTGGCGAAATCAAGGTGGCAAAGTCCCTGCTCAAGGAAGGACCGCTAGAAAGCTACGCACTCAACATCACCGTATCGGACGGGCAGCTAACGACGGAAGCAGTCTACAATCTGGACGTTCACGGGCAAGCCGACAGTTTTGATCTGGCAACCGTTTCCGGCAGCCTTGTCAACGGGCTCGAAGGCACCCAAGACACGGTTTATCTCATATCAACCAATGGCGAGGGCTTCCGTGTCGGCACGATCGGATATTGGGGTGAAACAGGTGAGGAAATGCGGCTTGGCAACATCGTCGACGATGTGAACCCGGTGCCGGCCTATACGGTCTACCAGGCAAGCCATACCGTCGAAATTGACGGCCTGGACTACAAAGCGTCCAGCAGCATCTTGAACAACAACGTTCTGGCATCCGGGGACACGGAAACAATCTCGGACTCCGCCCTCGGCACGGCTCTGATGTTTGCCAATGTCATCGCCAATGTGGAAGTCGTCGTCGGATCGGACTATGCAGACCGGTTCTTTGGCAACGACACAAATGAAACCCGCTACGGTGGCGCTGGCAACGACTATATGAGCATGGCAGGAGGCGATGATCTCCTGGTCGGCGGACTGGGCCGCGACACCTTGTTTGGGGGAGCTGGCTCCGACACTTTTGTGTTCGACAACCTCGACACCTTCGATGTCGTGAGGGACTTCAATCCCGACGAAGGTGATGTTCTGAGTCTGTCGTCTCTTCTGGGCAACTTCGACCCGGAAACAAACGCGCTCGTGAACCTAGTCAGCCTCACGGAAAATGACGGCACCTATAATTTGAGCATCCGTTTAAACGGGGACGGTGATTACACCAAAGTGGCGCAGCTCAACAACATTACCGACGAACTCAACCTCGAAGATCTGATCAACAACGGAAACATATCAATCAATGATATTTTCTGATCCATAACATTGGCCAGGCGCTGGCATGATACAGCGCCTGCAGCTTCCCTATGGTCGGTCAGGCGGGCCGAAAATCCAGGTTTCTTTCGTCGGCTTTGGATTAGAGCATCGGCCGACAAGTCCGCACGATGCTCTAATTTCTGGGCGCTGACGAAATTTCACCCATCATTCCCTCTATGCCAGCCTCCGTCCCCTTCACTAAGGCTGGTTTCAAGGATGCGAAATATGTTGTCGAGTAACTTTCAATTCACTCAAGGTCTGCTGCGCATATTGGCCAGTGCTGTGATTTCAAATTTTGTTGTCATGAGTGCCTTTGCAGAATCGGTGGACGTTCGCGGTGCGGTTGACCATCCTCTGATTGAGCGGTTCCCAGACACTTCAATATTGTCTTACAGAGTGAGCGATTTTGCTGGCCTGAATTTGGCGACGGGACCATTGACAGACGAAATCTTATCCAGACAGGGACGAACAGCAATGCCGCCCGTCCGTCAGGTTGAAGGGCATATTACGCAAATTGGGTATCGCGCGAACACAAAAGAGACCTCGATGTTACGCATATATCGAAGCTTTGAGGAAGCATTTCGGCAAGCCAACTTTACCCCTCTTTTTAGTTGTGCGTCCGACACCGAATGCGGCCGAAATTTTGTCGTGCAAACTTATTGGTATGGCGACCCTGATCGTCAGGGCATCTATCAAAACCTGAGTGCCCCTAACATCGATAGTGACTACAACTACCGTTATTGGGCAGGCTTTGCTGAAGCGGAAGGACAAAAATATGCTGTTTCCCTGCTTGTGGCACAACACAGATCGGGAAGAATGGCGGCCAACATAGCGCTCGATATTGTGCGTCTGGAAAAAATATCGCTTGAAGAAATAACAATAAGCCTGACTGTGGACTCGATAGAGCAGAGCATTTCAGATACCGGCCGCGCGGTTCTGGATGGCATCTATTTCGACTTTAACAAAAGCACATTAACGACACAGTCAAAGGACGCGATTGGCGTTATTGCTGATTTCCTGCGGAAGCATCCAGAAGAAGAGTATTGGGTGGTCGGCCACACAGACAATGTTGGTTCGTCAAACTTCAACGCAGCGCTTAGTGAAGATCGAGCCCGGGCCGTCAAGCGACAGTTGGTCGAGGCCGAAGGGATTTCAACATCTCGCTTAACGTTTGCTGGGGTCGGACCGCTAAGCCCCATTGCGGGCAATGAAACCGAGGAAGGCCGCAGCAAAAACCGGAGGGTTGAACTGGTTCCAGTCCAATAGCGAGGCTGTGATGCGAAAATACTTCGTAAGCGTCCGGTGAGGCTCTACCAGGCGCAAAACCAACGGAGTAAGGGGGAAATGCTCTATCCGTTCATCCCATCAGCTCACTCAGAGCCCAAGCGTCAAATTTGACCCGCAGACTGGTCTGTTCACGTATGTGCCTCTGCCCCCTCACGCCTCGACCAGCCGGCTGTCGTCCCGTGCTGCTGCCAGGGCCAGCCCTGTGCACATCATCAGCGGGCCGACGCCTTTGCTGTCGTTGGAAACGACCGGTTCGCTCAGGTAATAGGCCGCAGACCCGTCTCGGTAGGTGCCTTTAAAGCCGCCGAGGCCGGCGACCTCGCAAATGGCGGACATGCGCGGGGAGCCGTCCAGACCGGGTGTCATGGCGAATTCCGTCAGTCCTTTGAGAAGACCGGCATCCGCTGTCCCTCCCCGCAGGGCTGCGCCAGAAGGCGGCGGGGCTTGTGTTCCGCCGTGCAGGTCCGGAGGTGAGACCGGGTCCAGCAGGCCAAGGGCACGGGCGCGCAGGAGAGCGTAGACGAACATGGCCGAGGCGGAAGTCTCGATATAATTGCCCTCAAGATCCGGAGCGTCGATCACCTGCAGCCACAGGCCCGGTGCGTGCTGAAGGCGTTCGATCCGGGTGAGAAACGCCTGCGTGCGCGCCTTCAGCGGCAGGAACGCCTGCGGGCCGGTCAGATCCGCCACGTCCACCAGACACATGGCCAGCCAGCCCAGCGCCCGCGCCCAGTGGGCTTTGGACAGGCCGGTCTGCGGATCGGCCCAGAGCTGCTCGCGGGCCTCATCAACCCCATGGGCGTAGAGGCCGGTATTTGGCACGAAGGTCTGGTCCAGCGCGGTACCGATCTGCCTGACGGCATCTTCCACCAGGTCCGGGCAACAGGTCACCTGGCCATAGGCAACCTGGAAGGGAGCGGCCATATAAAGCCCGTCCAGCCAGATCTGCCAGGGATAGCGCAGCTTGTGCCAATAGACGCCGGAGCGGGTGCGCGGGTGACTCTTGAGCTGGCGCGCCAGAAGACCGGCGCCCGCCAGCCAGGCGGAATCCCCGGTCACTTCATGCAGGTAGAGCAGCGCGCCTCCAGACTTGATATTGTCGATATTATAGTCCGACAGGCTGTAGCCGCGCAGCGCCGGGCCGGGCAGAAGCTGCGGGGTGATCAGGCGCATCAGATGTGCCAGCCAGCGCTCCTCTCCAGTGGCCCGGTGCAGCAGCTCCAATCCCCGGTAGATCAGGCCGTCCTCATAGCACCAGGCGCCGCCCTTATAGGCCCCGTAGGTGGCGGCGTAGCGGTCGAAAAACTCAGTCAGCACGGCCAGCCTCCTGCTCAAGAGGGGAAATTGCGCCGCTGAACCCGGCAAATTCGGCAACAATCTGTTCATGGCGGCAGGCGGGCACGCCGCAGGCCATCAGCGGCACCCCGGCCTCAGCCTCCGGGTCGAAACTCACCTTCAGGCCGGAGATCTCAATTCCGCTCAGCGGTGCCTCTGGCAGGCCAAGCAGGGCGACAGCCGCCAGGCGCACCTTTTCGGCAATCACGTTTTTCACCGTGATGCCGGTGATGTCCGGGGTGCCCTCAGTCACCGGCGCCAGCTGCCGCGACTGCACAAACGCGCTCTTGCCGTCCGCATCGCAGAAATAGAACGCATTGGCGCAGATGGCCGTGTCGACCTCGCACATATGCACATCGGTGAGGCTGACGCGGGCCACCCTGCCACCGCGCCCGCGCCGGGTCTTGATCCTCAGGCCCCGGTCGGTACGCAGGAAGGCGCAATTGGCAATGCGGATATCTGAGATACCGCCGCTCATTTCCGAGCCCAGCACAACCGCGCCATGGCCCCGCTCCATCAGACAATGGCGGATGGAAATGTTGCGGCAGGGCGCCAGATGATCCGTGCCATGGGCGCTGTCCCGCTTGCCCGCCTTGATGGCGATGCAGTCATCACCCACGGAAAAATGCAGGCCGGTCAGGGTCACATCCTCACAGCTTTCCGGGTTGAAGCCATCGGTGTTGGGGCTGTCGGGCGGGTTTTGAATGGACAGGCCTGCAGCCAGCAGGCTGCGGCATTGGAACGGATGGACCGTCCAGGAGGGGGAATTGCGCACCGTCAGGCCGCTCAAGGTGACATCGGTGCAATGGGCGAGGAACACGGTCCGCGGCCGCCGGGCGCCCCGCCGGGTCTCCTTGGGCCAGTCCCACCAGTCGCCCCGGTCGCCGCCGCCATCCAGAATGCCCTTTCCGGTCAGGGTGAGGCCTGTGCAGCCGACCGCATTGATCAGCGCGGCGAAACAGGGCTCCGGCAGCCCTTCCCAGGTGCCCACCACCCGGTTGTGGCCGTCCCGCGCGGGCAGAACCGGCCAGTTCTGCCAATCCGAAAGAGCCGCCAGTTCGGCCCCTTCACTCAGATAAAGCGTCATATGGGAGCGCAGGAAAAGCGGGCCGGTCCAGTAGCGGCCGGGGGGAACGATCAGGGTGCCGTTTTCCGGCACGGCGTCAATCGCGCGCTGCAGGGCTGCCGTATTGTCCTCAGCCTCCGGATCAGCCCCGAACCCGGCCGCATCCACGGAGCCACCGCAGGCGCGGGTGCGGAAGGTCAGATCACCAAGGGATGTTGACAGGGTGTAGCCGGTCTCCGGCGTCAGGCCGCTGACGTGCAAGACAGCGGCGGTGGCCGTCCCGTCCGCCACGCACCCACCCGGTTGTGCCGTCAGCGTGTAGGGGACGGGCTCGCCCAGATGATAAAGAGTGCCTTCCGGCGCGAGCAGAAGGGTTGCCGTTCTTGAGGAAACGGTGATCAGCGAAAGCAAGGTCAAGATCTCACATGAAGGTTGGAGGTTACGGCGGCCGGACAGACCGGCCACCGCACAAAGGCTCAGGAGCGGTAGTCTTCCAGGGCGTCGTTGATGCCCTCGATAATCTCCTCGGCTGCGGTCTGCGCATCGATCCGCCCGTAGGCGTAATATTCCAGCGTATCGAGAAAGATGCTGCGCACGTCGGGATGCTCGTTGAACGGCGACACGCTTGGCCCGGTGCCGGTCATGATGATCTCATTGGCCTGTTTCAAGATCGGCTTGACCGCCCCGGCTTCAATCAGCTGGGTGGCGGCCGCCCTGGAGGCAGGCAGGCCACGGGCGCTCGACATGGCCGCAATGCCTTCCGGCTCGTTCATCAGGCAATTGAGGATCTGGGCGGCGGCCTTGGGATCTTTCGCCCGCTTGGAGATGGCAAAGGTCATGGAGGCCTTGCGGTACACTCCTTCGGTCTTGGCGCCGTCCACGTTCAGGATCTTCACCGGCACCAGTTCGTTGCCCTCTTCCAGCGGATCGGAATATTTGAAATAGGTGGAATCCCATTCATAGGACCCGCCCATCTGCCCGCTGGCCCATTTCGGGTTTTCGTGCAGCTTCATATTGCCTTCCGCAGCACCCGCCTTCCAGGAGCGGATCGCGCCCTTGTCGACCAGCATCTGGTAGAACTCCAGGCCTTCGGCCAGCTCTTGCGCGGTCCAGGCCACGGTGGTCGTCGCCGGGTCGATCAGGTCTTTTCCGGTCTTCTGGGTCACCACGTTGGAGATCAGCAGCACCGCGTTGATGGTGGCCGCATCAAAGGGATAATAATCCTCCCCGAGCTTTTCCTTGAAGACCGGGGCTGCGGCGATCAGCTCCGCCCAGCTGGCGGGCACCGCAAGGCCCGCCTTTTCATAGGCGGTCTTGTTGAACATATAGACCCGCCCCGTGGTGGAGACGGGCAGGCCGTTCAGCTTGCCGTCCATTTCCCCGGCCTTCAGCTGCTCCGGTGTCCAGTTGTCCAGCGCAATCGTGTCCTTCAGATCATAGAGATTGGCAAAGCCGTCCCCATGGAGAGAAAACAGCGGCAGCCAGGGCCAGTTGATCTGCATGATGTCGGCTTCAGTGCCCCCGGCAATCTGGGTGGTGACCTTTTCCAGATGCCCGGCCCAGCCGGTGAATTCCGGCTTGATGGTGTGGCCGTGCTTTTCGCCGCACACCCGTAAGGCCTCCTGAGTGGCCTTGTGGCGGGTATCACCACCCCACCAGCTCATGCGCAATTCGGCCGCGCCTGCAGATCCTGTGGCGGCTGCCAGCGCTGTGGTGGCCAGCAGGGCCGCAGCCATTGTCTTCAGTCCTGTCATTCCTTCCTCCCATGACACACCCGGCCTCACCCGAGTGAAATGTTGTCCTCTGTGTGACGGTCGAACAGGTGGATCTTGTCGCCCTGGGGCCGCAGGGCGACCGCATCGCCGCGCGCAGGCAGATGTGCCAGCTGGCCGCCGGGCACCACCACAACAAAGTTGCCGCTGCCGACCTTCAGGTGGCAATTGAGCTCATGGCCGAGAAATTCCACATTGGTCACGACCCCGTTGAGGGCATTGTGAGTGCCGGGCGGTAGCAGCTCCAGATGCTGCGGCCGGATGCCCAGCTTGACCGGCCCGGCGCTTTCGCTAAGCCGGCCGGCCAGCCCTTCCCCGATGCGGATGGTCTGACCGGCCAGGGTCAGAAGCGGCACGTCTTCGGTTGTCAGCACCGCGTCCACAAGGTTCATTTCCGGCATGCCGATGAACCCGGCCACAAAGGCATTTGCCGGCCGCTCATAGAGCGTCACCGGATCGGCCACCTGCATGATGCGGCCTTCGCGCATGACGCAGATCCGGTCGCCCATCGTCATGGCCTCGACCTGGTCATGGGTCACATAAACAACGGTGGCCGGTTGGCCCTCGGCCTTCAGCCGCTTGTGCAGGTCGGTGATGCGCACCCGCATGGAGGCGCGCAGCTTGGCATCGAGATTGGACAGGGGCTCATCAAACAAAAACACTTCCGGCAGCTTGATCAGCGCCCGGCCGACGGCGACCCGTTGCGCCTGCCCGCCGGACAATTGCTTGGGCAGGCGCTCCAGAAGCTCCTCGATTTCCAGCACCCTGGAAACGTCCTTCGTGGCGCTTTCAATGGCCGGTTTCGGCTGACCCTTGAGGCGCAGGCCGAAGGATAGATTGTTGCGCACCTTCATATGCGGGTAGAGCGCATAATTCTGGAACACCATGGCAATGCCGCGCTTGCCTGGCACCAGATCGTTGACCACCTTGCCGCCGATGGAGATCTCTCCGCCGGTAACGGTTTCCAGCCCGGCAATCATGCGCAAGGTGGTGGATTTGGCACAGCCGGAGGGACCGACCAGAACCATGAACTCCCCTTCTTCCACCGCCAGATCGATGCCATGCACGGCCTTGAAGCCGCTGCCATAGGTTTTTTCAACGGATGTCAGTCGCAGCTCAGCCATTATCCCTTGACCCCTCCCGTGGAGATCCCTTCGATGAAATATTTTTGCGCGAGGAAGAACACGAAGAGCGAAGGCGCGAGCGCCAGCACCGACATGGCCAGGATCTGGTTCCAGTCAAAGGCTTCCGTCGTGTCGATAGACAGTTTGAGAGCCAGCGAGACCGGATAATTCTCAACGGAAGAGATGTAGATCAGGGGCCCGAGAAAGTCGTTCATGGTCCACATGAACTGGAACAGGCAGACCGAGATGATCGCAGGCATCAGCATCGGTACCACGATATAGACCAGCGTCTGCAGCGTGTTGGCCCCGTCCACCCGGGCCGCTTCTTCCATGTCCCGGGGGATGGCCCTGAGAAACTGGATCAGCATGAACACGAAAAACGCATCTCCGGCGACGGCGGACGGCACCCAGAGAGGCAGGAAACTGTCCAGCCAGCCAATGTCCCGGAACAGAAGATATTGCGGAATGCGCGTGACCACATTGGGCAGCAGCAGGGTTGCGATCACCGTTGCAAACAAAATGCGTTTGCCGGGAAAGTCGAACCGGGCGAAGCCGTAGGCCACCAAGGTGCACGACACCGCTGTGCCGATGACCTTGGGGGTGATGATCAGGAACGTGTTCCAGAAAAACCGGGCGAAGGTATAGGGCGTTGAGGTTTCCCAGCCCTTGATATAGCCCGACAGCGTCGGCTCCCTGGGCCAGAAGGAAGGGCTGGAGAAGATCTCCGCGTTGGTCTTGAACGAGGCGCCTACCAGCCAGATGAGCGGATAGAGCATGACCAGGCCAACGGCGGTCAGCACCGTGTAGTGCAGCAGGCTGTTGAGCCGCCGGCGGCGGCGCAGCTTGATCTCCATGACGGTGGCCGGTTCGTTCGACTGGACGGAGGCTGGCGGCAGGATGTCGGCGGATGTGGACATGGGGTCAGCTCCTCTTGTCGCCGGCGTAGTAGACCCATTTCCGGGAAGACCAGAAGGCAACAAGGGTCAGCACCATGATGATTGCGAACAGCACCCAGGCAATGGCCGAGGCATAGCCCATGTCGAAGCTTTTGAAGGCTTTGTCATAGATGTAGAGCGGCAGGAAATAGGTGGCTTTCAGCGGCCCGCCATCGGTGATGATGTAAGGCCCGTTGAACTCCTGAAACGCCTGCACAGTCTGCATGATCAGGTTGAAGAAGATCACCGGTGTGATCAGCGGCAGGGTGATGTAGCGGAAGATATGCCAGGGATTGGCCCCGTCGATGGAGGCGGCCTCATAAAGGGACTTGTCGACCGATTGCAGTGCCGCCAGGAAGATCACCATGGCCGAGCCGAATTGCCAGACCCGCAGCAGAGTGATGGTAAACAGCGCATTGGCCGGATCGCCGAACCAGTTGATGGCATCGATCCCGAACATCCCCAGCAGCATGTTGACCAGACCGGCCTCGGCAAAGATGTAGCGCCAAAGCACCGCGATGGCGATCGACCCGCCAAGGATGGAGGGCACATAATAGGCGGTCCGGAACAGGTTGATTGCCTTCAGGCGGTAATTGAGCATCACCGCGATCAGCAGGGCAAAACTCAGTTTGAGCGGCACTGTCATCACCACATAAAGCAGCGTCACGCCCAGCGATCTGGTGAAGGTGCGGTCCCGGGTGAAGAGCTTTTCGTAATTCTCCAGCCCCAGCCATTTGGGGGTGCTAAGAAGATCATAGTCGGTAAAGCTCAGATAGAAGGAGGCGACAAAGGGAAAGCCCGTAAACAGCAGCAGACCGATGATATAGGGCGAGACATAAAGGACCCCGAGATACTTGCTGTCACCGCCCATGGCGCAGCCCTCCGGCCCAGATTCCGGTCCTCTCTCCGGCGCGCATTCTGACCCGCTTTCCGGCCGTCGGCTCTATGCCCCCCGCGGGGCAGGCCGTTCTCGCGGCAAGGGCCGGTACCGTGGACACCAGGATGAGCCTGCACGCCAAAAATCTCGCATAAGTTGCATTTCCAGGCGAATTGCTCTGTTCGAAATATTTCATGTCTTTAGCTGACTGCCACAGCTGCGGCCCCGTGGACTGTTGCGTCCAGGTGCAGATGTGGCACTCTTTCCTCCCAAAACAGGCAGCATCCCTTGGTATCGGGAGATGCAGCCCCTGTCAGATCCATGCTAGCGCCCTCGGGGCTAGATCGAAATGAAGGCTATCAAACAAAAACATGGAGAAAAACGAACAAAGTCTGTTTTCACGCATGCCGGTTCAGGCCCTGACGCTCCGCCTGGCCCGCACCCCCATCCGCATGCAGCACTCCAGAAGCTGGCGTATCAACAAGGTCAATCCGGTGCATGATCTCGTATTCTGTCTGAGCGGCTGCGCCCGGTATGAGATCGCGCACGAGAGCATCTGCCTGAAGGAAGGCGAAGCCATGATCCTTTATGCCCGGGAGCGGTTCCGGGGCACCAATACGGGCGAAGGAGACTATACGGGCGTTGCCCAGCATTTCACGCTCGGCCTGTTCGGCCGGGCCGATCTTCTTGATAAGATGACCCTGGCTCGCACCGCTCCTTTGAAAAACTGGGCCGTGCTGCGCCCATTGATCAGTCATTACCGCGAGACGGCGGCCACGATCAGCCCGACCCTGGCGCAACACCACCAGTTTATGGTGCTGCTGCTGGCCTTTCTGGACGATGCGTTTCTGGGCTGGCGGGAGGATGTGGATCTGCTGGCAAGCCAGGGGCAGCTGTCCCTGCAGATCATGCTGCTGGCCTCGCGTCTCGCCGCCGATCCGCTGAAACCCGGCGGCCTGAACGAGGCGCTGGCCGAGGTTCCCTATAACCGGGACTATTTCCGCCGCGCCTTCCGCGAGCGCATCGGCATGACGCCGCAAAAATTTCTTGAGCTGAAACGCATGGAATATGCGGTCCACCGGTTGGGTCTTGGCCAGACGGTCAAGGAGACCGCCGCCGAGTTGGGCTATTCGGACCCCTATTTTTTCTCGCGCATGTTCAAGCACTATATCGGCACCAGCCCCTCCAGCTACCGCCTGTTGCGCACGAAGCGGTCGGGCTACCGATATGCGGAGTAAGGAGGCTTTGATCCGGCGCCTCCCTTTGACGTGGGAGAACCGTTTGACGAAATCCACGTTCGCCGCAGGCCGCCGCCTGCGCCGGGAACTGGTGGCCGGTTTGATCCTCGCTCGGAGCCTCCCCCGGCCCCTCCCCAGCCCCGGGGAGGACGCGCTTGGTCCCTTCGGCTTCAGGCTGAGCTCCGGAAACCGGACATCCCGTTTTCAAACGGCTGTCAGCACGCCCCCAGCCGTCTCAAGAGCTGCGGGACTTTGATTTGCCATCAGCACGCCAAGCTTCCCCTTAGTCAATTATTAAGGCAATTCCTTTGTCCTGAGATACAGCCGCCGATTGCGGCCGCTTTTTTCTCTGCAATCCCCAGATGGGGATGGGCAGCGCGGCCCGTGCAGACTAAAGGCAGATGCGCTTGAGGAGAGACCCATGAAAGGCATTGTCTTCAACGAGTTTTTTACCCTGGTTGATGAGGCCTTCGGTCCGGACATGACCGAAACCATTATCATGGAAGCGGATTTGCCCAATGACGGCGCCTATACGGGGGTCGGTTATTACGACACCGCAGAGATGGTGCGGCTCGTCAAGGCCTTGAGCGCGCGCAGCGGCCTGCCCGTGCCCGAACTGTTGAAGACCTTCGGCAAACATCTGCTCGGCAGTTTTGTGACCGGGCATGAGACGTATTTTGCCTCCTGCACCAGCACGTTTGAATTTGTCAGCTCCATTGAGGAACAGATCCATGTGGATGTTCTGAAACTCTACCCGGATGCGGAATTGCCGAAACTGACCGCCAGCCCGGTCTCAGAGACAGAAATGACCCTGGACTACCGTTCCAGCCGGCGCATGGCAGACCTTGCCGAAGGGCTGTTATGGGGGGCCATCGGCCATTATGGCGAAGACATCGGCATTGCACGCACCGAGCTGCCCGACCAGGACGGCGACCAGTGTACCCGCTTCACCTTGATGAGGAGGTGACCCTGAAAGAGCTCTCCTATGACATGCTGGTCCGGCGGCTGGAGCGGGAAAAAAAAGCCCGCCTTGCGGCTGAGACCCTGCTGGAGGAAAAGAGCCTGGAGCTCTACGAGGCCAACCGGGACCTTGCGGCTGCCGCTGCCAAGCTGGAGCGGGAACGTTCGCTCCTCAGCGCCGTTTTCGACGCCCGCCCGGCGGGTCTTGTGCTGACGGACAGCGCCCTGCGGCTGGTGCGGATGAACCCGGCCGCGCGCAGTTTTTTCGGCCTTGACGGGGAGGTCCTGCCCGAGGCCGAACTGACCGATTTTCTGACCGGTGAAGATCGGGCCTATGCCTGGATCCGGGCTCGTTCCGGCCAGGAGCCCGTGTTTGACGACACCACCATGGACTTGACCGTCAACCAGCGCGAGGGGGAGGAAATCCCGGTGCGCATGTCCTGTTCCCCCATCGGTCAAGGCGAATTGCGCCTCTGGATCCTGCTGGACATCCGCCGTCACCTGGCGATTGAAGCCGAACGCCAGCTTCTGGAACAAAGCCTCAATCAGGCTCAGAAGATGGAGGCGCTGGGCACATTGGCGAGTGGCGTGGCCCATGAGATCAACACCCCGATCCAGTATGTCGGCGACAATGTGCGCTTCATGCAGGAAGTACATGAGGCCGCCGGGGCTGTGATGACCGCCTATGACGCCCTGACCCAGGCTGCCAAGGGCACCAGCGGCCTGGAGGATCTTGTCCAAGCCGTTGAGGACCAGCGGACGGAAACCGACATCGCGTTCCTGATGGAAGAAGCTCCCGTGGCCCTGGACCAGTCCCTTCACGGACTGCAGCAGGTGGCCTCGATTGTCTCGGCCATTCGGGAATTCTCCCACCCGGGCGAAACCGAACTGAAGCCGATCGACATCAATCTGGTTCTGGAAACCACCATGTCGGTGTCCCGCAACAGCTGGAAACACGTGGCGGAGATTGACCGGCACTTTGCTTTGGATCTGCCTGATGTCATGGGCCAGCCCGGGGATCTGCATCAGGTGTTCCTGAACCTGATCGGCAATGCCACCGATGCCATTGAAGACAGCGCGCCAGCCGGTGGCGGTGTGATCCGCATCGAGACCCGGCTGAACGGCTCCTGGATCGAAATTTCCATTGCCGACAACGGCGCAGGCATTGACGCGCAGACACGCAGCCGGATCTTTGATCCGTTTTTCACCACCAAGGAACCGGGCAAGGGCACCGGCCAGGGTCTGGCGATCGTCTACAAGATCGTGCACGTGAAACATGGCGGCCGCATTGAAGTTGACAGCACACCCGGAAAAGGCACCACCTTCACCGTGAAGCTGCCGGTCACCCCACAACAGACCGGTGTCCCGCAGGCTCGCGCGTCTTCCGGGCAGATGGTCCCCGCACCTCCCGCAAAAGAGCAGCCGGAGGATGCCGGGGACGCCCTCTCCGGTGAATTTATCGGCTAGAGCATCGTGCGATAAGTCTGCACCATTTAACCGGATCTGCTTTGTCTGTTGCGTCGACCTCTCTCATATCAGGCCGCGATAGACAAAGCCGATGAAACGCGATTTGCTCCAAGGCACGCCACCGCCCTGCAAGGTCTTGTCACAAACCACCAGTCCCCAAATGAGGATATCGCACCAGGCGGCACTGATGCAAAGTTGCAGTCAGCTGCCACCTCTTGACGCCCCGGGAGCGCAGCTCTGGCCGAAAGGACAAGCCGGATGTTGTTCGCCAAACGCTTTTTCAGAGCCGCTCCCCTGGCCTGGATTACTTTGCCCGCACTGGCCGGGGCCGCGTTCCTGTGGGGCGCAAGCCTGCTGGTGGCGGACATGGCCAATGCCCTGAAAAGCCAGTCGGACAGTCATGAATTGCTGGCCTACCTGTCCCAGGGGCGTCACCAGCTTGAACACCTGGAACGGGATCTGGCAGCATTGGCCGAAAGCCCCGCCGGACCTTCCGGAAACCGGCAGAGCTCAATTCTGGAGATCCAGACCCTTTACCAGTCGCTTGTGGACAGTCTTCAAGTCGCCGGGAACGGCGGACCGGACGCTCAAACACACCTCCAGAGCCAGAGCCAGAGCCAGAGCCAGACCCAGACCCATCAAGCGCTCGTGGCCCTCACAGACACGATCAGAACCGACCTTCAGGCTCTACGCCCCGCGTTCGCGGCGCTGGGACAAAACCATCCGCAAGATACGGCAGCGCATCTGACCGCCGCCCTCAACGCCATCCGGGCGCATATGGAGCCTGCCGACTGGCATCTGATTCAGGCCATCACGCAGGAAAGCCAATCGCATATCGACAAGCGGGCCGCATTTCAGCTGGCCCTGGTCGCGGGGCTGACCGCTGCCGCGCTTCTGCTTCTGGCTGTCAGCCTTGTGCTGGGAACACGGCTGAAAAAGCAATGCGCCGCTCTGCGCCAATACGCTCAAAAAACCAACAAGGTCCAGCTCACGGACGGCTTGACCGAACTGCCCAACCGGTATGCTTTTTTGCAGATGATTGAAGAAGCTTCCCAGTCCCGCCAAATCGAAGGCCCCCGCAGGTGCCCTGACGGCGGCGCTGCACCGGATGGCTGGGGCATTGTGGTTCTGAAACTCAGCGGGCTGAAGCGCGTCAATATCCAGTTCGGCTATTCTTACGGTGATGATGTGATCGCCCGGCTCGGTGCCGATCTGTCCGGCTATGTGCGCGGACTGGACGGGCGCAACCGGATTGCCCGCACGGGCAGCGTAGAGTTCTCCTTCCTGATCCATGACATCACCAGCGAAGAGGAACTGGCTGTTCTCGCCCATATGCTGCTTGCCATTGTTGCTGTGCCGGTGGAGCGGCACGCGATCGCTGTGACGCTGGACGGTTATGCGGGGATTGCCACCAGCCAAGCGGAAGGGCTCGACTCCAGGGAGTTGGTTCTGCGCGCCGATCTGGCCATGCAGGAGGCGGCCCGCAAGGGGACCAACGAAGTCGCCCGGTTCTCACAGCCGCTTCAGGCCGGTCAGATCCGCCGCCGCAAGATCGAAGACACCCTGAGGGGCGCAATCGAGACCAACCAGATTTATCCCGTCTATCAGCCGCAATTCGACATGATGAGCGGCGAGATGGTAGGCATGGAAGCCCTGGCCCGGTGGAACAGCCCGGAGCTCGGCATGGTCCCGCCCCTGGAGTTTATCGAGGCCGCCGAGCGGGTCGGCGGCATTCTTGAAATCGGCCGCCACATTCTGCAAAGAGCCTGCGAGGATGTGGTCACCATGCGTGGTACTCCGAGTGTTTCCGTCAACCTCTCGGTCCTGCAGATTGTTCAGGACGATGTGCCAGCCTTTGCCCGCCAGGTTCTGGACGAAACTGGCCTGGAGCCCGTCCGGCTGAAGCTGGAAGTGACCGAATCCGTCCTGATCAGCGATGGCCGGCGGGTGCATGACACCCTGACACAGCTCAAGCGCCTCGGCATCTCCATTTCCCTGGACGATTTCGGCACAGGCTATTCCGCCCTCTCCTATCTGACGGATTTCGACTGGGACGAACTCAAGATCGACCGCAGCTTCGTGGCCAAGGCCCTCAACTGCGACAAGGCCCGGCATGTGGCGACAACCGTGGGCGCCCTGGCGGGCAAGATGGATGCCTGCCTGACGGTGGAAGGGATCGAAACCTCCCCGCAACGGGACCTGTTCGCCGCCATCGGCTACCGGGTTGCACAAGGCTATTTTTACGCCAAACCCATGGATTTCCGCGACCTGAATGCATCTCCCTACATCCTCACCTCCAGAAATACGCATTGTAATATTTATCAATAACTCAACGGAATAAATTTATCTGAATGAGAATTAGAATTTAAAATCAAATTATACTTTTGAAAAATTGAACATATACACTTGCTTTACTTTGTGTGACTACGGTAGCCACATGAGTGCAGCAAGACAGCGAATTCTGTTCGTCGATGACGAAGCCATGATGCTGAGCTCCCTGCAGCGGGTGCTCCGGTCCCAGCACGTGTGCTGGGATATGGTGTTTGAGACCGATCCGGTTGCCGCAATCGAGCGGGCCCGGAGCGAAGACTTCGATGTGGTTGTCAGCGATCTGCGCATGCCCCATCTGACCGGCATCGAGATGATCGACCGGATGCGGAAGGAAGAAGCCTCAGACCGCGAATATATTCTCCTGACCGGCAATGCGGATCTGGCCTCTGCCATTGATGCGATCAACAGGTCCGGCGTCTTCCGGTTCCTGACCAAGCCCTGTGCCGCCGAAAGCCTGATCGAGGCGATTGAGGTGGCCCTGTCTGCCATCAAGACCCGCAAGGAGCAGCCGGGTCATATGGCCACGGCGGCTCTCTCTGCCATGGCGCCTGCGGTTGCCGTGGTCGATGGCACCAGCCGGATCGTCTATTACAATGACAGTGCCGATGAGGTGCTGAAGTCCCACAAGGGCATTGTGGTGGACCGGAACGGCGCCCTTGCGGTCAACGCGCCCGGCGCCCGCAGCGAATTCAAGGCCGCCGTTCAAAAAGCAGCCGAAGAAATGGACTCCGTTCCAAAATTCGTCTCCCTGTCCGACCCGGAAGATCTGGAGCCCCTGACCGCCGTCATCATGCCTGTCGGCCAGAAGCGGGTTGCCGTCATGTTCACGGTGCCCGGCCGCTATGCGCCGCCGAGTGTTGAAAGCCTAGTAGACCTGTTCGGCCTGACCCAGGTCGAAGCGGTGATTGCCCAGACTATCGCCAGTGGCGGCACCGTGGAGGAGGCTGCGGGCAACTGCAACGTGACCCAGGAAACGGCCCGCACCTATCTGAAGCGCATCTTCCAGAAGACCGGTGTCCGGCGCCAGGTGGATTTGGTACAACTGATCCTGACAACACCGGCCGCCTTGGTCCGGCCCCGCGCAGTATCTCTTTAAAGCACTTAAATATATACCTAAATTCCGCCACTCCACGTGCTAGGCGTGCTGGAACTGCGAAGAAATTTCAAAAAAACAAGCCCGATAGAGATCCTGTACCCAAATGGGGATACTCGGGAGCTGCTCCAATTCGTAAGGTCCATGCCAGAAACGTTCAAACGCATGAGACCCGGCATGACCCGCAAAGTGAGCATACTGTTTGTCGATGACGAGCCCAACATCCTGAAGGCCGTCCGCCGGCATGTGCGCCATTACCGGGACCAGTGGGACATGCATTTTGCCTATGGCGGCGTGGACGCGGTCAAGGTGATCACCCGTGAAACCGTCGATATCCTCGTCACGGATATGCGCATGCCGGAAGTGGATGGCTCGCAGCTGCTGGAATGGATTTCCGGCCACCATCCCCAGATTATCCGCATTGTGCTGTCGGGTGAAGCCAAACAAGACGAGATTTACCGTATCGTCGGCCGCAGTCACCGCTTTCTGGCAAAGCCGTGCTCGCCGGAAGCCATCATCTCCGTCATCAAGGACATTGTCGATGCCCAGCTGCATGACCAGCTGGAAAACGGCATCTTCAAACTGTCCGTCCTGGACACCCTGTGCTCGCCTAAGGGCCTGTTCAAGAATCTGACCAGCGCCCTTGAGGCGGAGGAGCCGGGCATTGACCACATCGCCGGACTTGTCCGCAAGGATCCCAGCCTGTCCCTGCGCCTGCTGCAGTTGTGCAATTCCGCCTATTTCAAACAACCCGTGCCGACTTGCAGCATTCGCAAGGCGGTCGGGTATGTCGGCCTCGATCGGTTGCGGGAACTGATCGAGGCCGGCAGGCTGGGGCAGGAATGCTGCTCTGAAGACCTGCACGGGTTTGCACCTGAAGACGCGCACCATCTGGCAGAGGACTCCAAGGCGCGTTGCCTTGAGCTGACCCAGGATACGGAAGCCGCTGCAGCTGCGTTCCTGCTTGGAATAAGCCTGCGCTCCGGCGCGGTCGGCTCGGCCGGAACGCTGGCCCAGGCGGCAAAACGGGTTGCCTTTCTCACGGTCCTGTTCGGGCTGCCGGCGGGCCTTAGCACCGCCCTTCAGCAACTCGCGGACACCAGCCCGTCGGCACCGACCGGCGCATGGCCCCAGCTGATTGCCGAGGCCGTGGCCAGGCAACACGCCCCGTCATCGAAGAATGAGGTTGCAGCATGAGCGAGAACCGCAAAGTCCTTCTCGTCGATGACGAGATCCATGTCCTGCACGCGGCCAACCGCGTTCTGCGCAAAAGCGTGGACGTGACCATGGTCAACAGCCCGCAGGATGCCCTTGAAAAAATAAAAACCGAGGGCCCCTTTGCCGTCGTGGTCAGCGACCAGAACATGCCTGGTATGGACGGCATCCGACTGCTTGGTCTTATCTCAAAAAAAGCCCCATCGACCACGCGGATCATGCTGACCGGCAACAACGACCAGAAAACGGCGGTCAACGCCGTCAATGACGGGCGCATTTTCCGGTTTATCGGAAAGCCCTGCAACTCGGAAATGCTCCTGAAAGTGATCGAGGAGGGGATCGAGTTCCACCAGACGCTCGCCGCAGAGCGGGAGCTGCTGGAACAGACCCTGTCGGGAAGTATCAAGATGCTGGTTGACATCATCGCGATCTCCCGGCCGCGGGCCCATGTCCGCGCCTCGATCATCCAGCGCTGGGCCCGCAAAGTGACCAAGACCCTCGGCATGCGCCCCTCGCTGGAACAGGGCATTTCCGCCATGCTTTGCACCCTTGGCTACCTGACGCTGCCAGATGCCCTGGCCGACCGCTATTTCAACGGTGACGACCTGTCTCCGGAGGAAAAGCGCCAGGTCAACGAGGCGGTGGCCCAGGCCCGGGACCTTGTTTTGAATATCCCCCGCATGGAGGGCATCGCCGAGGCGATTTACTACTGCCGCAAGGGCTTTGACGGCAGCGGGTTCCCCTATGACGACATTGCCGGGGAGAACCTTCCAGAAGCCTCAGGCGTCTTGTGCGCCCTGATCGATCTGGCAGAGATTGCCACCGGCGATCAGCCCGATTTTGAGGCCTGCATGAACGAGCTTGAGCGCAATGCGCCGCGCTATGACCCGAAAATTCTGGAGGCGATGCGCCAGGTGCTCGGCGGCGACCAGGTGTTTGCCGGCAGCGTGGAAGCGGTGCGCAAGAAGGTGCCCGCGAACCAGCTTCTGGGCGGCGACATTCTGGCCTCCGATATCCGGGACGGCGAAGGCCGCTTGCTGCTGGCGGCCGGCAGCCAGCTGAGCGCCATCACGATCAAAAGGCTGCGGGCTTTGCCCACGCTGAATGCGTCCGAGACCTCCATTGAGGTCTGGCGTCAGGCCGCCACTGCCATGGCGGCCGGGGAAACGGCGGGTGAGACGGCCACCCCCGTTTCCTAATTCTTAACCAACAATACGAGGAGGAGGAGATTATATCCCTAAATGGGGATCGTGACGCAGGGTTCTTAGTGGCATCAATGGTGAAAACCGGAGGTAAGTGTCATGAAAAACCCTATCGACTTGATTGTACCACTGAAGAAAACTCGGCTGCAGGCTCTGAAACAGATCTTTCTGTCAGGTGCTGCAGCCTTTTTCTTGTCCGGCGTCCCGCAGGCTTCCGCAGAAAAAGTTTACACCTTTGGCGTTGTGCCCCAGCAATCCGCCACGCGGCTTGCCCAGGTCTGGGTTCCGTTTCTCAAAGAGCTGGAACGCCAGACCGGCTACAAGCTGAAATTCACCACAGCAAAAGACATTCCGACCTTTGAGGCCTGCCTCTCTGAGCGGGCGTATGACTTTGCCTATATGAACCCGTATCACTATACGGTCGTCCATCAGAGCGCAGGCTATGAAGCCTTTGCCCATCAGGCGGACAAGAAGCTGAAAGGCATTCTCGTTGCCCGGGCCGACAGCAGCATCGAGGCACTAACGGACCTGAACGGCCAGAAGATCGCATTCCCCTCCCCGGCCGCGTTTGGCGCCAGCGTGGTGCCCCGGGCCGAATTGTCCGCCGATCAGGTCGACTTCGAACCCCTTTACGTGAAATCGCATGACTCGGTCTACCGGGCGGTTGCCCTGGGCCTGGTGGCCGCGGGCGGGGGCGTGGTGCGCACCTTCGGCAATGTGCCGCAGGATCTCCAATCGCAGCTGCGGGTCTTCTACAAGACCGGTGCCTACACCCCCCATGCCTTTGCAGCCTCCGCCAATGTGGATGCGGACGCGCGCGCCACACTGGCTGAGGCCATGATCGCCCTCAAAGACGAGGCCCTATTGGGCCCGCTCGGCATGACCGGCTTTGTTCCGGCGGGCAACAGCACCTGGGATGATGTGCGGGCGCTCAACTTAAGTTCCAGCCAGACCCAGATCGCTTCTGCGGGAGAAGAGACATGTCATTCAAACTAAAGACCATTCTGGGCATTGCGCTCATTGAGATCCTCGTTCTTGGCATTCTGGTGGTGACCAGTCTTCAGGACCTCAGATCCTCCAACGAGCAGGAACTGCGCACCCGGGCGGAAACCTCCGTCCGGCTGCTGGCCACCATGACCAGTGACGCGGTGCTGGCCCTTGATCTGGCAACGCTGGACGCGCTTGTGGAGCAGGCGCTGAAAAATCAGGGCCTGCTCTATGTTCAGATCCGCAATTCCAGCGGACTGGTTCTGGCGGAAGGTGGCCCGGTGCCGGCCAGAACCCTGACCCATGGCAATCGCGCTCAGGATCTGGACCTGGAGGATGAGAGCGTCGATGTGGCCGCCCCCATACTGGCGGGCGGGGCCCAGTTCGGCGAGGTGCAAATTGGCCTCTCCACCTCCCTGCTCAATGACGTGGTGGCCGCCGGCACGCGGCGCATGCTGACCATTGCCGGCCTCGAGGTGATCCTGGTGGCCATCTTCGGCTATCTGCTCGGTTCAATCCTGACCCGCCAGCTGACCCAGCTGCGCGACGGGGCCGCCCGGGTGGCCAAAGGCGAGTTCGGCTATCACATGCCCGTACGCGGCAAGGACGAACTGGCCAGCACGGCCCAGTCCTTCAACCAGATGTCGACGGCCCTGGCTAAATTCGCCAAGGTCACGCGTAGTGAGCGGGACGAAGCGGAAGCCGGACGGAAATTCGCCGAAACCCTGTTACACAACGCCATCAACAGCGTGTCTCATGCGATCTTCATCGTGGGAGACAATGGTGAACTGCGCTTCGTCAACCGGGCCGCTCTCAACCTTTACGGCCTGAGCCGGGAGGCCTGCGGCCCAGGCGTGCATTTTGAGGACGTGCTCCTCAAGGCCTATGCCGCCACGCCCGTTCAGGACTCGCTGGCCCAGACCGAAGCTGTTCAGGACCGGCTCACCCGTCTTGAAGCCGAAGGCATCCAGACCTGGCAAAGCACCTGGAGCGAAGACAGGGTGCTGCTGCACACGCAGCGGCCCATAGCCTCCGGCGGCTTTGTCATGGTCGACACGGATATCACCGAACTCTACGAGGCGAATGAGAAAAACCGCCGTCTGGAACTGGAACTGATGGAAACCCACAAGCTGGAATCCCTCGGAACCCTGGCGAGCGGCGTCGCCCATGAGATCAACACCCCGACCCAGTTCATCGGCGACAATCTGAAGTTCCTTGGAGAAGCCTTTGACGACCTGAAGAGCTTTGTCGACGAGGCTGGCGGTGCGCTGACAGAGGCCCAGACGGACAAGCTGGAAGAGATCGACTGGGACTTCCTGAAGGACGAGATCCCCTCGGCCCTGACAGAAGCCGCCGAAGGCGTTCAAACCATCGGCAAGATCGTACGGTCCATCAAGGAATTCGCCCATCCGGACGATGCGGAGACATCCGAGACCGACATGATCAAGCTGATCGAAAACGCTCTGACCGTGTCCCGGTCCCAGTGGCGCCACAGCGCGGACCTGACTTTCAGCCCGCCGGAGGAGGAGATGATCGTGCCCTGTTATCCAGGCGACGTCTCCCAGGTGGTGATCAATCTGGTGGTCAATGCGGCCGACGCCATTTCCGAATATTCCCAGTCCCGGGACTATACGGGCGGCAAGGGCGAAATCACCGTCAGCGCCGAAAAGGACGACACCACCTGCACGATCAAGGTGACGGACAATGGCGCCGGGATCGATGAGCAGGCCCTGCGCCGCGTCTTCGACATGTTCTATACTACAAAGCCACCGGGAAAAGGCACCGGACAAGGGCTCGCCATCTGCAAATCCATCGTAGAGATCAAGCACAAGGGCAAGCTCAGCGTTCAGTCCGAACCGGGTAAGGGCAGCACCTTCACCGTTTGTCTGCCGCTCAATCCGGCCCAGGCCAAACAGCCTGAACCGGCCCGCCCCCAGGCCGCGTAAACCGGAACGCCCTCCAACCCAAGCGCAGACAGAACCGGCCCCCTTACGGGGCCGGTTTTCTGCCGACGCAGGAATTGACCGCTTTGCGCCCCTGTTCGGCCGTTCACGGGGTTTCGGCCCGGCCTGAAAAGCTGTCGCACACCGCAAGCTTTTGCCAGACACACCCAATAAGACCCTTTTCGGCCGTGCCCAGAGAGCGCTCAGCGAAGAGGGCATCGCCAACTTGTTTGGGTCGGCCCGCATGGCTCCCTGTTTTGGCGGATTTCAGGCGTTCATCCCAGCGGTGTAGTCCTGCCATAGGCCGAACGCATCTGCTCTCGCGTGCTGGTATGAGGGCGCGGACAGTTTGCATCGGTGCGGCCGGAAGACCGTGTTGATCTGATCGTGGGCGGACAGAAACTGTTGAGCTTGCCGAGGCGACTTGAAACGGCCCATGATCTTCTCCCGTTTCCGGGCCGGACGATGGGACTTCTCAATCCTGTCGTTCAGCCCTTTGTGAGGGCGATGATCGGCGTCTGGAGCCAGGGCCCGAACCGGCTTGGTGTAGCTGCGCAGCTTGTCCGTTGCCAAGACCCTGGGCTCGCCGTATTGCGCGACCAGTGCACCGAAGAAACGCCTGACAGCCTTTGCATACCGGTGGGATTAAACCAGGATATCGAGCACATCTCCATCGCCGTCAATCGCACGCCAGAGCCAGTATCTCACTCCGCCAATGACGTTCACAGCTTCATCCAGATGCCATTTGGCATTGGGCTTTGGTCTGTCCCGGCGAATGCAGCGCGCGAAGCGCTGGCAAAACCGGTTCACCCATTTGCGGATCGTTTCACGGCTGACACAAAGACCCCGCTCCGCAAGGAGGTCTTCAACATCTGCCGTAGTCAACGCAAACCGGTGATCGGCCCAAACCGCATAGGAGATAATCGATCTGGGAAAGCGCCCCCCTTAAGGTGCGGCAAATCGAAATCCTCAAACATCACAGCGATCTACCAAACCCAAACGCGATCAACAAGTTGGCGATGCCCCGTCGCCAGCCAAAAGAAAACCGGCCCCCAAGAGGGGCCGGCTCGCAAGGCGGACATGTGCTGAATGTCAGGCGGCGGCGTGGAGATGTTGCTCCAGCTCCAGGCGCAGTTTGGCGATGTGATCCCGCTTGAGCGGGAATTGCAGCATGGTGCCGCCCGCTTCCGTCTGGGCGATCCGGGCCTGGATCGGGCCGGACAGGCCGTCGGTAACGAACTCCACCGGCGTTCCCGGCGCGCCACTGAGGACCGTGTCGACAAAGCAGGAGGCCGTCGACACCTTGCGCACCCGCACAGGCACCGTGTCGCGGCCCAGGGTGACACTGCCCTGCCAGTCCACATCATGGATCCGGTAGGTCTCATCATCTCCGCGGCTGGCAATGGCATCCAGGAAGGTCTCGACTTCCGTACCAAGCAGCACAGCTTCATCATAGACCACCGAGCTGCCGGCCTTGACGCTGTCGGCGGTCTCTGCACTGGTGTCGGCGTTGCTTTTCATCAGGGAGACGCTTTCCTGCACCCGCCCGGCATTCTGGGCAACGGTTTCCATGCTGTGGGCGATCTCGGAGGTCGCGTCTTTCTGCTGGCTGACGGAGGCCGCAATGCTGATGGCGGTTTCCGTCACCTCGCCGATGGCGCCATAGATCTCGTTCAGGGACCTTTCCGCCCCTTGGGCCGTTTCCTGAACCGCATTGACCTGTTCGCTGATTTCCGCCGTTGCCTTGGCGGTCTGGGCGGCCAGCTCCTTGACTTCGGACGCCACCACGGCAAAGCCCTTGCCCGCCTCCCCGGCCCGGGCCGCCTCGATGGTTGCGTTCAACGCCAGGAGGTTGGTCTGGTCGGCAATCTCCCGGATCAGATCGACAACACTGGTGATCTGGCCCGACACGTCCAAAAGGCGGTTGAAGTCGTCGCGGGTCTGCTCGGCCTTGGACGAGGCAGACGAGGCAATTTCAGCCGAATGGTCGGCATTGCGCCGGATTTCCTCAATGGAAGAGATCAACTCTTCGGCCGCAGAGGAAACGGTTGCCACCATGTTAGAGGTTTCCGATGCATCCTTGTCGAGCACGGCGGATTGATCCGCCGAGACGGCCGAGATTTCGGTCAGGGACAGGGCCGAGGTAGACATTTGCGACGAGGAGGTGGACATGCGCTGGAAGATGCCCCGGATCGCATTGCCGAAGACACCGATCATCTGATCCAGCTCGTCCCGGCGGCGGGACGCGGTTTCCTCCGTGCGGATCTGCTCTTCGCGCATCTTGTGGCGCTCGACCAAAGCCTCATGGAACACTTTCACGGCCTCGGTCATCTCGGCAATTTCATCTCGGCCCTTCGGCACGTCGATCACCACATCCAGGCGGTTGCTGGTCAGGGACTGCATCACCTCCACAAGGCGGGTCACCGGGCGGCTGATAAGGCGGCCAAGGCCAAAGGCGGTGGCAAAGCCGATGATGAGCCCGGACACGGTGGCGGTGATGGCAAAGATCATCGCGGTTTTCGTCTGCGCGTGCACCTGTTCCTCGATCTTGTGTTCCGCAGTCACTGCAATGGCGTTGATCTCGTCTAGGTCGTGGGAAATGATGCCGGCTTCTTCCACCATGACTTCCTTTTCCAATCGGCGGATATCCGTGTCCAGCACGCGGAACCGGTCCAGCGCTTCCACATAGACATCGAGCTGGTGCAGGGCGTCTTCGATCAGGGTGCGGTCCTCCGCCGAAACATCTGTCAGGGCTTCACTGGTCAGATCCCGGCGGACCCGTTCGATTTCCGAAAGGGCAAAATCGAGGTCATTGTCCTGGTGGGAATAGACAAACCGGTTGGCATGGTCCTTGGCGATCAGCAGATGGATAATGGCGTCGGTTACCATATTGAGCGCCTCTGACGGCTTGCCGTCTTTCACTTCGCTGCCCAGAACATGGTCGAAGACCAGTTGCAATTCGTCCTGCAGGGTTTTGCTTGCCTCCGAGAGGTTGCCGGTGATCAGCTGGTTCTGCTCGTTCCGCTCCTGCGCCAGTTTGAGGAAGTTTTTCCAGTAAATCCTGATGTGCTTTTCGGCATCCTTCAACCGGCGGAGCTCTTCTTCGTCGTGCATGAGCTTCATGTCCTTGACGATCAGAGCCGTTGCCTCTTCATAAGCCTTTTGCGCAGCCGCCATATTGTCCGCCGAAGACACGGAAATGAAGTCCTTCGCCCGGCCTTCCAGCTTGGCGAAGGAGCGCGTGATTTCGCTGGTGGCGGCCAGAACATTGCCCTGAGCGGAAAATTCGGTGAATTCCTCATCAAGAACGCCGAGCGTGAACACAAATGTGCTGCCGAGAAATCCGAGCAGAACAAGCAGTACGCCAAAAGCGCAAAAGAGTTTGTTCATCAGGCGAAGATTGTAGAACCAGGCCATAACTGACTCCGAAAACTGCGGGAAAAGTGTGGTCCAAAGCGGGATGACCGGCGACTCAAGCCGCCAGAACGTCGCTGACCGTGGTGAGCAACTGCCCGTTTTCAATCGGCTTGGACAGAACCGCGTCAGACTTCACGACGGCCAGCTTCAGGGCTTCGGCCGCCGTGATACCGGCGCCGCCGCCTGACATGGCAATCACCTTCGGCGCCCGGTGGCCATCCTTGAGGGCAAAGACAACGTCTGTGCCATCCGTGTCCGGCATCATGATGTCGGTGATCACCAGATCGAATGCCTGGGCTCCAGCCAGATCGAGCCCTGCGGCCCCGTCTGCCGCAGCGACAACCGTATGTCCGGCCTTTTCAAGGATCGCGGCCAATGCGCGGCGAACCGCATCTATGTCGTCGATCAAGAGAATATGCGCCATGTGACTACTCCTTACGCGAGGCTGAATGGGTCAATATGCGGGAAAGGTGATCTGGAACCGGCAGCCGAAGCTGCGGGGCGCCCCGTTGGGCAACCCATCGGCAATGGAGACGTCGCCCCCTGCGGCCGCGACAATGGTCCTGACGACGGAAAGGCCCAATCCGGATCCCGTTTCCCGTGTCGTGAAGAAAGGTTTGAAGACTCTCTCCCGGTCATTCTTCTCAATTCCCGGGCCATGGTCAGACACGTTGATCCGGCAGGTACCAGCCGTTTCCGTGTTCGCCTCCAAGACAATGCACCCGGCATTGTCCATGGCCTGGGCTGCATTCTGCACCGTGTTCAAAAGCACCTGGAACAGATTCGTTTCCGACACAGGCAGACGCACGCTTCTGTCCAGCCGGTCGAGATCGACCTTAAGCCTCACCGGCGCTGGGATCAGGATACGCAACAACTTTTCGGCCCGCTCCAGGGCCGCACCGGCCGTCGTAAGGCCGGTCTGCCCCTCCGCAGTTCCCTTTGTCAGCAACAGAAGGCTGTTGGAAATCTCCGCCGCTTGCAAGGTGCTCTGAAGCGCGGTTTCCAGATCCTCCCGCGCTTCGGCGCTTGGCAGAGACGGGCCGTGCAGGGCCAACAGGCTAACCACAGGCTGCAGCAGGTTGTTCATCTGGTGGGCAAGAGTGCCGGAGGCCAGTCCAAGGGCTTCCAGCCGGTTTTCACCCCGATCGCGCTCCGCTCGGATTTTCACTTCGGTTATATCGCGCTGAATGCCCAGATAGGCCATCAGCTTGCCATCGCGCCCAAAGATTGGAGTCAACTTCAGCGCATTCAGGAAAGCCTGCCCGTCCTTTCGGTAGTTGAGCAATTCGACATCGACAGCGGATCGGGCTTTCAGGCCGTCGGCGATCGTTTTGACCACCTTGGGGTCCGTCAGAGGACCTTGAAGAAAGCGGCAGTTTTTCCCGATCACCTCTTCGGCCGCATAGCCGGTTGTGCGGGTGAAGGCCGGATTGACGTAAAGAAGCGGCATATCGGGGCGCGTGGCATCCGCAATGCTGATCGTATCCGGTGACGCTTCCATGACTGCGGACAGAAGATCCGGCGCCGCAGCGATCAACTGGCGCAGGGCCGCCTGGCTAGATGGCGGCCTGTCCAGCCCCCCGTCATCTTGCACACGGCCGTTCCGCGCCAGACAGGGGATCTGATGACAGGGCATTTGCTCACCCGCAGACACTGCTGAGTGAGCCTGGCTCCCGCCCAAGGGGATTTGCGTAAACTGGACAACTGCTTCCTGCATACCTTGCCTCCGCTGCAACCTCGCACGGCAAAAGAAATGCAGACAATTTGAATAGAATTCGATCCCCATTTGGGGACTGGAGCGGCCAGCATGCCGTCTCCGGCGCGCAGCCTTTGCGTGAACTACTGCCAAGACTACATGTTTTGCGATAACTTCAAGCGGACGAATACTTCAAATAACGCATCAAAGAGACACAGTCTCAACGGCCTATATCCTCAATAAAATTATACACATACATCGATATGAAAAATATGCGCATTAAATTCACATTTAAAATAAAGTAAAAAAAATTTGCTCCTTAGGTCACTTTAGTACAAGATACGCAGCGTTGATTTAAGTAAATGGGGTTTTTTCCGCCGATACCAAAAAATCTCGAACCTCTCTCCAGGTTCTCGCTGGCGAAACGTCAGCTGTATTTCACTGCGGTCCAGTCGTGTGTGGGGCCGGCATTTGTTCGCAGATTTTAACTTTGAAATATCGTAAGGGGCACAGCATGAGTCTTCTTCCATCCTTCTTCAAATCCGTTCCTGTTAAAACCGTGGCCGCAGGAGCAGGCGCTCTTCTTTTGGCAGCAGGCACCGCGTCAGCATCAGCGATCATCGACAATGGCACCATCCAGCTGGGCGTGGACGACTTCGGCCAGCTGAACGTTTCCGGAGGGACCCCCTCCCCGGTAAGCGGTACTACACCCGTTGGCTTACGGTTCATTCCGACCGGCAACGAGTCCACCTCCCACGGCTGTCTGTGCGAAGGCTGGGGCGTCGGGATTGCTGACAGCGGCGCCAGCGGCAGTGCCAACAATGACTTTGGTGGAGCGAGCGGCCTGTCCCTGGTGTCCTTCGCGTCAACTGCCTCAACGGCGACTTCCGTTGTCGATATGGGCAGCGACCTGCGCGTGACACACGACTTCAAGCCGGCAACGGAGACCTCAAATCTCTACCGTGTGGATGTCACAATCGAAAACACTAGCGGGGCCGCCATTGCGGATCTGAGATACACCCGCACATTCGATTGGGATATCGAACCGGATACATTCAGTGAATTTGTCACCCATGGGGGCGTTGCAGCCGCGTCTTCCGTTCTTCTGGCAGTGGATAACGGGTTTGTAAGTTCCGATCCGTTCGCTGCACGGTCGGAAATTGTAGCCGGCGGCACCGGAGATTTCACGGATCTCGGACCGGCCGACCATGGCTCCAATTTCGATTTCGGATTTGGCGGCCTTGCCGCCGGTGAAAGTTTTTCCTTCGAGATCTTCTACGGCGCCACCACCACTGAGGCCGGCGCGCTTGCCGCTCTGGGCCTCGTTGGCGCAGAAGTGTTTTCCCTTGGCCAGCCTGCCCGGGATGCCGCAGGGACGGGGGCCGGTGGCTCAAATACGTTCATCTTCGGCTTTGCCGGTGTTGGCGGCACTCCGCTGCCCAGCCCCAACCCGATCCCGGTTCCGGCCGCCCTTTGGCTTTTCATGACCGGCATTGCGGGCCTTTACGGAATGCAGCGCTTCAAAAAATCCTAACCTAGCGTAAGCACACAATGGACAGTCACCGCACTTTCGGTGATTGTGGGACGCCCGGCGGGCGTCCCATTCAGTCAACCCAATGGTACCGGCATGATTTCAACGTGTGACTTCTCCCCCGCATCCCTTGTGCAGATCTTTCTGCAGCGGGCCATGCGGTTTCCGGCAGCAGTCGGTCTGGCCGCCTTTTTCTCACTCCTGGCCGCCTTGAGCGCCAATGCCCAGGACAAGCCGGAAACGACTTCCGAGGTCGCAGGCTGGGCCACAGCCTGCAAGATGGGCTCCTGCAGCCTGACCAAGTCCGTTGCCGAAAAATCATCTCAGCAGACATTCCTGTCCCTTTCCGTACTGATCGAGCAGGATGGGCGCAAGCCAGCTCTTCTGATTGCCCTGCCGCTTGGCACCTCTCTTGAGCCGGGCGTTCGTGTCGTTCTGGGAGAAGATGTCTGGAACGTTCCCTTCAGCGCCTGTTTCCCGAACGGTTGCCAGGCGTTGCAGGATCTGAGCGCAGCACAGCTCGATCTTTTGCGCGGCAGCGACAGTGCAGATATTCGCTTCTTTGCGGTCTCATCGGAAGATCCGATCGCGGCAGATGTCAGCCTCTCCGGCCTGGGCGACGCGCTCGATTTTGTTCAGAGCAACTGACGGACGCGGTGGCAAACGCAGAGCCAGGCAAATACCCGCCTCGCTTCTCCATCCCCGAGACGTGTTGCGCTCTGGCTCCTGCGGCGTTTCGTCAAGGTCAATCCGGCTTTCCCTTTGCGCTGACCTCTTGGGTTTCAGGCCGCGCAAGAGACCTCCGATTGCGGCTCCACATCTAGTCACCCTGATCTGAAGTTCGGCTCATTTTTCAGCGTGTTCCGAACGAACTTCAGCTTCATAAGTGTGACTAGCAAACCCATATTTCTAGTGTGGTTTTCGGAATTGGAATCCGCTCAGGCGCGCGCTGCACAAATGAAGCGTATTTCAATTCCACCACGCTAGCGCGCCGGCAGAATATTGTGCTCCGGACCGTACGGAAAGCCAGTGATATTGTCCGCACCGGTCTCGTTCACGATCAGAATGTCATGCTCCCGGTAGCCGCCTGCGCCCGGCTGGCCCTCAGGGATCATGATCATCGGCTCCATGGATACCACCATGCCCGGCGCCAGGACCGTTTCCACATCCTCGCGCAGTTCAACGGACGCCTCGCGGCCATAATAATGGCTGAGCACCCCGAAGGAATGGCCATATCCGAAGCTGCGGAAAGACAGGAGATCGTGGCTGCGATAGATCTCGTTCAGCTCCGCAGCGATGTCGCAGCAACGGGCCCCTGGACGGATCAGCTCAAGGCCCTTTTCATGGACATGGCAATTGATTTCCCACAGGTGCAAATGCTCTTCAGACGCGTATTCACAGAACAGCGTGCGCTCCAGTGCCGTGTAATAGCCGAAGATCATCGGGAAACAATTGAGGCTGAGAATGTCCCCCGCCTCGACCAGCTTGTTGGTGACCGGGTTGTGGGCCCCGTCCGTATTGATGCCGGACTGGAACCAGGTCCAGGTGTCCATCAGCTCCACGAACGGAAATGACTTGGCGATTTCCCGGATCATGGCATTGGTTGAGGCAATGGCCACCTCATGTTCCGGCACTCCGGCCCCGACGGCTTCCACCAGCGCTGCGCCGCCCACATCGCAGACCCGGGCGCCTTCCCGGATAAGGACGTGCTCCTCTGCGCTTTTGATCGTGCGCTGTACCATGGCGTCTGCGGCCACATCCACAAACTCCACCCCGGGAAACACGCCTTCCAGAGCTTTCAGAAGATCCAGTGAGACATTGTCGAACTCCAGACCGATCCTGCGGATCCGGGAACTTGGCCAGCCCAGCAGGCTCTGCACCGCGTGGAAAAAATTGTCCCGCTGCCAGTCGGTATAGATCACGGTGTCCCCATGGGTGCGGCGCCAGGGCTGGCCGCCGTCAATCCCGGCAGCAACGGTGCTTGCGGTATCCTGGGTGACGACAAAGCCGTATTTCCGGCCGAAGGAGCAATAGAGAAAACCCGAATAATAGCAAATGTTGTGATAGGAGGTGAACAGACAGGCCTCAATCTGGCGGGACTCCATCAACTCGCGCAGATTTGCCTGCCGCCGGTCCATCTCATGCGGTGAAAACGGCGAAAAGGCCTTTTCACCATTGTTCATTTCATAAATGCGGATCATGTCTTTGCTCATGGTACAGCTCCTTTCCACTGTCTCTTGTCTGCTCTGCAAACTCCGATTTCAGACCGGGCTATCGTCCAGCCATTAATCCGCCGGCCCGTGTCTCGCGCCGGGTGCCGACCACCGGTGTGTGCCGCCGGTGTGTGCAGCCAGGTTTCTGTCTGGGCCTCAAACGCAAAGCGGGCCGGTTTCTCTCAAAAGAAACCGGCCCGCCAGGCCCAAATTCAAATTGTCATGCTGCCGGGAAGACCTGTCTGCGCCTTCCACCCGGTGACTGGCGTTCCGCCACCGGCATCCTGTGAGCAGCGAGGCGGACGCATCATGCGTTCCCCTGAACGCAAAAAGTGTCCACCCTTTAAGAATGTGGTCAACCGGAACCGGTTAACCACCCAGGCCAGGTTAGCCGGGTGTCAGCCCCCGCAACCGTTCGGAGCGCCTGCGCAGCAGTTCCAGCACCGTCAGCAGGGCGACGGAGATCACCACCATGAGGGAGGCCACCGCCAGAATGGTCGGCGAGATCTGCTCCCTGAGCCCGGTGAACATCTGCCACGGCAGGGTCTTCTGACCGGCAGACCCGAGGAACAGCACAACCACCACTTCGTCAAAGGAGGTGATGAAGGCAAACAGCGCTCCGGACACAACACCCGGCACAATCAGCGGCATCTGCACCTTGAAGAAGGTCCGAACCGGATCGGCCCCCATGCTGGCCGCCGCCCGGACAAGGCTCTTGTCGAAGCCGACCAGGGTCGCCGTCACCGTGATGATGACAAAGGGCGTTCCAAGAACCGCATGCGCAAGCACCACACCGAAATAGGTGCCTTGCAGGCCAATGGACGAATAGAAGAAATACATGCCCGCCGCAGAAATGATCAGCGGCACGATCATCGGCGAAATCAGCATGGCCATGATCGCCGAGCGGAACGGGACATGGGACTGGGACAGGCCAATGGCCGCAAGGGTTCCCAGAACCGTGGCCATGAGCGTGGCCACGGGTGCAATCATGACCGAATTCTTCAGCGCCTGCTGCCAGTCCGGATTGGTGAAAAAGTCTTCATAATGCTTCAGGGAATACCCGGCCGGGTCAAGGGCCAGCATTTCCTTGGTGAAGGTGAAGAAGTCCTGAGCATTGAAGCTCAACGGCAGGATCACCAGGATCGGAAAGATCAGGAAGAAGAAGATCACACCGCACAGAAACCGGAACGAATAGAACCAGGTTTTCTGCAGCGGGGAGGCGTATGGTGGAAGTGCGCTCATATCGTCCTCCTATCCGAGTTTCACGTTATCGATGCCGACGATCTTGTCGTAGACCACAAAGAGGATCAGCACCGCCACCAGAAGCAAGGACCCCAGGGCAGCTGCCAGCCCCCAGTTCAGCGACGAGGAGATGTGATAGGCAATCCGGTTGGAAATGAAAATGCCAGAGGTGCCGCCAACCAGTTCCGGTGTGATGTAGTAGCCGATAGACAGGATGAACACCAAGACGGCACCGGCGCCGATCCCCGGAACCGACTGCGGGAAATAGACCCGCCAGAACGCTGTCCAGTCATTGGCGCCAAGGCTTTTCGCAGCACGCACATAGGAGGGCGAAATCGTCTTCATCACAGAGTAGAGCGGCAGGATCATGAAGGGCAGAAGGATATGCGTCATCGCGATAATGGTGCCGGTCTGGTTGTTGATCATCACCAGACGGCCTGCGTCGCTGATGATCCCGGTCCAGACAAGGAAGTCGTTGATCACTCCCTGTTGCTGCAACAGCACTTTCCAGGCGGAGGTGCGCACCAGAAGACTGGTCCAGAAGGGCAGAAGCACCAGGATCATGAGCAGGTTTGACGTCCGCAGCGGCAGCGCGGCCAGCAGAAAGGCGATCGGGTAGCCAAGCAGCAGACAGGACACCGTAATGACAATGGACAAAAACAGCGTGCGGCCGAACAGGAACAGATAGATCCGTTCGTCTTCCGGCTTCATTTCAATGCCGTTTTCGGTCTGTTTGGCGTCAAAGGCGTTCAGAAAATATCCCGGCGTATAGGCGGGCGAAAAGCGCTGCAGGACCTGCCAGGTCTGCACATCGCCCCATTTTTTGTCCGCCTGCAGGAATTGCTCCTTGAACGGTCCTGCCTCATCCATGCGATTGATGCGTCTGCCGGTCTTTCGGAAGAGGCTAGAAATGCCGCTTTGCTCATAGTTCAGCCGGGAGCCGAGACGGGTATGTTTTTTCTCCGCCACCGCGACCACCATGTCGTCATACAGTGCGGCAAACACGGCTTCATCCGGCACCTGGCTCGAAGCCGGGTCCCAGGCGGACAACGAAACAACCGTTTTTGGAAGGGTGTCGGAGACGATACCGTTTTCCACCGACCTGTAGAGCATGTCCATGATTGGAAAGAGGAAAGTGATCAGGACAAAAATCAGCAGGGGGGCAATCAGCAACAGGGCGCGCATCTTTTCGCGCCGCAAGGCTTGTCGAAGGGCCGCTTTTAACGGCAGGCCATCCTGCGTTGTCAGCACCTGTCCATTGTGAGTGGTATCGCTCATATAGGGTCTTCCGCAAATCTCAACAGAAAATCCGGGCGGGGGTTCCCGCCCGGATCAAAGCCATCAGGCGTTACTGTGACAGCCAAGCCTGGAATTTGGCGTCGATGTCATCGCGGTAATCCGCCCACCACTCGTAGTTATAGAGGAAGGTGTTCTTGGCGTTGTTCGGGTCTGTCGGCATGTGCGGGGCCATGTCGATACCGAGGGTTGCGTGTTTGCCGACCAGCGGTGCGGACGACTTGCGGGCCGGGCCGTAGGAAATGTACTTGGCCTGATCAGCAAGGCGCTGGGTGTCGGTTGCGAAGTAGACAAGCTTCTTCACTTCAGCAAGACGGTCCTCCGGAAGACCGGCCGGGATGATCCAGCCGTCCAGATCAAAGACCTGTGCGTCCCAAAGCATTTTCACCGGCTGCTTCTGCTCTTCGATCAGAGCAAACAGACGGCCGTTATAGGTGGAGCCCATCACGACTTCCTTGTCGGCGAGCAGCTGCGGGGTTTCCGCACCCGCGGACCACCAGACAACGCTGTCCTTGATGGAGTCGAGTTTCTTGAATGCGCGTTCCTGGCCTTCTTCGGTCTCCAGAACGTTGTAGACATCTTCCTTCGGCACACCGTCACACAGAAGAGCCCATTCCATGTTGTTGATCGGACGCTTTTCCAGGGACCGCTTGCCCGGGAAGGTTTCCAGATCGAACACGTCACAAATGCTGGTCGGCTCCTTGCCGCCCCATTCTGCAACGTCGGACCGGTAGCCGAATGTGGTGGAGTAGACAATCTGCGGGATGAAACACTCGGAGACCAAAAGGTCACCGAAATCGTCCGATGCAGAGGTTCCGTCCGGAGCCGGAGCCAGATCCTTGTCCGGATCGATTTCCATCGCAAGACCTTCGTCACACAGGCGGATCGCGTCGGACGCAACCACGTCGACCAGATCCCAGGTGACATTGCCAGCTTCGTTCATGGCGCGAAGTTTGGCGACCGCTTCTGCAGATGATTCATCCCAGATGATGTTAATGTCCGGATGATCCTTCATATAAGGGTCGGTGTAGGCAGCCTTCTGGGAAGCCTGGTAGGCACCACCCCAGGAAACGACTGTGAGGTCTTTCGCGCTTGCTGCGCTCGCGGCAAATGCCAGGGCCGTGCCGGCCAGAATAATAGTCTTGAGCTTCATGTATTTAGCTCCCTCTTTTAGGATTGAACGGATCAATGTCCGTCGTTGTCGCAGGCGGCCTGAAACGGCCGCCGGGCGAATTCAGGCAACCACGTCGAGCGCTTTGCAGTCATTCAAGGCCCAGCCGACCTGGACCGTCTCGCCGACATGCAGCGTGCGCTTCTCTCCGCGGTTACGGACCTTGACGATGAACTCGTCATTTCCAGCCACATTCATGCGAACGCGGATGTGATCCCCAAGGTAAATCAATTCTTCGATCCTGCCATTGACAAGATTGTCCATTGCATCATGCGTATCGAACTCGACCCTCTCTGGACGCAAGGACAGGGTAGTCAAATCCCCGACCTCGGACACATTGACCTTGTCGGCCTTCAGCCGAGTGCCGTCGTCAAGTTCAACCAGGCATTCTTCGCCCTGGATACTGACCACTTTGCCGTTCAACTTGTTGTTTTCACCAATGAACTGCGCCACGAAGGAATTTTGCGGATCTTCATAGAGATCATCCGGGGTCGACAGCTGCTGGATGACACCATCATTAAACACGGCCACCCTGTCGGACATGGTCAATGCTTCGGTCTGGTCATGGGTCACATAGACGACCGTGACACCCAAATTCTCGTGGATGTGCTTGATTTCATACTGCATTTGCTCACGCAACTGCTTGTCAAGCGCTCCGAGAGGCTCGTCCATCAGCACCAGTTCCGGGTCGAACACAAGCGCACGGGCCACTGCAACGCGCTGCTGCTGGCCGCCGGACAACTGCGCCGGACGCCGGTTGCCAAAACTGCCAAGCTCGACCATGTCGAGCGCGCGCTGAACCTTCTCAGCCTGTTCCGCCTTGCTCACATTGCGAACCTGAAGCGGAAAGGCGAGGTTCTCTGCCACTGTCATGTGGGGAAACAACGCATAGTTTTGAAACACCATGCCAATACCGCGCTTGTGCGGAGGCACATTGTTGATCGGCCGGTCATTCAGGTAGATTTCCCCGTGGGTCGCCGGTTCAAATCCTGCAAGCATCATCAGGCAGGTTGTTTTTCCGGACCCGGACGGGCCGAGCATCGTCAGAAATTCACCAGGAGGAATGTCTAGATTGAGGTTCTTTACGACCAGGGTTTCCCCGTCATAGCTCTTTTGAACGCTGTCATACTTAACAGCAGCGCCCCTCGTATTCGCCATATTGTCCCCAAATCCAATTCTATTGTTAATGGGCACCACAGATAAACCCGCAGGCCAAAGCTCTGCCAGACAGATATCGCTCCGTGCTGCCGAAGCTAGAAAAACAAAAAAGCAGGTTCATTGAAAGGGGCTTGTGAAAAAAAATGTATATTTTTTGATCAGCGCCCGACTTAATATTTTGCATTGTGGCAGAAAGAAGGAAAATCTACTCACAAGGAAATCGGCGGGAGACTCGTACGTCTTTCTCCCATAACACACATATTTTTTGCGCGCTGACTTAGACAACAGAATGTCCTTGTGATGGTTCCGTGACGTTTGATCTTGAACCTGCCTAAATGCGACGCAATTCGATCAAAAATCGCCGTCTTCCATCGTCGAACGTTGCGGTCTCAAATGGTTGCCAGGCTGGCGGATGGCCTGTCCATCGGGCAAGTCTCTTGAAGCCGGACCGTTGTCTCAGTTACGGTCCGCAAAACGCAGGAATCACCGTGCCCGATCCAAGCTCCCAGACGCCGCTCTTTCTGACCACAAAAGAGGTTGCCGACCTTCTACGGGTGAAAGAACGCAAGGTTTATGATCTGGCAGCCGCCAATGAAATCCCCCACCGCCGGATCACCGGCAAGTTGCTGTTTCCGGCGGAGGCCTTGAAGCGCTGGATCGACGGGCCTGATGAAGACGCGAACGCGGACCGGCCGACCGTTCTGGCCGGTTCCCATGACCCCCTGCTCGACTGGGCCATCCGGGCCTCCGGCTGCGGATTTGCAACCCTTTGCAACGGCAGCCGGGACGGGCTGGACCAGTTTCAGTCCCGGCAGGCCGCCGCCGCCGGCCTGCATCTGCCTCAAGAGACCGGCTGGAACACCGACGCAGTGCAGGAAGCCGGTGTCACCGGCGCGGTTCTGATCCACTGGGCCGTCCGCACACGCGGGCTGCTCGTGTCGGAAGACGCAGCACCAGATATCAAGACGCTCGCCAACCTGAAAGGCAAACGCATTGCCATGCGCCAGCCCGGTGCCGGGGCTGCGATCCTGTTTACGAAGCTTCTGACAGAGGCCGGGCTGAGCGAAACGGATATTCTCCCCGCAGCGCATCCGGCCCACACGGAAAGTGATGCGGCAGCAGCCGTTGCGGCCCAGGAGGCTGATGCCGCGCTTGGCCTAAAGGCCATGGCCAGGCAATTCAAGCTGCCGTTCCTGCCGCTTGTCGCGGAGCAGTTCGATCTTCTGATCGACCGCAAGTCCTATTTCACTCCCGCCGTGCAGACCTTGCTGGCCTTTGCCCGGACCAGCGCGTTTCAGGAAAAGGCGGTCAGCCTTGGCGGCTACGATCTTGACGGCCTTGGCTCTGTCCGCTGGATTTCTCCCTGACCCGCCCCTTCCTTTCTCTGACAACAGGTCCGGCCTTTCATGAGCGATCTCCGTCCCCACGAAATCATGGTTCCCACCTCCGCCCCCGATGATGCCAGGCTGCATTTCATCGGGCAGATCAGCACACCCTGGACGGAGCGCAAAGACTGCCCCCGCCAGGGCCGGCAGGACGGCCCAGAATGCCGGATCGACGTGTTCGAGCCCTGGGTGCCGGCCCTGAAAGGCCTGGAAGCCTATGAGCAGATCGAAGTGCTGTACTGGCTCGACAAGTCCCGGCGGGATCTGGTGGTTCAAAATCCGGGCCACAGTGAAGGCAACGCCACATTCGGCACCTTCGCCCTGCGGTCCCCGGTACGCCCCAACCCGATCGGTACGGCCAGCGTACGGCTGATCAAGGTGGAGGGCGCCAGCCTGACCGTTAAGGGGCTCGACTGCCTTTCCGGAACCCCCTTGATTGACCTCAAGCCGGACCGCTGTGCTTTTACGCCTAAAGCCGCCCCGAAGGACTGAGTTGTTGCTGAAAGGAACAGGGCCTCGACCTGCGGCTTGCTTGACAAGCCCGCAAGGCGGATGGCACTCCGCCAGACAAAAACCCGCCCCAGCGGCATCCGGAGGACTTCATGCAGCCCCTTTCCAAGACCCACCCAACCAGCATCAACGGCGTTGTCCGTGTGGAACTGGACGGCCCTGTTGGCCTGATCGCGCTCAACAACCCACCGGTCAATGCGGCCTCCCATGCGCTGCGGACGGGCATATGGCAGGCCGTTGAGGCTCTGGCCGCCGAGCCCGGCATCAAGGTCATCGTCCTTTATGGCGAAGGCCGCACCTTCATTGCCGGAGCCGATATTCGCGAATTTGGCAAGCCCCCTGCGGATCCCTGGCTGACGGAGCTGTGCAGCTTCCTGGAAGACTGCGCAACGCCTGTTGTCTGCATTCTCCACGGTACAACCCTTGGCGGAGGCCTGGAAGTCGCCCTTGCCAGCCATGCCCGGGTGGCCCTTGAAGGCACAAAGATCGGCCTGCCTGAAGTTACGCTTGGCATTTTGCCCGGTGCAGGCGGCACCCAGCGCGCGCCCCGCCTTGCGGGCATCAAGACGGCACTGGACCTGATCACCAGCGGCAAGCCCGTGTCTGCAGACGCCGCCCTTGAGAGTGGCCTGATTGACCGGATCAGCAGCGGCCAGCCCCGCGAGGTTGCTCTGCAGACGGCACAAGATGTACTGAGCGGAGCCCTCAAGACCCGCCGGACCTGCGACCTGGAAGTGGTTCCTGACCCTGTTGCGCTCGCCGCCATGCGTGACACACTGGCCCGAACCCAGCCGCTGCTGTTTTCACCCCTGAAATGCGTGGATGCGGTGGAAGCCAGCCAGCTGCCGCGTGACGCTGGCATGAAAGAAGAACGGCGCCTCTTTGAAGCCTGTATCGACAGTCCCCAGCGCGCCGGGCTGATCCATGCGTTTTTTGCCGAACGGGCCGTTGCCAAGGTCCCTGAAGCTGCCGCTACGCCGCGCCCGCTCAGCCGGATCGGCGTGATTGGCGGCGGCACCATGGGGTCCGGCATTGCGACGGCCGCGCTGCTCGCCGGATTTGACGTCACCTTGAGCGAACGGGACCAGGATGGCCTTGACCGGGGCACGGCCACCATTGCGGCCAATCTGGACGGGGCAGTGAAACGGGGCAAGCTGAAACAGGCGGAGCGGGACGCCATTCTCGCGTCCGGACTCGCCACCGCCACGGATCTGGAGACGCTTTCAGAGTGCAGCCTCATCATCGAAGCCGTGTTTGAGGACATGGCGGTGAAGAAAGAGATCTTCACAACGCTCGGCAAGACCGCGAAGGACGGCGCGATCCTCGCCTCCAACACCTCGTATCTGGACATTGACCAGATCGCCGCCGTCACCGGCCGCCCGGAAGACGTGATCGGCCTGCATTTCTTCTCCCCTGCCCATGTGATGCGGCTGATGGAAGTGGTGGTGGCCGAAAAGACCGGGGCTGATGTGGCTGCGACCGGGTTTGCCCTTGCCAGGAAACTGAAAAAGATCGCCGTCCGCTCCGGCGTCTGCGACGGGTTCATCGGCAACCGCATCATGACGTTCTACAAAAAGTCCGCCGATTATATGATGATGGATGGGGCAAGCCCTGAAGAGATCGACCGGGCCATGACCGGGTTCGGCTTCGCCATGGGCCCCTATCAGGTGGCCGATCTTGCCGGGCTGGACATCAGCTGGGCGGCCAACAAGCGCCGCGCAGCCACCCGCCCGGCGGAAGAACGTTATGTCCCGTTCGCCGACAGGCTGTGCGAACAGGGCTGGTTTGGCCGCAAAACCGGTCAAGGCTTCTATCTTTACGGCGATGAGGGCCAGGGCGCCAACCCTCAGGCGCTCGCCATCCTTGAAGAAGAACGGGCAAAGGCAGGCGTGACGGCCCGCAGCTTCTCGGAAGAGGACATCGTTAGCCGGTTTGTGACCGCAATGATCCTCGAGGCCTGCCGCGTCCTGGAAGAAGGCATTGCGTTGAGGCCGGTCGATATCGATGCGGTGTTCCTGTTCGGCTACGGTTTCCCGCGCTTCCGCGGCGGTCCGATGCACACGGCCGACCAGATCGGCGCAGCGGAGCTGGTGCGGCGGATCGAAACCTATGCCAAAGAGGACAGCTATTATTGGCAGGTTCCTGCGCTGTTAAGGCAAATGGCAGAAACCGGCGGCACCTTCGCCGCCCGCAACGAGGCCACCTGACCATCGTTTTCCCACACCCCTGCCGCCCCGGCCCTGCTCCGGGGGCCGATGCGCCTGTGCCGTTCAAGACCAGATCCCGGCACGGCCGGGAAGACGCTCTTGGTGAGGATGATATTATCTGAGTTTGGCCAGCAAAGCTGAAAGCAGCTCGAAGAAGCCATCCGCGTTGGCGCCAAGCGCCACATCGGTATTGGCGTCTTTTCCACTGAGTTTCAAAAGGTCATGCACAGTTCGCCCAAAGCTGAGACCGCTGTTGGTTTCGACGTCCACGCGCATGGACTTTGTCTCAAAAAGCCCGGGCTGCAACAACCAGGCGACCGTGCAGGGATCATGGAGCGCCGGCCCGTCAAAGCCGTGACGGTCGCGGTAGGCCTTGTCAAAGAACACGGCAAGATCAGCGAACACCCGGCCAGCATCATTGCCCAGATCCCTCAAGGCCTTGACCCGCTGCGGTGTCGCAATAACCTGGTGGGTGACATTGAGACCGAACATGGTTTTGGGCACGTCAGCGTCCAGAACAATCTGCGCGGCATGGGGATCGCAATGCATGTTGAATTCGGCCGCTGGAGTGTCGTTGCCGTAATCCGTCGAGCCCCCCATGAAGACGATCCGCTCGATCTTGGACATCACATCCGGCGCCAGCCGCAGCAGGACCGCCAGATTGGTCAGCGGCCCGGAGGCAACCAGGGTGATCTTGTCCGGGGAGGCGCGCAACGTGTCGGTCAGGAACGCGATGGCCGCCTTGTCCTGGGCGCGGCTGACAGGCGGTCCGATCTCCGGCGCTTCCAGCCCCGATGTTCCGTGGATGCTGGACGCCTCAATCGCAGGCCCCAGCAACGCCCGGTCGATGCCCCGGTAGACGGGAATATCCGCGCCCAGCCAGTCAAGCACGCGCAGCGCATTGTTGGTGGTCTGGTCGAGCCCGACATTCCCATAGGTGGTTGTGATGCCGAGCACCTGAAGCTCGTCAGAGGCCACCGCCATGGCGATGGAAAAGGCGTCATCAATCCCGGGATCGCAGTCAAGAATGATCTTTGTCGTCATACGCCTTGGCTAGCCGAACACCCGCGGCTTGGCAAGGGATCAACGGCCCCCAAACGCAAGGCTGCGGACCGCCGGCACAACGGGCTCAGATCTGTTTTGCCGCCTGCAATCCGCCGCGCGCATAGTCCGGCACGCTGGCCCCGAGCCGCAGCGCCTGGTCCGGATTGGACGCATTGCCCTCCAGCGCCCGCTTTTTCACCCCTTGCAGGATTGCGCCCATCTTGAAAAACGCAAAGGCGAGATAAAAGCCGAAATCGCCAATGCCGCCGAGCCCCATGCGCCGGCAATAATCCGCGATGAAGGCTTCATCCTCCGGCAGGCCCAGGGCCTTGCGCTTCACCCCCGCAAGGCCCCGGCCTTCCGGTCCTGGCGGCCTTTGCCATTGCATGACAAGCGCGGCCAGGTCCGCGAAGGGATGACCGGCCGTGGACAGCTCCCAGTCCAGCACCGCCACACAGTCAGGCCCCTCTCCGGCAAAGATCAGATTGTCGATGCGATAATCCCCATGCACCAGCGTGCGCTGGCCGTCGTCCTCGGGAATATTGTCCGCCAGCCAGCCGATCAGGGCGTCCATGGCGGCAATCGTCTCCGTTTCGCTCGCCCGGTATTGCTTCGTCCAGCGGGCAATCTGGCGCTCGAAATAATTGCCCTGCGGCCCGAAATCCGACAGACCGAACGCGTCCAAATCCACCTTGTGAATGGCCGCCAGCACCTTGTTCATCTGATCGTAGATCCCGGTGCGCAGGCCAGCGCCGAGCCCCGGCAGCCTCGGATCATCGAACGTCCGGCCCCGTACCCGGTCCATCACATAGAAGGTGGAGCCGATGACACTGTCATCCTCGCACAGTACATGCATTCTGGCCACCGGAACGCCGGACCCGGCAAGCGCCTGCTGCACCTGGAACTCCCGATCAACCGCATGTGCCGACTTCAAAAGAACCCCGGGCGGTTTGCGGCGCAGCACATAGTCACCGGACGCGGCCACCAGATGGAAGGTGGGGTTGGACTGGCCGCGGTTGAATTTTTCTGCCCGGACAGGGCCTTTGAAGCCTGCAATGCGTCCTTCCAGCCACGTGCCCAAGCGCTCCAGATCAAGATCGGCCGTGCCCTCTGTCATGTGTTCTCAGACCTTGCCGTTGCCGTATTTTCTCAGTTCCGCGCGGGCGACCTGACGCCGGTGGACGGCATCCGGACCGTCGGCAAAGCGCAAGGTCCTAAGATGGGTCCACATGGCGGCCAGCGGAAAGTCCTGGCTGATCCCGGCCGCTCCGTGCACCTGCATGGCCTCATCCACCACCTTGAGCGCCATCAGCGGGGCGACGACCTTGATCTTGCTGATCCAGGGCTGAGCCGCCCGCGTGCCTTGCGTGTCCATGACCCAGGCCGCCTTGAGGCACAGGAGACGGGCCATCTCGATCTCCATCCGGGCATCGGCAATGATGTCGTGATTGGCGCCGAGATCGCTTAAGGGCTTTCCGAATGCCTGCCTTTGCAGGGCCCGCCGGCACAAAAGCTCCAGAGCCTTTTCCGCCTGGCCGATGGCCCGCATGCAATGGTGGATACGGCCCGGCCCAAGGCGCCCCTGGGCAACCTCAAATCCCCGCCCTTCCCCCAGAACCAGGTCCTCTTCCGGCACCCGCACATTGGCAAAGCGGATATGCATGTGGCCATGCGGGGCATCATCTGCCCCAAACACCTGCATGGGGCGCAGCACCTCGATGCCCGCGGCCCCGCTTGGTACCAGAAACATGGAATGGCGGCTGTGCTTGTGGGCGCCGGGGCTGGTGCAGGCCAGGACGATATAGAGTTTGCAGCGCGGGTCCCCGGCGCCGGTGGCCCACCATTTTTCGCCGTTGAGAACCCAGTCCGCACCGTCGCGTTCGGCGGTCAGGGCCATGCTGGTCGCATCCGAAGACGCAACAGCCGGTTCGCTCATCAGATAGGCGGAGCGGATCTGCCCGTCCAGCAGCGGTTCCAGCCAGCGGCGCTTGTGGTCCTGGGTGCCATAGCGCTCCAGCACTTCCATATTTCCCGTGTCCGGCGCATTGCAATTGAAGACTTCCGCCGCGATACTGACCTTGCCCATTTCCTCGGCGAGATAAGCATATTCCACCGTGGTCAGGCCGAAGCCCCTCTCGCTGTCCGTCAGCCAGAAATTCCAAAGGCCTCGCTCCTTCGCCTTCGCCTTGAGGCCTTCGAGAATTTCAAGCTGGCGCGGGGTGTGCTGAAAGCGGTCACCGGAAGGATGCCCGCCAACTTCATGATGAAATTCGATGTCCAGCGGCGCGATCTCGGTTTCAACCATCTGCCGGACCTGCTCGATCAGTGGCTGCACCCGCCCGGTAATGCCCAGATCCATGACGTCTCCCTAAATGATGTCCCGCGCGCGCCTGCACGCATCCAGATATTCCTGTTCCAGCCGGTCCACAACCGCCGAGACCGGCCCAACCGACTTGATCGCGCCAATCCCCTGTCCCGCCCCCCAGAGCTCCCGCCAGGCCTTCGGCAGCGGACTGTCGCCGGGCATGACGCTCGCGTTCCACTCCGCCGGCAGGTTTTCGGGATCAAGACCGGCTCGCGACAGAGACCCTTTCAGATAATTGGCCGGATGTCCGGTGAAGAGCGACGAGGTCATGATGTCCTCCGCCGCCCCGGTCACCATCATTTCCTTGTAGACTTGGTCGGCGTTGGCTTCGTTCGTCGCGACGAAGGGCGATCCGACATAGCCGAGATCGGCACCCAGCACGCGCGCGGCCAGAAGCGCTTCGCCCGTCGATACCGCTCCGGCAAGGAGCAATGGACCGCCGAACCATTCCCGGATTTCACGAACGAGCGCAAACGGCGACTGCGGACCGCCGTGGCCGCCTGCACCGGCCGCAACGGCGATCAGTCCGTCGGCCCCCTTTTCGATCGCCTTTCTGGCGTATGTGTTATTGATGACGTCGTGAAGAGCGATGCCTCCACAGGAATGCGCCGCCTCATTCACCTCGACGCGCGCACCCATGGACGTGATCCAGACCGGCACCTTCCAGCGGGCGCAAATCTCGACATCCCGCTCCAGCCGGCCGTTGGACCGGTGCACGATCTGGTTGACCGCAAAGGGCGCTGCGGGCTTATCCGGATGGGCTTGGTTGTGCCGGTCGAGCGCTTCGGTGATCTGCTGCAGCCAGATCTCCAGCATAACCGGACCATCCGCCGTATCCCGGGCGTTGAGCGCCGGAAAGCTGCCAATGATCCCCGCCTTGCACTGGGCAATGACGAGATCCGGGCAGGAGACGATGAACAGCGGCGCGGCGACGGCGGGCAGCCGCAGTCCGCTCAGGGCCGCCGGCAAGCGGCGCAGCCTCAACATACTGCCTGCTCCGGCCCGGGGGAGGTCAAATAGAACCGGTTGAGCCAGTCCGCCTTGAGCGCCGGGCGCTCCGCGCCCTCGATCTCTACCGTGGCATGCCACAAAATATCGGTCTCGCCGGGCCGCTTTTGGCGCAGGCTTCCCAAGGCAAAGTGCCCGCGTACCCGGCTGCCAGCCCGCACCGGCGACAGGAACCGGACCCTGTCGAACCCGTAATTGACCCCCATCTGTGCGCCCTCTATCTCCGGCTGGGCTTCCTGCCCCATGGCGGACAGGAGAGAGAGCGTCAGGAACCCGTGGGCAATCGCTCCGCCGAACGACGTGCCGGCGGCCCGCAGCGGGTCCACATGGATAAACTGGTGATCGCCGGTCACAGCGGCAAAGGCATCGATACGCGCCTGGTCGATCAGATGCCAGGACGACACCCCAACGTCCTCGCCCACACGCTGCGCCAGCCTCTCCAGCGGGAGCCGCCCCCGCCGCACCGGGTCCTTGTCCAATGTCACGTATAGGCCTCCTGAAACAGGTCCGGTCCGGTTTCCACATTGATCCCGCCACTCAGCGGCAGAACCGCCCCGGTGACATAGGCACCGCCCGGCCCGCACAGGAACTGCATGGCAGCGGCGATATCCTCCTTTCGTCCGACCCGGCCGAGGGGCACCTGCGCCCCGACCCGCGCACGGACCGTCTCGTCCTGCGTGGCAAAGGCGGTCATCTTGCTGACAAAAGGCCCGGGGGCCAGCGCATTGACGGTGATCCTGCGTCCGGCCAGTTCCTTGGCCAGGATCCGCGTCAGATGGTGCACGGCCGCCTTGGATGCCGCATAGCTGTAGGCCCTGTCCCCATGGGGCACCTCGCCCATGACCGAGCCGACATTGACGACCCGGGCCGGATCCGGGCCACTGGCCGCCGCACCCAGCAGCGGCAGAAGCGTCTGGGTCAGGTGAAAGAGCCCTGTGACGTTCACCTGCATGACCCGCTCCCAGGCCCCATAGGGAAAGGCCCCGAGCGGCGTGCCCCAGCTGGTGCCTGCATTGTTCATCAGAACATCGAGCCGGTCCGTGCGCCCGCCAATTCCAGTGCACAGCGCGTCAATGCCCTCCTCGCTGGCCACGTCGCCGCCGAAGCCCTCCGCGGTTCCGGTCAGGCCCAGAGCATTGAGGGCGTCTGCCGCGTCCCGGCAGGCCTCTGCCTTGCGGCTGGCAATCAGGACCCTTGCCCCCGCAGCCATCAGGCCTTCCGCTGCCATCAGGCCGATGCCCGTTGCCCCGCCAGTGACCAGTGCGGTCTTGCCCTCAAGGCTGAACAATGCGTCCGGGGTCATAGCCCGCCCTCGGAAAATTGCTGACGCAGCATACGTTTGGACACTTTTCCGGTCGCGGTCAGCGGCAGCTGGTCCAAAAACACTACGCTCTCAGGCACCTGCCATTTGGCAAGCTTTGCCTTTAGCAGCGCCAGAATATCCTCTTCCTGCGGCCGCGCGTCCTCCCGCGCAACCACCACCAGCAAGGGCCGCTCGTCCCATTTCGGGTCTGGCACCGCGATTACCGCACAATTGGCGACCTCCGGATGGGACATGACGATGTTTTCCAGATCAATGGAGCTGATCCATTCCCCCCCGGACTTGATCAGATCCTTGGACCGGTCCGTGATCTGCAGGAACCCATCGGGATCGATCGTTGCGATATCACCGGTCGAAAACCAGCCCCCTGCATCAAAGGCCGGTGCCGAGGCCTCCGGATCGTTGAAATAGCCGGAGGTGACCGTGTTGCCGCGCACATAAAGGTGGCCCGGCGACACCCCGTCCTGGGGCACCAGGGCGCCTTGATCGTCGACCAGTTTCATCTCCACACCAAAAACGGCCCGGCCCTGGGACTGTTTCCGGTCGATCCGCTCCTCCAGCGGACAATCCGCCATGGCGGGCGGCAGATTGCCCTGGGTGCCGACCGGGCTCATTTCGGTCATGCCCCAGGCATGGCAGACATTGACGTCCCGGGTCTCGAAGGCCTCGATCATGGCACGCGGGGCCGCCGAACCGCCGATAACCACATCGGCAAAGCCCTTGGGCAAGGCTCCGCGCCGACCGATCTCGTTCATCAGGCCCAGCCAGACCGTGGGCACCCCCCAGGCGGAATAGACCTCTTCCCGGTCCATCAGGTCGAACAGACTGGTCCCGTCGAGCGCAGCGCCCGGAAAAATGAGGCTCGCCCCGCAAAGCAGCGCCGCATAGGGCAGGCCCCAGGCATTGACGTGAAAGAGCGGAACCACCGGCAGAATGCGCCTGCCCTCCTGCAGCACCTTCGGCAGGCTGAGGCACAGGGTAAAAGCATGCAGAACCGTCGAGCGGTGGGAAAAGAGCGTGCCCTTCGGATTGCCCGTGGTGCCCGATGTGTAGCAGAGCCCGGCCGCCTCTGTCTCCTCGATCTCCGGCCAGTCAATCACCCGGCTGCGGCCCTTGAGCAGATCCTCATAGCACAAGACGCCGGGAAGCGAGCTGTCCGGCATATGCTCGCGGCCGGCCAGGATCACGATCTGCAGTCCCGCAGGCAAATGCGGGCGCAGCTTTTCCAGGATTGGCACAAAGGTGGTGTCAACGAAGAGAAGCCGGTCCTCCGCATGGGTGATGATGTAAATCATCTGCTCGGCGGACAGGCGCGGGTTGATGGTGTGGCAGACCGCGCCGATGCCCGAAATGGCGTAATAAAGCTCCAGATGCCGGTAGCCGTTCCAGGCAAGGGTGGCAACCCGGTCGCCCTGTTGCACCCCAAGGGCTGCCAGCCCATGGGCCAGCTGTGCCGCCCGTTCCGCTGTTTCCTGGAACGTGGTTCGGTGAAGATCCCCTTCCGTGCGCACGGACACGATCTCCGCCTGCGGATAAGTTGCCGCCGCAAAGGTCAGGATGTCCGCCACCTTCAGCGGACGGTGCATCATCAGTCCCTTCATGCCGTGTCCTCCCAAACACTGTTGCGTTTTCGCAATCTTTGAAAAAAGGGAACGGCAACCGTAGCGCGTGGCCCCCGATCTGGAAAGGCTGTGCTGCGCGAAAACCTTTGACAGCACGCGCCACTTGGGCCAAACCCCTGCGCGGACCCGCAGCTCCGGTGGCCCCGCTGCGCCAGATGAACTGGCGGCACCTGACGGCACCGGGGACATCCGCAGGAAGGATCGATTTTCCGACATGACCCAGACTTTGGTCATTGCCGTTTGTACCGCGCAGCGCCCCCAGATGCTGACAGCATGCCTCGACAGCCTTGACAAGCTGGTGCACCCGGACGGGGTCGCCCTTGCCGCCGTGGTCGTGGAAAACGATCCGCAGCCAGGATTTTCCGGCGAGGCCGGAGCCGCGCTTTCTGCCCGCCTGTCCCTGCCCGTCACGTTCCACCATGAGCCGCGCAAAGGCATCCCCTTCGCCCGCAACCGGGCGCTGGAGGCGGCTCTGGAGCAAGACCCGGACTGGATCGCCCTGATCGATGATGATGAACGGGCCGAACCGGACTGGATCGAGAAGCTGCTGGGCGCCTGCCGGACCTTCGGCGCGGAAGTGGCCAACGGGCCCGTGCGCCGGATCTATGAGAAGCCTGCGCCCCACTGGTGGAAATCGCAGTTGCTCAAACCCCGGCCGACCGGAACGCAGATCACCGAAGCGCCCACCAACAATGTGCTGGTGAGCGCGCGCCTGGTGCGCCCGGACGGGCTGGGCCTGCGCTTTGACGAGCGCCTGACCTTTGGCAGCGAGGATATCGACTTTTTCCGCCGCGCCCACGGGGCAGGTGCCAAGATGATCTGGGTGGACGATGCCTTTGTCGAAGAAGACATTCCCGCCTCCCGCGTCACCACCAAACGCCTTTTGAGCCGCATGCATATGGCCGCCACCTCCGGCGCCTTCAACATTGTGCTGCGCGAAGGCCGTACCAGCGCGGCCTTGCATTTCATCCCCAAATGCACCCGGCGGATGTTTTTCGGCTTTCTGGCCACCTGTCTCGGCTTCTGCCTCCAACCCTTCGCCCGCCAGCGGGGGGAAAAGCTCTTCTACTATGGCCTGATCCGGCTGATGAAAGGCTCGGGCAATCTGCGCGGCCTGTTCGGCCGGGCCCACAATTATTATGACGTGATCGATGGCAACTGAGCAGGCGGATATTTCAGGCAAGCTGGCCCATATCCATCTGGGTGTAGACGGCGGCGCGGAGAAATTCTTCGTGCGCCTGTCCCGCGCGCTTGCCAAACGCGGCGTGAAACAGATCGCCTTCATCCGGCACGACAGGCCCTGGCGCGACGAGCTGGCCGAACATTGCGAGGTGCACGAGCTGAAATTCAGTCGTTCGCATCTGAAGCGCCACTTTGTGCGCTGGGGCATTTCGCGGCAGATCCGCCGCTTCGGAGCCAGGGCAACCCTGGGCTGGATGAGCCCGGCCAGCAAGTGGCTGCCCAAACCTGGGCGGGACATGCGCACCTTTTTGCGCCTCGGCGATTTTCCCGACGGCTTTCACACCTATGGCAATGTTCAGGATCTGATCGGCAATACCCCGGAAATCATCCGCCAGGCAGTCGAGATGGGCTGGCCTGCAGAGCGGGCCCACATGATCAGCAATTTCGTTGAGCCCCTGCCGGACGGTCTCAAACCCGTTACCCGTGCGGACCATGCCACGCCGCAGGACGCAACCGTTCTGATCGCCCTTGGCCGGTTCGTGGAGCGCAAGCGCTTTGACCTGCTGCTGAAGGCGCTTGCCCAGCTTCCGGAGACCGTGCATGCTTGGCTCATCGGGGATGGAGAGCTGATGGACGAGATGAAAACCTTGGCAACGGATCTGGGCGTGGAGACCCGCGCGCACTTCCTGGGCTGGCAAAAGGACCCGTCCCCCTTCCTCCTCGCCGCCGACATTCTCGTGTGCCCGGCCGATGACGAACCCCTTGGCAACGTGGTGCTTGAAGGCTGGAACGCCGGCCTGCCCGTCGTCGCAACAGCCTCTCCCGGGCCAAGCTGGCTGATCGAGCACGGCAAGACGGGGCTTTTATCACCGTGCGGGGATGTGGAGGGGTTGGTGGGAAATATCCAAGCCCTCATTTCAAGCGTCATATGTCGGGAAAAGTTCCAAACAAACGGTCATGCGCGTCAGCAGGAACAGCACTCCGAAGACGCAATCTGCGAGTTCTACGCAAAGCGGCTCGGACTGAAACTCGTCCGCGCTACCTGAGTTTGCGTCGCCAATTGCTTCGTAGGATCGACAGCAACCTAAGAGTCTGTAGCGACGTTCAATTGAAACGGCACCATTCGAATAGACCGGGCAACGAGGCACAGAGTTTCTTAATCGGCCTTCTTGAAAAGTGCTGTCTTCCCAAGTGTCTCTATCTCTGCAAAACCGCGTTCGCTGAGATAGGCTCGCAATTCGCTGATCGCCGTTGCACCAACGATATGAGGGTGCATTTCAACCACGATGGTCGAAACGTTCGCAAGATCGCAGTTCGGAAGTAGGTCGATTTCCGCTCCCTCGGCATCAATGATTATCGCAGTGGGACGAAACTCATCGACAACACCAGAAATAGCGTCCGCTTCTACGAGGGTCGGTGTTCCCAGTTTTCGATCAACGAGCGATGAAGACAGAACATGTTCTGAGAAAAAAAACTCGAGTTCGCCACTGGTTACCGCAACAACCCTGCTTCTCAGATTGGGACGCATTCCGTTCAAAGAATAATTTGCCTCAATTACAGGCTTCATCTTCGGGTTCGGTTCATAAGACAGAATGTTGTCCTGGCCGCAGATTTTTGCACAAGCAATGCCGATAAAACCGATACCGGCACCAACCTCCAGAACGCGGTCCTGCGCTGTTATTCCCAGCCGGACCAACTTAAGCTCAGGGGTCTCGTAGTCCCTTTGCAGCAATTGCTTGCGTATTCCCTTTGGGACAAATTCCGGATCGGTGTTGAGAACGACCCCGCCAATAGAAATTGTCTTGTAGTTGAGTTTTCGCCTTATTTTATAGGCAATCCTCTTGGTGATTTTCCCAAGCATGCAGAAACCTTTTTCTACCCGTCGATCCACTCCCCAAGCAGACCGAGAACCCGCTTGTATAAAGCTGCCAAGCTGAGTCAAGTGGAATGAGATTGGTCCACCCAGATACGGGACGTCTATCGGTCCGATCCGTTCACGTTTCTTTCTGATGGGTTGCATAGGGTCAAAACCTGCTAAGCGCAGCCATTGTGTAGCACATGCCATCAAGCTATGATGGCGACTTGATATCATGCCAATACGGGCGTGAGACGTAAATTCTGTCCCGCGGCTTGTATGCGCAATAGGGACGAGTACGAAAGAAACTGAATATGTGCAGCGCTGCACCTTAGCGTGTGGACCCAGACGGTGACCCGCTGAAAGCAAGTCGTCAAATTTGTCAATTCATACAAGCCGAGATTATATGAACGTCTTACCCGCAATCTGTGTACAATAACAAATTGCGTCATCAATCTTTAGACTTCGGACAATCAGTATTTTAGTGTGTCGAAGTCTGATTGATAGACCTGCCTTACCACTTTACGCGACGCATCATCGTAGAATAGTTCCAGTCTTCTGGAGGCATTCGTTATCTTTCCGTGTTCCGCCTGCTCCAAAACGTGCGGTTTTCTCATATTTACCAGTCGGGACCGGGAAACTCCACACTCTTTCAAGAAAGAGCGCAGGTCGTGATCTAGGTTTTCTAGTCGCGCCACGCAGTCAAAACATTCAATGGGTTGGAACAAAAGGTCTACTTGTGGCCAAAAGTGCCTATCGTGGCCCACGCCTCCTGCCAGAAGAAAGTCTAGATAGAGATTGAAGCCTTTTGTACTGCCGTCGCCGTAGCCAGGTACTTTGGAGTGCAAGTGAGATACGCCTGGCGCGATCTTGTCCAAGAACGCCGAAAGCGTTCTAGAGTATGGGTCTCTCACAACAACCAGTGATCTATAGCCTAAAGCGGCTCGTAGCTGACTTAAAGTCATTGTTTTTACTGAACTAACTTGACTTTTCAGTTCCTCTGTATTGCTTGAGCCGTCATAGTCACACATGTCAGACAAATAACCTAAGATGCTCGTATTTCCTGATTTCTTGATTCGATTGAATATAACCCCGATTTCTGGAAATGCTGCGACGCAGTCAGAGTTGTAGAAGTTTTTGCTATTGATGTGATTACCTAAAATACATCTTTTGACATACGCTTTCCTCAGTCTTTGTGCGAACCTCACTTACATGCCTCCTTGCGCGAGTTGCGCCCTAATAGCCTGCTCCACATAGGAGCACAACAGGTAATCAACAATGGGCAATTGGCCGAATTGCTCATTAAGTGAAGTCTTATGAAGCGTGGCAAAAACTGCTCCTGCGCTACTTTCTGGCGTGCTCCTGCGTCTCCGCGTTCATATGTTACACCAGTGAGCATTACTGTCCGGGAAAATTCTGATTTAGGATAAAAAAGGTCCGTTTTGTAAGGAGATAGTCTAGAATCGTGGTTGCAACGCCTGATTCAGAATCTCTCCCAAAAACGGACCCAGAAATGACCCTAAGCGTTTTTCATCAGATCATAAAGCA